>NZ_JBVKAE010000011.1:0-239042 GCF_055598845.1 Amycolatopsis sp. NPDC039088 | reverse complement strand
CCGCCCGCGCCAACAACAATCCACCCGACATCACAAACTCCCAGCTCACAGAGGGTGTTGCGACGACCGAGTGAATTCGCCTGGCTTTCGCGACATAACCGCTCACGAGGCTGGTGGGTCTACTCCGCCAGCTTGACCGCGATCCCCACCGTCCGGTCCTTCGGGCCCCGCAGCTTGCTGAAGAACATCGTGACCTGCCCGACGATCCCGTACTTCCGCGCGATCACCTTGCGCACGCGTTCGGTTTCGCCGAGGTCCAGCAGCCGGGCCTCGCCCGCGACGACGGCGCCATGGGTCTTGGTGCCGCGGAGGTCGCAGGCCTGGACCTCGACGCGGCCGCTATTGCGGATGCGCTTGATCTTGCCCGCCTTCCGCTCGGACCAGAACACCAGTTCGCCGCCGTCGCCCGCCAGCCAGATCGGCGTCGGCACCGGCGTGCCGTTCTTGCGGAAGGTGGTCAGGACGACATACTTCTCGGCGGCGAGCCGCTCGAACTCCGATCCCATGTGGAGAGTCTAGGGCGTGCGGCGGCGCAGCGTCGCCGCGCCGAGTATCAACGCGACGAGGGCGCTCGCGCCGACGATGATCAGGTTCCGGATCAGCGTCGTGTCCACGGTCCCCGAAGTGGTGACGCGGGTGAGCGCCTCGACGGCGTACGAAAGCGGCATCACGTCCGAAAGCCGGTTCAGCAACCAGCCCATCTGGTCGCGCGGCACGAACAATCCGCACAGCAGGATCTGCGGCAGCACGAACAGCGGCATGAACTGCACCGCCTGGAACTCCGTCCGCGCGAACGCGCTCACGAACAGGCCGAGCGCCATCCCGAGCAGGGCGTCGAGGACGGCGATGAGCAGCAGCATCCCGATCGACCCCGCGATGTCGAGGCCCAGCCAGGCGAGCGAGATCCCGGCCGCGACGCCGACCTGCACGACCGCGATCGAGCCGAACGCGATCGCGTAGCCGAAGAGCAGGTCCAGTCTGCCGATCGGCAGAGTCATCAGGCGTTCCAGCGTCGCCGTGGTGCGTTCGCGCAGCGTGGTGATCGAGGTGATCAGGAACATGATCGTGAACGGGAAGACGCCGAGCAGCGCCGGAGCGACGTGGCTGAAGACCGGTTCGGAGTTGAAGACGAAACGCAGCAGCACCATCAACAGCGACGGGACGGCGATCAGCATCACGACGGTGCGGGGGTCGTGCCGTAGCTGAAGGAGGATGCGACGCGCCGTGGCCAGCGTCAGCGCGGGATTCACGACGGGGTCACCGCCGAATTCGACGTCGCGCGGACCAGGCGCAGGAACGCCTGCTCCAGATCGGTTGTGCCGGTGCGCTCGCGCAGCTGGGCCGGGGTGTCGTCGGCGAGGATCCGGCCCTCGCGCATGAGCAGCAGGCGGTCGCATCGCGCGGCCTCGTCCATGACGTGGCTGGACACGAGCAGTGTCGCCCCGCCGTCGGCGAGGCGGCGGAACAGTGCCCAGAGTTCGTCGCGGAGCACGAGATCGAGACCCACGGTCGGTTCGTCGAGGACGAGCAGTCCGGGTTTCCCGAGCAGCGCGACGGCGAGGTTGGCGCGGCTGTGCTGGCCGCCCGACAGTGCGCCGACCAGTTTGCCCGCATGGTCGGCGAGCCCGACCTCGCCGATCACCCTGTCCACATCGGACACCGGCGCGCGGAGGACGGAAGCGAAGTAGCGCAAGGCTTCCGTGATGGTGAGATCGGCGTAGACGGCCGGGTTCTGGGTGGCGTAGCCGATCAGCCGCCGCAGCGGCGGGCTGCCTGCCGGATGGCCGAGCACGGTGACCTCGCCGCCCGCGACGATCTGCACGCCGACGATCGCGCGCATCAGCGTCGTCTTGCCGCAGCCGCTCGGGCCGAGCAGGCCGGTGATCCGGCCGCGCGGCGTCTCGAATCCGATGTTCCTGATGACCTCGCGCCCGCCGCGGACGACTCGCAGGCCGGTCACGGAGATCGCGGAATTAGTCATGCGTTTAATTCTGCGCCCGTTGAGAACCCCGAGTCAAGAGGGGTGTGGTTCAGGGCAGCCGGACCGCGATACCCGGGTAGTCGACCACCAGCAGCTGCTCGTCGTAGCGCAGGACGCAGGAGAAAGCGAAAACCGGTGCCGTATAAGCGAAATCGTGGTCACCGATCCGCTCGTAGCGCTGCTCCAGCCGCTCCACGGCGAGGTCGCCCGCACGGACGTACGCGGCGGGCGCTTCCGCGGCCGCGCCCACCGCGAGGCCGAGCCGGTGCACCGGCAGGGTGTTCGTCATCGACGACGACTCGAGGTCCACGTCGAAGCAGCCGTCGAGGCGCGGATCGGGCACACCGTCCACGCGCCATCGCCCCTCGCCGTCCTCGACGGCCGTCGTGGCGCCGTTGATCCGCCAGCCGCCGTCGTGCCCGGTGAAGAACGCGACTTCGAGGCCGGTTCTGGAATCCTGATGCCGCCAGCTCGCCGCCGCGGGGAGGCTCACGGCACCAGGACGAGCTTGCCCCGGACGTGGCCCGCTTCGCTCTCGTCCTGGGCCGCGCCCGCTTCGGCGAGCGGGTAGACCCGGGCGATCGGCAGGTCGAGCTTGCCTTCGGCGGCGAGCGCGGCACCTTCGGCCAGTGCGCCGGGGACCTGCTCGGCCGGGCCGCCCGACGTGAAGTGGACGCCGTGGTCGGCCGCGTCCGGCGCGGCGATGGTGACGACGCGCTTCGGACCACCGGTCAGCTCGACCAGGGCGGCCAGCGAGCCCCGGCCGGAGGTGTCGAAGGACGCGTCGATGCCCTGCGGCGCGACAGCGCGTACGCGCTCTTCCAGCCCTTCGCCGTACTTCACCGGGATGGCGCCCAACGACCGCAAGTATTCGTGGTTCGCTTCGCTCGCGGTGCCGACGACGGTGAGCCCGCGCGCGACGGCGAGCTGGACGGCGATCGTCCCGACACCGCCCGCCGCGCCATCGATGAGCAGCGTCTCGCCCTCAGCGAGGTCCAGCAGGTTGAGCGCGCGATAGGCGGTGGTGACGACGACGGGCAACGCGGCGGCCAGCTCCCAGGACAGCGCCTCCGGCTTGCGGGTCAGGCCGGCCGGATCCGCGAGCACGAACTCCGCGTACCCGCCGATCCCCCTGCCGAGGACCTCGTCGCCGACGGCGAACCCGGACACGCCTTCGCCGACGGCGTCCACCACGCCGGCGACGTCCCCACCCGGGACCGCGGGGAAGGTGGTCGGATACACCTCGGCCATCAGCCCGGCCCGGATCTTCCAGTCGATCGGGTTCACGCCCGCGGCGCGGACGGCGATCCTGACCTGGCCGGGGCCGGGCTCGGGAAGCTCCCGCTCGACGACGCGAAGAACGCCGGAGTCGCCGTATTCGGTGAACGCGATGGAGCGGTAGGTGTCCGTCATGCCGTCGACAACCCGTGCCCGCCCGCCGCTATTCCGGCACCTTCCCGAACCAGCCGTAGTCGCCGGGGATCAGCTGAACGCCGTTCGCGATGTCGAGCAGGGTGGCCCGGTCCCGTTTCCCCGACACGATGAGCCACCGCCCGCCTTCCACCTGGACGGCGACCGTTTCGTCCTGGTGCCCGAGCCTGCCTTCCCTCGGCGGCAGGGCGAAACCGTCGAGGCCCCGGACCCTGAGCGGCACGGGCGTGGCGTCGCCGTTGTCCGGCCGTTCGGCTCGGAGCGACGCCGTGACGACCGCCGCCGCCGTGGGCTGCCCGGCACGGGTGGCTTCGAGATCGGTCGCACCCCCGCCGACCGTCATGAACGTGCTGACCCCGGACAACTCCAGGTCGTCGGGCAGCTTGCCGAACCGCAATTCGCCAGACACCCGGGCACGGTCGTCCTTGACCATCTCGTCGGCGACCCGCTGGCCGACCGCGCGCGGGTCCTTGACGTTGAGCAACCTCAAGTTCAACAGGTAGACGTCGTCGGGCGACCAGGTCAGCAGCAGCCCCTGGCCGTAGACCTCCGCCGCCATGCCGACCCGGCCGTGCACGATGATCTGGTTGGGCGCGGGCGCGATCGTCCACGGCCCGCCGCCCTTGGCCAGCGGGGTGCTGGTCAGCTGGATCTGACCCTGTTCGCCGGCGCTCCACTCCCGCGTCTGCGGCGCGGGGTGCGGCTTCGCGGCCCGCAGGGTCTCCTTGAAACCGTCGGGCAGCCACCCCGGCTTATAGGGCAGCACCGCCCAGTCGGCGTTCACCTGCGAAGCCGGGGGGACGGCGGTGTAGGCCCGCAGCCCCAGCGGCACCCCGAGCGCGATGATCGCGACCGCCGCCGCGACCAGTGCCAAGGCCATCTTCGGACGGCTTCGCGAGCGCTGGTTCAGCGCGTCACGGATCTCGGACCCGTCGGGTGCCCGCGTCGCCAGGCGTTCGAGGCTCTCCCGGATGAGGTCCTCGGTGTTTTCTTCACTCAGTCGGGTCATTTGCGCGCTCCCGTGGGCTGAACAGGTGTGGCCGGGCCGGTTTCCCGCAGCGCGGCGAGCGCGCGCGAGATCTGGCTGCGCACGGTCGACGTCGCGCAGCGGAGTACCGCGCCGATCTCCTCGTCGGAGTAGTTCTCGTAGTAGCGGAGCACGATCGCGGCACGTTGTTTGCGCGGGAGCTTCGCGAGCCTGTCCAGCATCGCGTCGCGTTCGTCGTACTCGATGGCGTGATCGGAGACCGGCGGGCTCACCAGATCGAGGACTTCCGGCGAAGACGGCACCACGCGGCGGACCGCGAGGCGCCGACGCCACGACAGGTACTCGTTGGTCACCATCCGGCGGACGTACGTCGGCGGCGAGTCGATCTTCGGCCAGCGTTGCTGAGCCCGCAGCAGTACCTCCTGCACGATGTCCTGCGCCAGATACGGATCGTCGGTCAGGACGGTCGCGTAGCGCAGGAGCCCGTCCAGGCGATCCGCGACGAACTCGTCGAAGGTCGCAGGCACGTGTTCCCCCTCAGCCGGTGGTCTCGACCCTAATGACGCGCGAGACCACCTGGCTGATGCATCGGGAGCGGAACTTTCTCGGTGAACGCGGTCACCGCAGGGCGGTCTCCAGCCGGACGAAGGCGAAACCGGTCGTCGCCAGTTCCTCGCCGGAGGGGCCGGTGGCCGCCGGACGGCGTTCGCCGTCGTGCACCACCAGCAGGCCGTGCGGGAACAGCGGGCCCAGCGGCCGGGTGGTGATCGCGGCACCGTCGGAGTGCTCGACCGAGTCGGTACCGCGCCCGGCGACGATCCGGAAATCGCGGCGCGGGGTGTTGCGGCCGGCGCGGTCGTAGATCACGAACCGCGAGTCGCCCTGGCTCGACGCGAGCAGTTTGCCGTCGGCCAGCGTCAGCCCCTCCGCGTCGGCCGTCAGCCACTTGCCGCCGAAACCGGGATCGGGCCCGTCGGCGACGCATTCCTCGGTGGCTTCGTCGAAGCGCTGCGGCACCCCGAACGAACGGACCTTGTCGATCAGCTCGGGACGGCCGAAACCGTTGCCGCTCACGGGGATCCGCCAGATACCGACGTCCTCCTGCGCGGTGTAGAGCACGCGGTGTTCGACGTCGAGGACCGAACCTTCCAGCTGCGGGCGCTCGTCCGGTTCGCCGCATGGCGACCAGGTCTTCCCGGTCGGCAGCCGGAACTCCGACGGCAGGTCGATCGTGCCGATCGGCGCCGTCCGCTGTTCGTCCACTTCGGACTCCGACGCGGAGAAGACCGGTGCGGCGGAAGGATCCGTGACGTCCCGGAGTACCCGCGATCCGGCCGCCGCGCCGGCGGGGTCGATCCGGTAGACGCGGACGCGGTCCCGGCCGCGGTCGCTCACCACGGCGAGATCGCCGACGACGTCGACGTTGTTGAACCGGCTGGGCGCCGCGTCCTCGGTGGGCGCCTTCGCGACCGGGAGCAGCTGGAGTTGCCTCGCCCTCAGATCGAACGCGGCCAGCCCGCCTTCCTTGAGCGTGCCGAGGACGACGCTCCGCTCCGGATCGGTGGGGTGGACCCAGATCGCCGGGTCGTCGGCGTCGGCGTTCGCCGGGTCCGCGCCCGCGTCGTCGACGAACGCCCTGGTCTGTGCCACCGGCGAAGGGTCGGGACTCGCTTCGGCCGGGGAACCGGCGAGGAGGGAGGCCGCCAGCAGTGGCAAGGGGAGGAGAGCAGCGATGCGCACGCGGGGAAGTTAGCCGCGCCGGGTGTCCGGCCGGTGAACGCCGTCGGTCAGGTAGTACTGCGCGACCGGCGCCAGCATCGCGACGACCTCGTCCTCCGACGCGTTGACCAGTGGCGGGAGCCCGATGACGTAGCGAAGCAGCGCGAACCCGATCATCTGCGCGGCGACTCCGGCCACCCGGACCTTCGGTATCCCGCGCGCCTCGGCGACCTTCGCCAGCACCGCCCGTTCCAGGAACTGCCGCATCATGGTCGCGACCTGGTCGTTGGTGGTCGCGGACCGGATCATCGCCAGGAACGGCGCGCGGCCGTCCGGAGCCTGCCAGAGACCGAGGAACGCGCGGACGAGCCGTTCGCCGATCTCGTCCTCGGGGCCGTCGAGGATGCGGGGGACCAGTTCGCCGGGGTCGACCGGCAGGTTCATCGACGCGGCGAAGAGCCGTTGCTTGGTGCCGAAGAAGTGGTGCAGCAGCGCGGCGTTGACCCCGGCGTCGGCCGCGATGGCGCGGACGGTCGCCCCGTCGTACCCCTGTTCGGCGAACCTGCGCCGCGCCGCGTCGAGGATGACCTCCCGCGTCTCGGTCTGCCCCGGCCGCCGCCCCGCCTGTGCCATTCCGCGAGCTTAGAACGCCCTTGACTACGCTTGTCCCCATGTCTGTCGCAGTCAGGGTCATCCCGTGTCTCGACGTCGACGCGGGCCGAGTGGTGAAGGGCGTCAACTTCGCCGACCTGCGCGACGCCGGCGACCCCGTCGAGCTCGCCCGCCTGTACGACGCCGAGGGCGCCGACGAGCTCACGTTCCTCGACGTCACGGCCTCCTCCGGGGACCGCGAGACCACCTTCGACGTCGTCCGCCGGACCGCCGAGCAGGTGTTCATCCCGCTCACCGTCGGTGGCGGCGTGCGCACGAACGACGACGTCAACCGGCTGCTGCGCACGGGCGCGGACAAGGTGAGCATCAACACCGCGGCCATCGCGCGGCCGGAGTTCCTGCGTGAGGCGTCCCGCCGGTTCGGCGCGCAGTGCGTCGTCCTGTCGGTGGACGCCCGCCGTGTTCCCGAGGGGACCGAGCCGACGCCGTCCGGATTCGACGTGACCACGCACGGCGGTCGCCGCGGCACCGGCATCGACGCCGTCGAATGGGCCGCGCGCGGCGAAGAACTCGGCGTCGGCGAGATCCTGCTCAACTCGATGGACGCCGACGGCACCAAGAACGGCTTCGATCTCGAACTGCTGACCCAGGTGCGCCGGGCGGTCCGCGTCCCGGTGATCGCCAGCGGCGGCGCCGGCGCGCTCGAACACTTCCTGCCCGCCGTCGAGGCAGGCGCGGACGCGGTGCTCGCCGCCAGCGTGTTCCACTTCGGACAGTTGAAGATCGGCGAGGTCAAGGGCGCGCTGCGCGCAGGGGGAGTCGTGGTCCGGTGATCTTGAACAAGTGGAAGGTCGCCACCGAGGTCAAGGTCGTCTGCGCGCTGCTGCTCGGACTGGGCCTGGGGTACGTGGCGATGGCCGGGATCCTCATGTTCGCGCCGTACTCCTCCGCGCGGACGTTCCTGCTGCCGGGGACGGCGCTGCTCCTCGGCGGGCTCGTCGTGGCCGGACTGGTGCTGCGGATGGCGTCGGCGCGGTTCGCCGGTTTCGGCGTCAGTTTCCTGTTCGCGTTGCTGCACGCGCTGTCCATGCTGGCGGCGGAACTCTTCTGGGTGAAAATCGTCTCCGGGATCCTCTTCGCCGGGTACATCTACGCCGCGGTCCTGCTCAACTCGATGCCGGTGAAACGGTACCTGCTCGGAGCCACGAATGACGCTTGATCCCGCCCTCTCGGACCGCTTGAAACGCAACGCCGACGGGCTGATCGCCGCCGTCGTCGTCGAACACTCCACATCGGACGTCCTGATGATGGCGTGGATGAACGACGAGGCGCTGGAGCGCACCCTCACCACGCGGCGCGGGACCTACTATTCGCGCAGCCGCGAGGAACTGTGGGTCAAGGGCGAGACCTCAGGCCACGTCCAGCACGTGCGCGAGGTGCGGATCGACTGCGATGGCGATACCGTCCTGCTGCGCGTCGACCAGACCGGCCCGGCCTGCCACACCGGCACGCACACCTGTTTCGACACCGACGAACGGCTGCTGCTGGCCGACGAGAGCGAGTAGAACCTGTGAACGTCGTCGCCAACGTGCTGGTCGGCATCGTCGCCCTGATCCACCTGTACATCGTCGTGCTCGAGATGTTCCTGTGGACCACGCCGCGCGCCCGCGCTTCCTTCGGCACCACCGAGGAGTTCGCGAAGGAGACTTCGACGCTCGCGGCGAATCAGGGGCTGTACAACGGTTTCCTCGCCGCGGCGCTCATCTGGGGGCTGATCGCGACCGGGAGCACGGCGTGGCAGTTCAAGATCTTCGGTCTCGCCTGCGTGATCGTGGCCGGGCTCTACGGGACGGTGACGGCGAGCAAGAAGATCTTCTTCGTGCAGGTGGTTCCCGGCACGCTGGCGCTGATCGCGGTCCTGATCGCGGGCTGAGGCGCCTGCTCACTTGCACGCTCGCCGGGCGCGTCCGGTTGCCCTGGAGCGAGAGGGAACTCGTTGTCCGGAAAAGCCGCGGTTCCCGATTAACCTCAGCGCATGAAACCGGGAAGAAGATCGGCCGATCGCGACCGTCCGAGACGGCGTCCGCGCGTCGCCGGTCGGCCTCGGTCCGATTCAGGAACCGAAGACTTTGACACGTCGGAGCTACACGATGACGTGGCCATCCCGCTGATCGAAAAACTGTCGCTCTTCGAACAACGGGCAACGGCTTTTGCGGTGTTCTGGACCGCTTACTTCGTTGTGTGTCAAATTGTTTCGGAAGATCGCCGATTCGAGGTGCTGGTCCCGCTGTCTTTGGCGGCCATCTACGGTATTCCGGCGTGCCTGTACGCCGCCTGGCTCTGGAAGAGCCGCCGTCGGTCCGCCGAGAAGACCGGCCTGCGCGAGGCGACGGCGACCGTGCGGCCCGGCTGGTTGTTCCCCAGGGTCGACGTCTATCTCGGGCGCGATTACAAGCTGCTCCAAACACGACGGTCGCTGCGGATCGCTCCTCGTTTCGCGGGGCTCGAGAAAGTTCCCGTTTTCATCGGCGGCGAGGAAACGGACATGATCGTGATCTTCCCGCGCGGCCGTTTCTTCAAGGACCGGCTCCACACCGTTCCCGTCAAAGAAATCGAACCGGACACGGACTGACGATTGCCGAGGTAGGGCTCTCTGTGCGTGACCTGCGTGAAGGTGACGGTTCAGCGGATGCCGGGATCGACGACGGAGGATTGGGGGGCGTTGAGTGTCCCTGTTTCCACACACCCTCTTCGGGTCTGGTCGTCACAGGGACTGTCGTGCGGGACTGTGTGGATTTCGGGTCATCTGTCGCACCAAAATCCACACAGTGAGGGCACACTGTCCGCCGAGGCCCCGGGCTCGCCCAGCGCGCCCGACTGAGTCAGTCGATGTTCCCCGTCAGGTACCGCTGCACGGTCGGCGCGATTGCGGTCACCAGCGGCTCGATCTCGCTCGTCGCCATGGGCTCGAACTTCGCGACGTACCGCACCAGCCCCATCCCGACGAGCTGCGAGGCGCAGAGCGAAGTCCGCAGCTCGACACGGTCC
This sequence comes from Amycolatopsis sp. NPDC039088, assembly GCF_055598845.1. Taxonomy (NCBI): domain Bacteria; kingdom Bacillati; phylum Actinomycetota; class Actinomycetes; order Pseudonocardiales; family Pseudonocardiaceae; genus Amycolatopsis; species Amycolatopsis sp. NPDC039088. The sequence continues at coordinate 229,263 of NZ_JBVKAE010000011.1, read as the reverse complement.
GAGCCGATGCCGCCGATCACCTTCGTGAAGAAGTTCTGGAAGAACCCGCGCAGCACGGCCGCGGCCTGTTCGTGTCCGGCGACGCTGCGGACGAGCGCTTGGAACACGTCACCGCCCGCACCGTCCCATCGGGTGAGGAAGGTGCGTACGATCCGCTCGCCGAACTCCTCGTCCGGCCCGTCTTGCAGGTCCGCGAGCAGTGCGTGCGGGTCGAACGGCAGTTTCAGCACGGCTTGGGCGAACAGCCCTTCCTTGCTGCCGAACCAGTGGTTGACCATCGCCGCGTCGACCCCGGCGCGGGTCGCGATCGCCCGCACGGTCGCGCCGTCGAAGCCGCTCTCGCCGAACACCGCGCGCGCCGCTTCGATCAGCGCGGTGCGGGTGTCCTGTCCGCCCGGCCGCCGTCCCCGACGCCGGACGGTAGTGTCCTCAGCAGCCATGGCGCCATCATGAACGGAGCCGCCGCAAAATTCAACAATACTTGAATTTTGCCCCCGGTCCCGGCGCCGTCCGCCGTTGCAGCACAATGAGCGACATGGTCAGCGCCGCACACGCCAGCCCATCGGGGCTCGGCTCGGTCAGCCCCTCGCGCGACGAGTTCCGCGCGCTCGCCGAGGGCCGTCGCGTCATCCCAGTCGTCCGTCGCGTGCTCGCCGACGGTGAGACCCCCATCGGGGTCTACCGCAAGCTCGCCGCCGACCGGCCGGGAACGTTCCTCTTCGAATCGGCGGAGAACGGCGCTTCCTGGAGCCGATGGTCGTTCATCGGCGTCGACAGCCCCGCCGCGCTGACCGTGCGTGACGGTAAAGCCGTCTGGACGGGCACCCCTCCGGTCGGCCTGCCCGCCGAGGGCGATCCGCTCACCGTGCTGCGCGAGACCGTCGCCGCGCTCCACACCGAGCAGCTGCCCGGCATGCCACCGCTCACCGGCGGGATGGTCGGCTACATCGGCTACGACGCCGTCCGCTGGCTCGAACGGCTCCCCGAACTCGCCGAGCGCGACCTCGACATCCCCGAGCTCACCATGCTCCTGGCGACCGACCTCGCCGCCTTCGATCACCACGAGGGCACGGTCACGCTGATCGCCAACGCGGTCAACTGGGACGACTCGCCCGAGCGGGTCGACGCGGCGTACGACGACGCCGTCGCGCGCCTCAACGCGATGACCAAGCAACTGCACGTCGCCGCCCCGGCCACGGCGGCCGTCTTCGACCGCCCCGCGCCCGAATTCACGCGCCGCCGGTCCAAGCCGGACTTCCACGCGGCCGTCGAAAAGGCCGTCGAGGCGATCAAGGCGGGTGAAGCGTTCCAAATCGTGCCGTCGCAACGGTTCGAGATCGAGACCGAGGCCGACGCGCTCGACGTCTACCGGGTGCTGCGCACGTCCAACCCGAGCCCGTACATGTACCTGCTGCGCCTGGAGGGCTTCGACATCGTCGGCTCCAGCCCGGAGTCGCTGGTCACCGTCCGGGACGGCCGCGCGACCACCCATCCGATCGCGGGCACCCGCTGGCGCGGCGCCGACCCGGAAGAGGACGCGCAGCTGGCCAAGGACCTGCTCGCGGACGAGAAGGAACGCGCCGAGCACCTGATGCTCGTCGACCTCGGCCGCAACGACCTCGGCAAGGTCTGCAAGCCCGGCACCGTGCGCGTCGTCGACTTCTTCGACGTCGAGCGCTACAGCCACGTCATGCACATCGTCTCGACGGTCACCGGCGAACTCCTCGACGACAAGACGGCCTTCGACGCGGTCGCCGCCTGTTTCCCGGCCGGGACGCTCTCTGGCGCGCCGAAGGTCCGCGCGATGCAGCTGATCGAGGAGCTGGAGCCGACCCGCAGGGCGCTCTACGGCGGCGTCGTGGGCTACCTCGACTTCGCCGGGGACGCCGACACCGCGATCGCGATCCGCACCGCACTGATGAAGGACGGTGTCGCGTACGTCCAGGCGGGTGGCGGCGTGGTCGCCGACTCGGTGGCCGACTACGAGGACAACGAGTCGCTCAACAAGGCCCGCACCGTGCTGTCCGCCGTCGCGGCGGCGCAGACGATGATCGCGGCTGACGAACTCGACCCGGAGGGTGACCGCACTCGTGTCTGAGGCCCCGGAAGGCGCCGCACCTCGGGCGAAGCAGGCCAAACGTCCACTGTGGATCGCCGTGGCCGGCCTGCTGCTCGGCGCGGTCGCGCTGTGGGGATCCTCTCGGCTGGTGTGGTTCGCGGAGTTCCGCGACGGCGGCGTGCGCGGCACGGTGCTGTACACCGAAACCGGGTCACAGCGCGCGGTTGCGTTGATTCCGCTCGCCCTGCTGGCGCTGGCGGGTACGGCGGGACTGATCGCCACCGGCGGCTGGCCACGCCGGGTGCTCGGCGTGGTACTCGCGGTGGCGGGCGTGGCGGCGGTGTGGATCGGCGTGGTCGGTGGCGCGTTCACCGGATTCGCCGACGGTCTGCCCGTCGTCCAGATGGTGGGAGCGAGGGGACTGGCGATCCTCGGGGGAATTCTCGTGACCGCCGGCGGGTTGGCAGCCATCAAGGGCGCGGGCCGGATGCCGCGCCTCGGCGCGAAGTATTCGGCGCCGGGGGCGAAGAAGCGGGCCTCGAAGGATCCGGAGACCGAACTGTGGGAGGCGCTGTCCGAAGGCGAAGATCCCACGGCGACCCGGTGACGACAGCGGAATTCGCGGGTTTCGGAGATCTTTCCCGGCAAAGATGACACGGTGGGCATTCGGAGTAACGGACATACCCGGAACCAGGCCGTATTCGTGCGGGGGTTAGCATCGTTTCGGCGGGAAGGGGAAGGTTTTTGTGAGCGACCTTGCGAAGGAATCCGTGAGTACGACAGCCGGTGAGGTCCGCCGGTGAGCGTGCTCGAAGACATCGTCGCCGGCGTCCGTGCCGATCTCGCCGAGCGCGAGGCGGCTCTGCCGTTCGACGAACTGAAGAAGCGCGCGACCCAGGTCGCGCCCCCACGTGACGTGCTCGCGGCCCTGCGGGAGTCCGGCATCGGCGTCATCGCCGAGGTGAAGCGGCGCAGCCCGTCCAAGGGCGATCTGGCCGAGATCCCGGACCCGGCCGCGCTGGCGAAGGACTACGCCGACGGCGGAGCCCGGGTGATCAGCGTGCTGACCGAGCAGCGACGGTTCGGCGGTTCGCTCGCCGACCTCGACGCGGTCCGCGCGGCGGTCGACATCCCGGTGCTGCGCAAGGACTTCATCGTCAGCCCGTACCAGGTCCACGAGGCGCGGCTGCACGGCGCGGACATGGTCCTGCTGATCGTGGCGGCACTGGAGCAGAACGCCCTGATCGCGTTGCTGGACCGGGTCGAATCCCTCGGGATGACCGCGCTGGTCGAGATCCACAACGCCGAAGAGGCCGACAAGGCCCTCGAAGCCGGCGCGAAGGTGATCGGCGTCAACGCCCGCAACCTGCACACCCTCGAGGTCGACAGGGACGTCTTCTCGCGGCTGGCCCCGGGCCTGCCGATGGACGTCTTCAAGATCGCCGAGTCCGGTGTCCGCGGCCCCGGTGACCTGATGTCCTACGCGGGTCACGGCGCCGACGCCGTCCTCGTGGGCGAAGGGCTCGTCGCGTCCGGCGACCCGAAGGGCGCGCTGGTCAAGCTCGTGACCGCCGGTTCGCACCCCGCTTGCCCGAGGCCTTCTCGATGAGCGTGGAGTACACCGAAACGCCGCACGGCGAGCACGACCCGGACGGCCGGGGCTACTACGGCCCGTACGGCGGCCGGTTCATGCCCGAGGCGCTGATCGGAGTCATCGACGAGGTCGCGGCGGAATACGACAAGGCGAGGACCGACCCGGACTTCGTCAACGAGTTCCGGCGCCTGCTGCGTGACTACGCCGGCCGCCCGTCCCTGCTCACCGAGGCCAAGCGCTTCGGTGAGCACGCCGGTGGCGCCCGGGTCTTCCTCAAGCGCGAGGATCTGAACCACACCGGTTCGCACAAGATCAACAACGTGCTCGGCCAGGCGTTGCTCACCAAACGGATGGGCAAGAAGCGGGTCATCGCCGAGACCGGGGCCGGGCAGCACGGTGTGGCCACCGCCACCGCCTGCGCGCTGCTGGACCTGGAATGCCTCGTCTACATGGGCGAGGTCGACACCGAGCGGCAGGCGCTGAACGTCGCCCGTATGAAGCTGCTCGGCGCCGAGGTCGTCCCGGTGAAGACCGGTTCGCGCACGCTCAAGGACGCGATCAACGAGGCGCTGCGGGACTGGGTCGCCAACGCCGACACCACGCACTACCTGTTCGGCACGGCGGCGGGCCCGTACCCGTTCCCGATGATGGTGCGGAACTTCCACAAGATCATCGGCGAGGAGGCCCGCGCCCAGATCCTGGAGCAGGCCGGACGCCTGCCGGACGCCGTCGCGGCCTGCGTCGGCGGCGGATCGAACGCGATCGGCATCTTCCACGGCTTCATCGACGACCCGGAGGTCCGCCTCGTCGGCCTCGAGCCGGGCGGCGAAGGCATCGAGGGCAACCGCCACGGCGCCACGCTGACCAAGGGCACCCCGGGCAGCCTGCACGGCGCGATGACGTACCTGCTGCAGGACGAGGACGGCCAGACCGTCGAGTCGCACTCGATCTCCGCGGGCCTCGACTACCCGGGCGTCGGCCCCGAGCACTCGTGGCTCAAGGACAGCGGCCGCGCCGAGTACCGGCCGGTGACCGACGCCGAGGCGATGGACGCGTTCAAGCTGCTTTCACGCACCGAGGGCATCATCCCGGCGATCGAATCGGCGCACGCGCTGGCCGGTGCGCTGGTGCTGGGTCGCGAACTCGGCCCGGAGGGGCTGATCATCGTGAACCTGTCCGGTCGTGGCGACAAGGACATGGACACCGCCGCGAAGTACTTCGGCCTGGTGGAGAACGCATGAGCGGCTTGAAAGAGCTCTTCGCGGCGACGCGCGCGGAGGGTCGCGGAGCGCTGATCGGGTACCTCCCGGCGGGCTTCCCGACGGTCGACGGGTCGAAGGACCTGCTCGCCGCGGTGATCGACGGCGGCGCCGACCTGGTCGAGGTGGGCGTGCCCTACTCCGACCCGGTGATGGACGGCCCGACCATCCAGGCCGCGTCGGTGAGCGCGCTCTCCAGTGGTTTCAAGCTCAAGCATCTGTTCGAGGTCGTCGAGTCGGTGTCGTCGCGCGGCGGCAAAGCCGTCGTGATGACGTACTGGAACCCGGTGCACCGCTACGGCGTCGACCGCTTCGCGCGGGACCTCGCCGCCGCGGGCGGGCTCGGGATGATCACCCCGGACCTGATCCCGGACGAGGCCGACGAGTGGATGGCCGCCTCCGAGCAGCACGGTCTGGACCGGATCTTCCTGGTCGCGCCGTCTTCCTCGGAGGAGCGGATCGCGAAGACCGTCGAGGCGGCTTCGGGTTTCGTGTACGCCACCGCGGTGATGGGTGTGACCGGCGCCCGTGACCAGGTCGGCGTGCACGCCGAGGACCTGGTCGCGCGGACCCGGGCGCATACGGACCTGCCGATCGGTGTCGGGCTCGGCGTCCGTTCCGGCGAGCAGGCGGCCCAGGTCGCCGGCTTCGCCGACGGCGTCATCGTCGGCTCGGCGCTGGTGACAGCGGCCGCGAGCGGCCTGGACGCGGTTCGGGAGCTTTCGGCCGAACTGTCCGCGGGTGTGCGGAAGACCGTCGCCCCCGCTTGATCTGACGTGAGCCGAAAGGGCCCTTCACCGCATCTCTCGCGATGAAGGGCCCTTTCGCTCTGTCTGGCGACTTCGGTTCAGCACTCGGTGATGGACAGCGGCGACGAGGAGAAGCTGGTGTACCAGGTGAATCCGGCGACGCTGTGGGCGGAGTCGAGGTCCGGTCTGAAATGCACCCAGGCTTCGCGGTGGTCGGGCTCAGCCCGGTCCAGGTGCCGACAGCGGCACTGGCCAGCGGGGCGGTCGAGACCAACCCGGTCAGCACGAGTGCGGCCGTCACGAGGACGGCCTTCAGTTTCTTCATCCGGTCGGTGCCGCGCCTGTTCGTCCAAAGTGGACGGTCACCCTTGCCATGCCGGATTCCATCCCTAGGGTGGGGCGCACTCGTCGATCACGAGAAGGGACGCGTCATGCCGGGACCTGGGATTCTGCCGTTCGTGGCCGAGACGCGGCTGGTGGACCACCACTGCCACGGCGTCGTCACCGGAGACATCGGCCGGATCGAGTTCGAACAGCTGCTCACCGAGGCCGACACCGTCTCCTCGCTGGGCACCACCCTGTTCGACTCGCTGATCGGGCTCGCGGTCCGCGCCCGCTGCGCGCCGGTGCTCGGCCTGCCGCCGCATGTCCCGGCCGATGCCTATCTGGCCCGCCGCGCCGAATTGGGCGCCGCCGAGGTCAACGCGCGGTTCCTGCGCGCCACCGGCACGACGGAGTTCCTGCTCGACGGCGGTTTCCTGCCGGACACGCTGACCACGACCGAGCAGTTCGCGGCGCTGTCCGGGGCGCGTGCGCGCGACATCGTCCGGCTCGAACAGGTCGCCGAAGCCGTCGTGGAGTCCACCACCGCCGCCTCGTTCGCCTCGGTGTTCACCGGGGAACTGGCGAAACGCGCGACGACGGCGGTGGGGTTCAAGTCCATCGCCGCCTACCGGGTCGGCCTGGACCTGGCGGGGGACCGGCCGACGGACACCGAGGTCGCCGACGCGGCGGGCCGCTGGCTCGCCCGGATCGAGGCCGGTGAACCGGTCCGGCTCGCGGACGAGGTACTGCACCGGTTCCTCGTCTGGACCGGGATCGACCTGGCCCTGCCGATCCAGTTCCACGTCGGTTTCGGCGACTCCGACGTGGACCTGCACCGCTGCGATCCGCTGCTGCTCACCGGGCTGTTGCGGGCGACGCGCTCACGCGGGGTGCCGATCATGCTGCTGCACAATTACCCCTTCCACCGGAACGCCGCGTATCTGGCGCAGGTCTTCGAGCACGTGTTCATCGACGTGGGACTCGCGACGCACAACGCCGGTCACCGTGCGCCCGCGATCATCGCGGAGACAATGGAGCTGGTGCCGTTCGGGAAACTGCTGTTCTCCACGGACGCGTTCGGGCTCGCCGAGCTGTACCACCTCGGCACCGGACTGTTCCGGGCAGGACTGTCGGATTTCCTGTACGCGGGCCTCACCTCGGACGTACTGTCCGAAGTGGACGCACGACGGATCACCGCGCTCGTGTGCCACCGCAACGCGGAGCGGGTGTACGGGCTGGAGGGGACATGACGGAACTGGACGAACTGCAGGACCGGTGGGAGTCAGCTGTCGAGGCGGAGCTGCCGTCCGCGATCGAACTGCGGCACCGGGTGCACGCCGATCCCCGCGCGTCGGGGGACGAAGAGGACACCACCAGGGTCCTCGTCGAGGCGCTGGGCGGTGACGAGGGCGTCCGGGTCGCCAAGACCGGCCGCGCCGTGCTGTTCCCCGGCACCGGCGCGGGACCGGCCGTGGCGCTCCGCACCGAACTGGACGCGTTGCCCGTCGTCGAGCGCACCAGGGTCCCATGGGCTTCGGAGACGTCGCTGATGCACGCGTGCGGGCACGACGTGCACATGGCCGCGCTCGTCGCCACCTGCCGTGCCGCGGCCGTCGTGGGCGTGCCACGGCCGCTCGTCGCCCTCCTGCAGCCGCGTGAGGAGACCTCGCCGTCCGGCGCGCTGGACATCGTCGAATCCGGCGTGCTCCACGAGTACGGCGTCGACACGGTGATCGGCGCGCACGTCCAGCCGCGGCTCGCGGCGGGTGTGGTCTCGGCGGTACCGGGGCCGGTCAACGCCTCCACCGACGAGTTCGAAGTGACCGTTCGCGGCCAGGGCGGGCACGCCGGCTACCCGCATTTGCTGCGGGATCCGATCCTCACGCTCAGCCAGATCGTGGTGAGCCTGCAGCAGCTCGCGAGCCGCCGGGTCGATCCGGTGTTCGGGGCGGTCTGCTCGGTGGGCCGGATCGAAGCGGGGAGGACGGCGAACGTCGTGCCGAACGAGGCCCGCCTGTCGGGCTCGTTGCGGCTGATGCGCGCCGAGGACCGCGACCTCGCTCTCGAGGGCCTCGCCGAGGTCGTCCACGGCACCGCGAAGGCGCACGGCTGCCGCGCGGAACTGGAGATCAACCCGTGCGAACCCGTGCTGCACAACGACGCCGGGCTCACCCAGCGCGCGCACCGGCGGCTCGTCCGGGCCGGGTCGGGCGTCGACACCGACTTCCGGTCCTTCGGCGCCGACGATTTCGCGCACTACTGCGGGATGACGCGCGGGCTGATGATGTTCGTCGGCCTCGGTGACACCGCTGGCGCGCCGAGCCTGCACGACGAGGTGTTCCTGCCGCCGGACACCGCCGTCGGGCAGGTCGCGTCCGCGCTGATCGCGGGCTATCTGGCCGCCGTCGAGGGCTGACGCTCCCAAGACACGGCGGAGGCGCTACGGTGGCCGACGTGAATACCGCCTCGGCAGCGTTCCTCGCGACCATCCCCAGTCCCGACCAGGGCGTCTGGCATATCGGGCCGGTCCCGATCCGGGCATACGCGCTGTGCATCATCGCCGGCATCATCGCGGCGATCTGGCTGGGCGAGCGGCGGTGGATCGCCCGAGGCGGCACGAAGGGCACCGTCATCGACGTCGCCGTCTTCGCCGTGCCGTTCGGCCTGATCGGTGGTCGGCTGTACCACGTCATCACCGACAACCAGCTGTACTTCGGACCGGGCAAGAACCCGCTGAACGCGCTGAAGATCTGGGACGGCGGGCTCGGCATCTGGGGCGCCATCGCGCTGGGCGCGGTCGGCGCGCTGATCGCCTGCCGCCGCCGGGGCATCCCGCTGCCCGCGATGGCCGACGCGCTCGCGCCCGGCATCGTGCTGGCGCAGGCCATCGGCCGGGTCGGCAACTACTTCAACCAGGAGCTCTACGGCGCGCACACGGACCTGCCGTGGGGCCTGGAGATCTACCAGCGCTACAACCCGACCAACCCGGACGACTTCCTGAACGGCGTCGCGATCGGGCACGTCCCGCTGCCGGACAGCCCCGTGCATCCGACGTTCCTCTACGAGCTGCTCTGGAACGTCGGGGTGGCGCTGCTGGTCATCTGGGCGGACAAGAAGTTCCGCCTCGGCCACGGCCGCGCGTTCGCGCTGTACGTCGCCGGATACACCGCCGGCCGGTTCTGGATCGAGCTGATGCGCACCGACAGCGCGAACCACATCCTCGGCCTGCGGGTCAACGTGTGGACTGCGATCCTGTTGTTCGTCGCGGCGATCGTCTACTTCGTGCTGGCCGCCAAGCGCGGGCCGCGGGAGGCTCCGGAAACGCTGTGGAGCAAGGACGTGCCGCGGGAGGACGCTTCCGCCTCTGACTCTGACGGCGAGGGCGCCTCTGTGGCCGCTTCGGGGCCCGAGGGCGAGGCGCACGCGGACGTCGCGGCGGCCCCGGACACCGTGCGCGACTCCGCCGCCGACAAGGCGACCGAGGACCCGAAGCCCGAGGCCGAGAAGTAGGCCGCTTCACCCTTCGCGCGCGCTATGAAAGGTCCTTTCTTTGCAAAATTTGCAGGGGCCCGGCAAAGTCGGGATCGTGCAGGTCGGGGACCTCTTGGTCATGGCGCAGGCAGACGTCTATGAAGGAATTGGGACGTTGAGTGTCCCAATTCCTTCATAGACACGGGGTCGTACCCGGTTGCGAAGCTTGGTCAACAGAGGTTCAGGGGGCATGGCCCTGAACCCGGTGTACCTCGAGTGTGGAGGATTTGGGACGTTCACCGTCCCAAATCCTCCACACTCGGACCCCGCGGGCATCAGCGATGCCACATCCGGACCATCGAGAACAGTGCCGACCAGCAGCTATGCGACTTTGCCGGGACCCTTGCAAAATTTGCTATGAAAGGACCTTTCATGGCATCCGGTGGCACCTCCCGTGGTCAGGGAGCGACCAGTCCCCGCCCCGTCACCAACGGTAGGTCCAGCGCCGTCAGCAGCCCAGGCGGAGCCGCCGCCACCGCCGGGATCGCGTTGACCAGCCGCATCGCGGTCGCCTTCAGCCCGGCCGTGTTGTGGTCGCCGTCGGTGCCGAGCAGCCGCAGGTCGAGCACGTATTCGGGTTCGCCGGTCACCTGCACCCGGTAGCAGCCCTGCCCGGACGGCTGCGGCCAGTCCGGGCCGAGGTCGGACCGCAGCCGCGTGACGTGCTCCAGCACGCACACCGGCCGCCCGCCACGCATTCCGCGCACCTCGAACCGCAGCGCCGCCGCCGTGCCCTCCTTGATCGTCCCCGAGGCGATCTCGAATGTCTCAGGCGCGGGTAGCCGTTCGTAGACCTCCTCGACGGTGTCGAGCTCGACGTCCAGCCCCGCCGCGAGCTGCCGCACGACGCTGCCCCAGGCCAGCGACAGGACGCCGGGCTGCAGCAACAGCGGCAGGTCGTCCATCTCGCGGCCGAAGCCCATGATTTCGAACAGGACCTTGCCGTTGTCGTAGGTGGAGTAGTCGAGGATCTCCAGGCAGCGCACCTCGTCGATCCGTTCGCACACGCCGGTGAGCACCAGCGGCAGCCAGTCGTTGGCGAAACCGGGGTCGACGCCGTTGACCCACAGCGACGCGCCGCCTTCGCGGGCCGCCTCGCGGATCGGTTCGATCATCTCCGGCGGGACGACACCTTCGGGGTACTGGAGGAACACCGGGCTGCTCGACACCACGTTGATCCCGGCGCGCAGGAAGCGCTTCAGGTCCTCGACGGCCTCGACGAGCCGGTCATCCGCCATCGCCGTGTAGACGACACAGTCCGGCTTCAGCGCGATGAGCGCGTCCGCGTCGGTCGTCGCGGTGACCCCGAGCGGGCGCCCGAGCCCGGCCAGTTCCCCGGCGTCCACGCCCGCTTTGGCCTCGCTCGAAACCCAGACCCCGGCGAGTTCGAGATCGGGACGGGCGTCGATCCCGGCCAGCGCGTGGCGGCCGACGTTCCCGGTACTCCACTGGACCACGCGCATGCGTTGTCTCCTACAGATCGGGCAGGCCCAGTTCCAGATTCGGGGCCTGCAGTCCACCGTCGACTTCGAGGATCTTGCCGGTGACGTACCGGCCCGCCCGCGACGCCAGGAACACGACCGTGGCCGCGATGTCCTCGGCCTCGCCGATCCGGCGCAGGGGAGTGGCGGCCTCCATCCGGCCGCGCAGTTCGTCGTTGCCCACCACCACTTCGAGCGCCGAGGTCGCGACGGAGCCGACCGAGATCGCGTTCACCCGCACCTTCGGCGCGAGGTCGGCCGCGGCGAGCCGGGTGTAATGCGCCAGCGCGGCTTTCGCCGTCCCGTACGCGGCGAAGCCCCGGCCGCTCACGCGACCCATGACCGACGAGATGTTGACGACCGACCCGCCGGTCTCCAGTAGCGCGGGTGCCGCCGCCGTGGTCAGCGCATGCGCGGTGGAAACGTTGAAGCGGAAGGCTTCTTCGAGAAAATCGGTGGTGGTTTCCAGCAGCGGGCGGGGATAGGTCCCACCGACGTTGTTGACCACCAGGTCCAGCCGCCCGAATTCCGCGGTCGCGATCGCCGCGAGCTCGGCGGCGGCCGCCGGGTCGCTCAGGTCGGCAGGCACCACGCGGGCTCGCCTGTCGGTGGCGGCGACCAGGGCCGCGACGTCGTCGAGCTGGCTTTCGGTACGGGACGAGATCACCACGTCGGCGCCGGCCTCGGCGAGAGCGACGGCCGTCGCCGCGCCGATCCCGCGCCCGGCGCCGGTGACGACGGCGACCTGGTCGGTGAGCCGGAAACGGTCCAGGATCATGCGCGGAACTGTAACACGTTCTAGTAATGCCGCCCCAGGATGCGGAGAACGCGCGAAGTGACTAGGGTCGCCTCACCGCGACTCTTGACTTCCCGGAACAGGACATATACTTAGCGGTACGAACTACCGTGACCACATCAGGAACTGTGTCGTTCCGGTCATCCAGATTGTTACCCATCAGCTAGGTTTCCGGCCCGCTGAATTGGTGCCGACGTGTTTCCTAGGTGTTAAAGTCGCGTCAACGAACGGGCCATCGTCGTCCCGTGCGCATTCCCCCGGCCGGCCTGTCCGGTCGCTGAGCACAGACGACGAAGGAGGTCCCTTCATGATCTTCTCCGCCATTCCCGGCAAACAAGGTCTCTACGACCCCGAAACCGAACAGGATTCCTGCGGTGTGGCCATGGTGGCCGACGTCCGCGGGCGCCGCTCGCACGGCATCGTCACCGACGGCCTGTCCGCGCTGACGAACCTCGACCACCGGGGCGCCGCGGGCGCGGAACCGACCAGTGGTGACGGCGCGGGCATCCTGTTGCAGCTGCCTGACGAGCTGCTGCGTGCGGAAACGGGCTTCACCCTGCCCGAGGCGGACGCCGACGGTCACCAGACCTACGCGACCGGGATCGGTTTCCTGCCCTCGGATCTCGAGGAGCGCGGCAAGGCCGTCGCCCTGATCGAGCGGATCGCCACCGAAGAGGGCCTCGACGTCCTCGGCTGGCGTGAGGTCCCGGTCGACGCCGACCGCGCCGACATCGGCCCGACGGCGCGTTCGGTGATGCCGCATTTCGCGATGCTGTTCGTCGCGGCCCACGAGACCGGCGGACGGCGTCCGAGCGGGCTCGAACTGGACCGGCTGGCCTTCTGCCTGCGCAAGCGCGTCGAGAACGAAAGCGTGACCGCGGGCTGCGGCACCTACTTCCCGTCGCTGTCCTCGCGCACGATCGTCTACAAGGGAATGCTGACCCCCGCGCAGCTCCCGCTCTTCTTCACCGATCTGACCGACACCCGGCTCACCAGCGCCATCGCGCTCGTGCACTCCCGGTTCTCCACCAACACCTTCCCGTCGTGGCCGCTGGCGCACCCGTTCCGGTTCGTCGCGCACAACGGCGAGATCAACACCATCCGCGGCAACCGCAACCGCATGCGCGCCCGTGAGGCGCTGCTCGAATCGGACCTCATCCCCGGCGACCTCACCCGGTTGTACCCGATCTGCTCGGCCGACGCGTCGGACTCCGCCTCCTTCGACGAGGTGCTGGAGCTGCTGCACCTCGGCGGGCGGTCGCTGCCGCACGCGGTGCTGATGATGATCCCCGAGGCGTGGGAGAACCACACCGGGATGAACGCACAGCGTCGTGCGTTCTACCGGTTCCACGCCAGCCTGATGGAGCCGTGGGACGGCCCCGCCTGTGTCACCTTCACCGACGGCACGCTCGTCGGCGCGGTGCTCGACCGCAACGGCCTGCGCCCGGCTCGCTGGTGGCGCACCGCCGACGACCGCGTCGTGCTGGCCAGTGAGGCGGGCGTCCTCGACGTCGCCCCCGAGGACGTCGTGGCCAAGGGCCGCCTCAAGCCCGGCCGCATGTTCCTGGTGGACACCGAGGCGGGCCGGATCGTCGACGACGAAGAGGTCAAGTCGGAGCTGGCCAAGGAACTCCCGTACGAGGGCTGGCTGCACGCCGGTCTCCTGCAGATCGCCGACCTCCCGGACCGCGATCACATCGTGCAGAGCCACGATTCGGTGCTGCGGCGCCAGCTTTCCTTCGGCTACACCGAAGAAGAGCTGAAGATCCTGCTCGCGCCGATGGCGGTCAAGGCGGCCGAGCCGATCGGTTCGATGGGTTCCGATACCCCGCCCGCGGTGCTGTCACAGCGTTCCCGGCTGCTCTACGACTACTTCAAGCAGAACTTCGCGCAGGTCACCAATCCGCCGCTGGACGCGATCCGCGAAGAGCTCGTCACCTCGATGAGCCGGATCATGGGCCCCGAGCGGAACCTGCTCGCTCCCGGACCGGCGTCCTGTCGTCACGTGCAGCTGCCGTATCCGGTGATCGACAACGACGAACTCGCCAAGCTGATCCACATCAACGACGACGGCGACCTGCCCGGCTTCGCCTGCAGTGTCCTTTCCGGACTGTACGAAGTGGACGGTGGGGCCGACGCGCTGGCGTCGGCGATCGAGCGGGTCCGGCGCGAGGCCTCCGAGGCGATCGCCGCGGGCGCGCGCACGCTCGTGCTGTCCGACCGCGACTCCGACCACCGCATGGCGCCGATCCCGTCGCTGCTGCTGGTCTCCTCGGTGCACCACCATCTGGTGCGCACCAAGGAAAGGCTCCGCGTCGCGCTGGTCGTCGAGACCGGGGACGCCCGCGAGGTCCACCACATCGCGCTGCTGCTCGGCTACGGTGCCGCGGCGGTGAACCCGTACCTGGCCTTCGAGACCATCGAAGACATGATCTCGACCGGTGCCATCACCGGGATCGAGCCGGCCAAGGCGATCCGCAACTACGTCAAGGCGCTCGTGAAGGGCGTTCTGAAGATCATGTCCAAGATGGGCATCTCGACCGTCGGCGCCTACACCGCGGCCCAGGTCTTCGAATCCTTCGGTCTCGCACAGGACCTGCTCGACGAGTACTTCACCGGCACGTCGTCGAAGCTCGGCGGTGTCGGCCTGAGCGTGCTCGCCGAAGAGGTCGCCGTACGCCATCGCCGCGCGTACCCGGACAACCCGACCGACCGGGTCCACCGTGGACTCGAGACCGGCGGCGAGTACGCGTACCGCCGTGAGGGCGAACTGCACCTGTTCACCCCGGAGACCGTCTTCCTGTTGCAGCACGCGACGAAGACCGGCCGGGAAGAGGTGTACAAGAAGTACTCCGACGAGGTGCACCGCCTCTACCGCGAGGGCGGCGCGCTGCGCGGGCTGTTCTCCTTCCGCGCGGGTACCCGCGAACCCGTCCCGCTGGACGAGGTCGAGCCCGTCGAGGCGATCTTCAAGCGCTTCAACACCGGCGCGATGTCCTACGGCTCGATTTCGGCCGAGGCACACGAAACCCTCGCCATCGCGATGAACCGCATCGGCGGCCGCTCCAACACCGGTGAGGGCGGGGAGGACCCCGAGCGCCTCTACGACCCGGAGCGGCGCAGCGCGATCAAACAGGTCGCGAGCGGCCGGTTCGGCGTCACCAGTGAGTACCTGGTCAACGCCGACGACATCCAGATCAAGATGGCTCAGGGTGCGAAGCCGGGCGAGGGCGGGCAGCTGCCGCCGAACAAGGTCTACCCGTGGATCGCCCGCACGCGGCATTCGACGCCGGGCGTCGGGCTGATCTCGCCGCCGCCGCACCACGACATCTATTCGATCGAGGATCTCGCCCAGCTGATCCACGACCTCAAGAACGCCAACGAGAACGCCCGCATCCACGTGAAGCTGGTGTCCTCGCTCGGCGTCGGCACGGTCGCGGCCGGCGTGTCCAAGGCACACGCCGACGTCGTGCTGATCTCCGGCCACGACGGCGGCACCGGCGCCTCCCCGATGAACTCGCTGAAGCACGCGGGCACGCCGTGGGAGATCGGCCTCGCCGAGACGCAGCAGACGTTGCTGCTCAACGGTTTGCGTGACCGGATCACCGTGCAGGTCGACGGCGCGATGAAGACCGGCCGCGACGTCGTCATCGCCGCGCTGCTCGGCGCGGAGGAATACGGCTTCGCGACGGCGCCGCTGATCGTCGAAGGCTGCGTCATGATGCGCGTCTGCCACCTCGACACCTGCCCGGTCGGCGTCGCGACGCAGAGCCCGGAGTTGCGCAAGCGGTACACCGGGCAGGCCGACCACGTCGTCAACTACTTCCGGTTCGTCGCCGAAGAGGTCCGGGAAACGTTGGCGGCACTCGGTTTCCGCACCCTCGACGAGGCGATCGGGCACGCCGAGGTGCTCGACACCGACGAGGCGATCGAGCACTGGAAGGCCTCCGGGCTCGACCTCGCGCCGATCTTCGAGATGCCGTCCGAGACCCCGTACGGCGGCGCGAAGCGGCGCACGCGGACGCAGGACCACGGCCTGGACCACGCACTCGACCGGACCCTGATCCAGCTCGCCGAGGCGGCGCTGGAGGACGCGCATCCGGTACGGCTGGAGCTGCCGGTGCGGAACGTGAACCGGACCGTCGGCACGCTGCTCGGTTCCGAGATCACCCGCCGCTACGGCGGCGAGGGCCTGCCCGAAGACACGATCCATGTGCTGCTGACCGGTTCCGCCGGGCAGTCGCTCGGCGCGTTCCTGCCGCGCGGCATCACGCTCGACATGGTCGGCGACGCGAACGACTACGTCGGCAAGGGTCTTTCGGGCGGCCGGATCATCGTGCGCCCGCATCCGGACGCGAAGTTCGCCGCCGAGCGGCAGACCATCGCCGGGAACACGCTCTCCTACGGGGCCACCAGCGGGGAGATGTTCCTGCGCGGCCAGGTCGGCGAACGGTTCTGCGTACGCAACTCCGGTGCGGTGGTCGTCGCCGAGGGCGTCGGTGACCACGCCTTCGAGTACATGACCGGCGGACAGGCCGTCGTGCTCGGCCCGACCGGGCGCAACCTCGCGGCCGGCATGTCCGGCGGCGAGGCCTACGTGCTCGACCTCGACCGCGGCCGGGTCAACGAGGAGATGGTGAACCTCCTGACCCCGACGTCCGAGGACCTCGCCTGGCTCAAGAAGACCGTGCAGAAGCACTACGACCTCACACGTTCGGCCGTGGCCGCGTCGCTGCTCGGCGACTGGCCGCGTCGCTCGGCGGCGTTCACCAAGGTGATGCCCCGCGACTACCAGCGTGTCCTTGACGCGGCGAAGGCGGCGCGTGCCGCGGGCCGCGACGTCGACGAAGCGATCATGGAGGCCGCTCGTGGCTGATCCGACGGGTTTCCTGAAATACGAACGCGAAGAGCCGAAGAAGAAGTCCAAAGAGGAACGTCTCGCCACCTGGGGCGAGGTGTACGCCGACGTGGAAGCGGGCGAGCGCAACGAAAACGTGCGCAAGCAGGCTTCGCGGTGCATGGACTGCGGCATCCCGTTCTGTCACTCCAGTGGTTCCGGCTGCCCGCTGGGCAACCTGATCCCGGAGTGGAACGACCTGGTGCGCCGTGGCGACTGGGCCGCGGCGAGCGACCGGCTCCACGCGACCAACAACTTCCCCGAGTTCACCGGGAAGCTGTGTCCCGCGCCGTGCGAGGCGGGCTGTGTCCTGTCGGTTTCGCCGCTGTCCGGCGGCCCGGTGGCGATCAAACGCGTCGAGCAGACGATCGCCGACCAGTCGTGGGAAGCGGGCTACGTGCAGCCGCAGATCTCGGAGGTCTCCTCGGGCCAGCGGGTCGCGGTCGTCGGTTCCGGTCCGGCCGGGCTCGCCGCGGCGCAGCAGCTGACCCGCGCCGGGCACGAGGTGACCGTCTACGAACGGGACGACCGGCTCGGCGGCCTGCTGCGGTACGGCATCCCCGAGTTCAAGATGGAGAAGAAGGTCCTCGACCGGCGGCTCGCGCAACTCCGCAAGGAGGGCACGAAGTTCGTCACCGGCTGCGAGGTCGGCGTCGACCTGACCGTCGAGGAACTCCGGGCGGGTTACGACGCCGTCGTGCTCGCGGTGGGCGCGCTGCGCGGCCGCGACGACACCACGACGCCGGGGCGCGAGCTGTCCGGGATCCATTTGGCGATGGAGCATCTCGTCCCGGCCAACAAGTACGTCGAAGGCGACGGCCCGTCGGCGGTCGACGCGGCAGGCAAGCACGTCGTGATCATCGGCGGTGGCGACACCGGGGCCGACTCGTACGGCACCGCCACCCGGCAGGGCGCGCTTTCGGTGACCCAGCTGGACCAGTACCCGACACCACCGTCCACAAGGGACGACGAGCGTTCGCCGTGGCCGACCTGGCCGTACATCCTGCGCACCTATCCGGCGCACGAGGAAGCGGGCGAGCGCAAGTTCGCCGTCGCGGTCACCCGGTTCCTCGGTGACGACGACGGCAACGTGCGCGCGGTCGAGCTCCGGCAGGTCCGCGTGGTCAAGGACCCCGAGACCGGCAAGCGCATGGTGACCCCGGTCAACGACGAGGTCGAGGAACTGCCTGCCGACCTGGTGCTGCTCGCGATCGGCTTCGAGGGTGTCGAGCACATGCCGCTGCTGGACGGGCTCGGGTTGTCGCTGACGAAGCGCGGCACGCTCTCGTGCGGTGCGGACTGGCAGACCTCCTCGCCCGGCGTGTTCGTCTGCGGGGACGCGCATCGCGGTGCTTCGCTGGTGGTGTGGGCGATCGCGGAGGGCCGGTCGGTGGCGAGCGCCGTCGACGCGTACCTCACCGGCGCGTCCGACCTCCCGGCCCCGGTGCACCCGACGGCGCTACCGCTCGCGGTGGTCTGACGAACGGCGGTCCCGGCTCCCACCCAAGGTGGAGGGCCGGGACCAGCCTCGGGTACGACGCGGTAGGGCCGTCGCGCACGCGACGATCCCGGCATGAAGAAAGCACTGGCCCTACTGGCCTTCCTCCCGCTCATGGCCGCGGTCCCGGTGACCGCGGAAGCGGCTCCGGCACTGCATTGGACGTCTCCGTGCCCGGATTACGGGATGAGGCCGTCGCCCACCGCCGGGCTCGAATGCGCGAAGCTCGAGGTGCCACTGGACTACGCCGACCCCGGCGGGCGGAGCATCGAACTCACCCTTTCCCGTAAGGCGAGCACCTCGCCGAAGCGGCGTGGCGTGCTGCTGATGAATCCCGGCGGCCCCGGGAGCCCCGGTCTGGCGATGCCCGCGCAACTCGCGCAACGGCAGGGACACAGCGGCCTGCTCGACAGCTACGACGTCATCGGGTTCGACCCGCGCGGGACCACCTACAGCACGCCGGTGACCTGCGACCTGACCGAGGAGCAGCGCTTCATCCTCGTCGGCCCGTACGCGGACGGCCCGCGTGACATCGCCGAGAAGGCGGCGAAATCCCGCGTGGTGGCCAGGCAATGCGCCGAATCGGCGACCGCGGATCTCCTGCCGCAGATGACCACCGCCAACACCGCGCGCGACCTGGACCGGATCCGCGAGGCGCTGGGGGAGCGGAAGATCTCGTTCTACGGCGTCTCGTACGGGAGCTATCTCGGTGCCGCGTACTCGTCGATGTTCCCCGCGCGCACGGATCGGATCGTGCTGGACAGCCTTCTCGGGCCGAAGGGACTGGATGTCCAAGCGCACCAACGGTTCGCGGACGGCTTCGACGATCGCTTCCCCGATTTCGCGGCCTGGGCGGCGGCGCGTGACGACGTCTACCACCTCGGGCGCACACCCGCCCAGGTGACCGCGAAGTTCTTCGAACTGGCCGGGAAACGTGGCTCCGGGTTTCGCGGCGGGACCTGGGACGCCCTCTACGACGACGCGAATTTCCCAGCGCTGGCAAAGGATTGGGCCGGTGCCCCAGCGGCGGCCCAGAGTGGTCCGCTTGACGGCGACAACCACGCGGCACTCCAGCTCCAGGTGCTGTGCAACGACTCCGACTGGCCCGAAAGCGTGCGCTACTATCAAAAAGCGGTCGAACAGGCCCGCGTGACGCACCCGATGTTCGGCCCGGCCGCCGCGAACATCACGCCCTGCGCGTTCTGGCCGGTGGAGCGCCGCGAACCGCCAGTGCGGATCCACGACCGGGGTCCGTCGAACATCTTGCTGGTGCAGAACCTCCGTGATCCGGCGACACCGCTTGTCGGCGCCCGCGAAATGCGGTCGGCGCTGGGCGGCCGGGCGAAGTTCGTCACCGTCGACGCGGGCGGGCACGGCGTCTTCACCAAGGAGAACGCCTGCGGCAACGACGCCGTCGTCCGATACCTGCGGGACGGCGTCCTGCCGGGCGCGGACTCGCACTGCCCGGCTTGATCAGGAGAACAAGAAGAAGATCAAACCGATCCAGCCGAGGCCGCCGACCAGGATCCCAGTCAGGACTCCAGCGGCGGCTTCGGTGAAGGTGTCTTCGCCTAGCCTGACACGCGCCCAGCACAGCCAGGCCACGAGCAGGCCGCCGGCGAGCATCACCGGCCCGATGGTGAACGCCAGCACGGTGATCGCGGCGGATTCAGGCGACGTGTACGGCGAGATCCTGAAGCCGAATCCGTGCTCGGTCACCCAGCCCACGGCCAGAGTCACGAGGGCCGATCCGGCGAGCGTCAGAAGCAAAGGCCAGAGCAGGCCACTGGTATCGCCGAGGAGGACCACGATCGGTGCCAGTAGTGCCCAGGCGGCCGGAGCCACGACGTACGCGCCAATCCGGGCCAAGCCGTTCACGGATATCCCCACCCGGCATCTTAACAAGGGGTGGGCCAAGGATGTCGTGTCCGCGGGGTGGTCGTGAGTGGCGATTCGTGTTCTCTTGAGGGGTAAGGCGAACATGGCGTGCCCCGGCGCGGGACCGGGCTGACTGACGGAAGCCGGGCCGCGCCCCAGCGTCCACAAGGGACACTTTTCTGAAGAAGACTGTCCGACTTGGGCGGTTTGTGCGGTTTCGGGCGGGGGGTCGTGAGTGTTAATGAGGGTTATTTGAGAGGTAACCCAAACGTGGCGTGCCCCGGCGTGGGTCCGGACCGGCTGACGGCAGCGGGGACGGCGCCTGGTCTGTCCACAAAGGACCCTATTTGCACGGGTAAGTGTCCAACTTGGGTGGTATGCGTGGTTTCGCGAGCGGGTCGTGAGTGCGAAGTAGGGTTCTATTGAGGGGTAAGGCAAAGGTGGCGTGGTGGGTGGTAAGTCCGTGAAGGCCTCCTTGAGGGACTCTGGGTCCCTCAAGGAGGCCTTCACGGACTTCAAGACGGGACGTTGATGTCACAGCCGTCCCACTGTCGCCAGGGATCACGCCTGACGGTAGTGAAGGGCTCCTTCACTACCGTCAGCGTAGGCAAGGAAGCCTTCACCACCAGGGAAACGCGTAGGCAGCAGCGACCACAGCCCGCGACACGACACGTTTGACTTACCCCTCAATAACCCTATTTGCCACTCACGACCCCCACGCGGAACCGTGCATAGTGTCATCAATCGGACACCGAGTCCCCGAAAGGTGTCCCTTGTGGACAGTCGTGCGACGCGCCCCGCCTCAGCGGGGAGCTCCTCGCCTGCCGCCAGACAGCGAGCCGATCACGCCAGGTTTGCCTTACCTCTCAATAACCCGAATCGTCACTCACGACGTTTCCGAACACGGCGGCCGAGAATTCATGTTCTCGGCCGCCGCGTTCGTTTTGGTGAGCCGAATGGCTCATCCGCGAGGACGGATGCGGCCGAACGGCCGCTTGTACGCACGGTAGCGGGGCAAATACGTTCAGAAAGTCGTGCAGGTCATACGGCAATTCACCGGTGGCGAAAGGTGGTATGCCATGAAGAGGACGGCTTCCCGGACGGGGATCCTGGCGGCGCTCGTGGGGTTGGCGGTGACAGCGCTGACCGCGGTCGCGAGCCCGGCACAGGCCGCGCCGGTCCAGCACCGGAGCGCGGATACCGCGGCCGAGGCGCGGGCGGTGGCGGCCTATTGGACGCCCGAGCGAATGCGGTCGGCGGTCCCGATCGAACAGCTGGTCAAGGCTCCGGACCTTTCGCTCAAGGACGTCGCGAAGGGGGAGAGCACGATCATCCAGAGCATCCCCAACGGCGGCGGCGCGTGGACCGGGGCGGGCAAGGTCGTGCAGACGGCGGGCCGCGTGTTCTTCACCATGGGCGGGCGGAACGCGTCGTGTTCCGGTGACGCAGTCACCAGCGCGAACGGCAGCGTCGTCATCACGGCCGGGCACTGTGTGAAGTACCAGGGCGCGTGGCACACCAACTGGACCTTCGTCCCCGGCTACAACAACGGCAACGCGCCCTACGGCACCTGGACCGCGAAGAGCACGCTGACCACTCCGCAGTGGGAAGCGAGCGAGGACATGAACTACGACGTCGGCGCGGCCGTGGTCAACCCGCTCAACGGGCAGAAGCTGACCGACGTCGTCGGCGCCCAGGGCATCGCGTTCAACCAGGCGCGCAACCAGTCGATGTACACCTTCGGGTACCCGGCGGCGGCGCCGTACGACGGCACGAAGCTGGTCTACTGCAGCGGGAGCACGTTCACCGACTTCCTGCTGACCAAGGACCACGGCATGAACTGCAACATGACCGGTGGTTCGAGCGGCGGTCCGTGGTTCCTCAACTTCAGTGAGGCGACCGGGGCGGGTGTCCAGGCGTCGGTGAACAGTTTCGGCTACACCTTCCTGCCGGGATACATGTTCGGTCCGTACTTCGGCACGGACGCGCAGAACCTCTACAACAAGGCGCAGGCCGCCTGAGCACGTGGAGCCGCCCGTCCACCTTTTGGGACTTTTGTCCCGGTGGGCGGGCGGCTTCCGGTGCGGCATATCCTGGGCCGGTGAACTGGACAGTGGACGTTCCCGTCGACACGCTCCCCGAACTGCCTCCTCTGCCGCCCGAGCTGCGCACGCGGCTCGACGACGCGCTTTCCCGGCCCGCGGCGCAGCAGCCCGAATGGCCGGACCCCGAGCTGACGAAACGTGTACGCGGTGTGCTGGAGAGCGTGCCGCCGATCACCGTCCCCGCCGAGATCGACCGGCTCTCCGACCGGCTGGCCATGGTCGCCCGCGGTGAGGCGTTCCTGCTGCAGGGCGGTGACTGCGCGGAGACGTTCGAGTCGAACACCGAACCGCATATCCGCGCCAACCTGCGCACCCTGCTGCAGATGGCCGTCGTCCTCACCTACGGCGCGAGCCTGCCGGTGGTGAAGGTCGGCCGGATCGCCGGGCAGTACGCGAAGCCTCGTTCGGCCTCCACCGACGCGCTCGGCCTGCCGGTGTACCGCGGCGACATCATCAACTCGCTCGTCGCCAAGCCCGAACTCCGCGTGCCGGATCCCGGCCGGATGATCCGGGCCTACGCCAACGCGGGCGCCGCGATGAACCTCGTCCGCGCGCTCACCGGCGCCGGTATGGCGGATCTGCACCAGGTGCACGACTGGAACAAGGACTTCGTGAAGTCCTCGCCCGCCAGCGAGCGCTACGAAGCGCTGGCCGCGGAGATCGACCGCGGCCTGCGGTTCATGTCGGCCTGCGGCGTCACCGACACCTCGCTGCAGTCGACCGAGATCTTCGCCAGCCACGAGGCGCTGCTGCTGGACTACGAGCGCTCCATGCTGCGGATGGACCGCGCCGACGCGACGAACCCCAAGCTGTACAACCTGTCCTCGCACTTCCTGTGGGTGGGCGAGCGGACCCGGCAGCTCGACGGTGCGCACATCGCCTTCGCCGAACTCCTCGCCAACCCGATCGGCCTCAAGATCGGCCCGACGACCACGCCCGAGCAGGCCGTGGAGTACGTCCGGCGGCTCGACCCGCGCAACGAACCGGGCAGGCTGACGCTGATCGCCCGGATGGGTAACGGCAAGGTGCGTGAGGTGCTGCCCGCGATCGTCGAGAAGGTCGAGGCGTCCGGGCACAAGGTCATCTGGCAGTGCGACCCGATGCACGGCAACACCCACGAGTCGTCGACCGGGTACAAGACCCGCCACTTCGACCGCATCGTGGACGAGGTCCAGGGCTTCTTCGAGGTGCACCGCAAACTCGGCACCTACCCCGGCGGCATTCACGTCGAACTGACCGGCGAGGACGTCACCGAATGCCTCGGCGGCGCGCAGGACATCTCCGACCTGGACCTGTCGGGCCGGTACGAGACCGCTTGCGACCCCCGTCTGAACACGCAGCAGTCACTGGAACTGGCCTTCCTGGTCGCGGAGATGCTCCGCGGCTGACCGGTCCCGTACGTGCCATGAAAGGTCCTTTCCTTGCAAAATTTGCAAGGAAAGGACCTTTCATGGCACGCGCTAGGCAGTGTCGAGCAACCTCGCGGCCGACTTGAGGACCCCGTCCCGCAACGATCCCACGTCGGAGACCGCGGCCCCGTTCGCCTGCAATCCGATGTGGACGGAGTCGCGATAGGTCGCCACCGCGATCCCGATCGCCTGCCGCGGCGCCAGCGGCACGAACGGGTACACCCCTTCGAGCCGCGTCCCGTCGAGGGAAAGCCGGTTGGGCGGCACCGGCACCGTGGTCACCACGAGGTCGAACAGCATCGGCGCGGCGAGCCCGGCGGCCTTGCTGCCGAGGCGGTGCAGCATCGGTGGCACCCGGTCCGCGAGCAGCGGGAACGCCCCGGCGCCCCGGGCCGGGCCCGCGGCCTTGTTCCGGCTCATCTCGCGCTGGACGGCCAGCAGCCGTGCCACCGGGTCGTCGAGGCCCACCGGCAGGTCACAGAGGTATCCGGACAGTTTGTTGCCGCCCAGTTGCTCGGCGGACCGGCCGCGCACGCTGACCGGGATGAGCGCCCGCAGGGTCCGGTCGTCGGCGCGCTGGCCGCGGTTGATCATCCATTCGCGCAGTGCGCCGGAGAGGACGGCCAGCACGACGTCGTTGGCGGTACCGCCGTGGGATCGGCGGATCCGCCGGATGTCGCCGGTGTCGAGCCGGACCAGGCCGAGCCGTCGCTCGGTCGACGGTGGCGCGCTGATCGGGGACAGCGGGGAGCGGGTCGCGCGGACGACCGACGAGGCGATCCCGGCGGACTCCCCGGCCTGGGCCAGGGTGGAGCCGAGGGCTTCCTTGACCGCGTCCACAGGGGAGCGAGGCGCGGGCGGTTCGGCGCCGCTGTGCGCGCGCCTGACAGGGCGGGGGAGGGCGTCCAGCAGGCCCGCGGCGACGGCGTACGCGCCGGCTCCGTCGGTGAGCGCGTGGTGCAGTTTCAGCAGCAACGCGAACTCACCGTCCGGCAGGCCGGTGACGAGATGCAAGTCCCACAAGGGTTTTCCGGTGTCGAGCGGTTGTCCCATCCAGCGCGACGCGTAGGCGGACAGCGGGTCCGGTTCGTACAGGGAGCTGAGGTGGTGATGTGAAATATGTTCACTGGCAACGAAATCCGGGTCCTCGGCCCAGACGGCGGCGCCGGGCGGGAACAGTGCGGTGCGGGGGCGTTGGCGCAGCTTCGGGATACGCGCGGCCCGCTCGGCGAGCAACGCGGTCAGCTTACGCGCGTGCACCTGCCCGTGCGGGCGGAAGGTGACCACCGCTCCCATGTGCATGGGCGTCGTTTCGCTTTCCAGACAAAGGAAAGCGACATCGAGTGCGCTCAGCTGACGGCCAGCCATCAGTTACCTTTCCGTGGGTGCTCCGGCTATGGACACAACTGCACCAGCCTGACATGACGGGCGGGTGGTCGTCATGTTTCGCGGGCGCTAACTACCGCCGGTTTCACTCGAACGATGGGATCGCGTTCGGACATGGACCACGGCCTTGCGGCAGATGGTGGACAGTGCGTCCCGGGGTAACTCGTTAGCGGATCATCGGAGGAAACCGGCAGACTGCACCACCATGACCGACGAACCGAAGCGTCCCGAACCGCCGCTCACCGGGGACGAGCGCACCCAGCTGAACGGCTTCCTCGACTTCCTTCGCGCCACCGTGGTGTGGAAATGCTCCGGACTCACCGACGAGCAGGCCCGGCGGCCGCTCGTGCCCAGTGAACTCACCACCATCGCGGGTCTGCTCGGGCATCTGACCCTGGTCGAGCAGTACTGGTTCACCGTGGTGCTCGACGGACAGGAGGACGTCTGGAAGGAGGCGCTCGAAGTCGATCCCGACGCCGAGTTCCGCGTCGCCATGCAGACCCCGATCGAGCAGTTGATCGCCGCCTACGAGGCCGAGTGCGAGCGAAGCCGCAAGGTCGTCGCCCGGATGGGGCTCGACGACAAGGTCCCGTTCCGCGGCGACCGCGAGGTCAACCTGCGGTTCGTGGTCACGCACATGATCGAGGAGACCGGCAGGCACGCCGGCCACCTCGACCTGCTTCGCGAACTGACCGACGGACTCACCGGGGAGTGATGCGGCGCGGGGGGAGCGGGAAGAACCCGCTGGTCCGCTCGACGTAGGTCGCGTATCCCGGCCGGGAGCGCCGCAATCCCTTCTCCAGCAAAGGTTTTCCGGTGCCCTTGGCCAGCGTGTACGTCATCGCGAGCGGCGACAGCACGGTGGCCGCCCCCACCCAGCTCGAACACGCCAGCAGGTAGAGGCCCCACCACACGCACGCGTCCCCGAAGTAATTGGGATGCCGGGTGTAGCGCCACAGCCCGCTGTCGAGCACCTTCCCCCGGTTGGCCGGGTCGGCCTTGAACCGGCGCAACTGCTCATCGCCGACGGTCTCGAACCCGAAGCCGATCAGCCACACCGCGACGCCGAGCCACGCCGTCACCCCGAACCCGTCGCCGTACATCGCGAACTGGACCGGCAGCGAGACGAACCAGAGCACCACCGCCTGGACCAGGTACACGCGGACGAACAGCTTCAGCGCCGGGTTCGGCCCCGCCCGCTCGGCCATGCGCACGTAGCGCGGGTCTTCGGGCAGCTTGTGATTGCGCAGGTGGAGGTGCACGCCTAGGCGGACACCCCAGATAGCCGTCAGTGCCGCCGTGACCACGCGCAGGGCCACCGGCCCGTCCCCGAGCGGGGCCGCGACCAGCGCGACGAGCGCGAAGCCCGGCCCCCAGAAGGTGTCGACCGTGTCGTACCGTCCGCGCCTCCGGGCGATGCCGAAGGTGACGACGAAGGCCAGGAGAGTCACCCCCGCCGTGACCGCGAGGGTTCCCCCGAGGGACATCAGGCCCACTCCCGAGTGGCGGGGAGCGCGCTCAAGCCGTGTTCGGACGGCCGGACCGCCAGGATCTGGTCCACGCCCATGCGGTTCTCCTCGAACGCGAGCGCGCCGCCCACCAGGTAGAGCCGCCAGACCCGCGCGCCCGCTTCACCGATCAGCGTCACGACGTCGTCCCAGTTGTTCTCCAGGGTCTTCTCCCACGCTCGGACCGTACGTACATAGTGCTCGCGCAGCGCGTGGACGTCGCGGATCTCGAACCCGGCGGTCTCCAGATGAGCGAGCGTGCGGCTCAGCGGCCGCATCGTCATGTCGGGCGCGATGTAGCGCTCGATGAACGCGCCGCCGCCGGGAGCGACCGCGCCGCGGGACATCTGCTGCAGGACCAGCCGTCCGGTGGGCCGGAGCATCCGGAACAGCGTCCGCGTGTACTCCGGGTAGTTCTGCTCGCCGACGTGCTCACCCATCTCGATGGAAGCGACGGCGTCGAACGGCTCGTCGGTCAGTTCCCGATAGTCCTGGCGGCGGACCTCGACGCGTTCTTCCAGGTCGTGCTGGGCGAGCCGGCCGCGGATGTGCTGCCGCTGTTCCGCCGAAAGCGTGATGCCGACGGCTCGCACCCCGTGATGTTTCGCCGCGTGCACCAGCAGCGAGCCCCAGCCGCAGCCGACGTCGAGCAGCCGCATCCCCGGGCGGAGGCCGAGTTTGCGGCAGATGAGTTCGAGCTTGTCCCATTGGGCCTGTTCGAGGTCGTAACCGTGTTCGTCGGAGGTCCAGTACCCGGACGAGTAAGCCATCGATTCGTCGAGCAACAGCTGGTAGAAGGCGTTGCCGAGGTCGTAGTGATGCGCGATCGCGGATTTGTCCCGGCGCAGGCTGTGCAGTGCCCCGGACAGGCGGGCCTCTTCGGCGGGCGGTTCGGGCGGCGGGCCGACGACGCCGAGGCGGACCGCGATCCGCAGCGCTTCGGCCCATTCGCGAGGGCCGAGTTCGGCGCCGCGGACGGCACCCGATCGGGTCAACGCCCAGATCCGGCGGAATCCGTCGGCGAGGTCGCCTTCGACATCGAGATCACCGGAGACGTAGGCCCTGGCGAGGCCCAATTCGCCGGGGGCGTACAGGAGACGGCGCAAGGCGCGCCGGTTGCGGAGCACCACGGTCGGCGCATCGGGGGGACCGGCGCGGACGCCGTCCCAGGTGCGGAGACCGACCGGAAGGGAGCCACCGAGGAGCCGCTCGACGAACGGGACCAGGCGGGACGCGGGACTGTTCGGCATAGTCGTCATTCGGCCCCCGACCGGAAAAGGATGGGTCGGGCAAGGCCTCGGTCCAATCCGCCCCGGCTCCTGTTCCGAATCCCTTTCGTGCACACCAACGGTCAACGCATCGGAGTCATCGGCAGCGGCGTCGCCGGGCTCACGGCGGCCTATCTGCTGCAACGCCGCTACGAAGTGCTGCTGTTCGAAGCCGACGACAGGCTCGGTGGGCACGCGCACACCCACGACGTCCCGAGTGCGCACGGCGGCACCGTCGGTGTCGACTCCGGGTTCATCGTGCACAACGAGCGCACCTACCCGAACCTGCTCCGCCTGTTCGCCGAACTGGGCGTCGCCACTCGCGACACCGAGATGTCGATGAGCATCCGCTGCGACGGCTGCGGCCTCCAGTACGCCGGCTCCAAAGGCCTCAAGGGCCTGTTCGCCCAGCCGCGTAACGTCACCCGCGGGCGCTACCTGCGGATGCTCGCCGACGTCAAACGCTTCCATCTGCACGCGAAACGCGTTCTCGAATCACCCGAGGCGGGAGACGTCACCCTCGGCGCGTTCCTCGCGATCGGCGGGTACTCGAAGTACTTCGTCGACCACTTCATGCTCCCCGTCGTCTCGACCGTCTGGTCGGCCGACCGGAACGACACACTGTCCTACCCCGCGCGCTACCTGTTCGAGTTCCTGCGCAACCACGGGATGCTGTCGGTCGGCGGGTCACCGGCCTGGCGCACCGTCGAGGGCGGCTCGCGCGAGTACGTCGAACGGGCCGCCAAACAGCTGACCGCCGTGCACCTGTCGACGCCGGTGCGCTCGGTCGAGCGCACCGCGCAGGGGATCGAGGTCCGCGACGACGCCGACACCCGCCACCGGCTCGACAAGGTCGTCCTGGCCACGCACGCGGACCAGGCGCTGAAACTGCTCACGTCGCCGACCGCGGCCGAGCGTGAGGTCCTCGGCTCGTTCCGGTACTCCAGCAACGAGGCGTGGCTGCACACCGACACCGGCGTGCTCCCGACCACCGAATCCGCGCGGGCGGGCTGGAACTACGCGATGCCTGCCTGCGGTGCCGACAACGGCGCGGTCCAGGTGTCCTACGACATGAACCGTCTGATGCGGCTCGACGAGCCGACCGGCTACGTCGTCACGCTCAACCCCGGTACCGCCCCCGACAGCGGTTCGGTAGTGGCCAAGATGACCTACGAACATCCGGTCTACACGCCGGAATCCGTCGCCGCCCAGCGGCGTCTGCCCGAACTCGACGACGACACGGTCGCCTACGCCGGCGCCTACCACGGCTGGGGCTTCCACGAGGACGGCTGCGCGTCCGGTGTCCGCGCGGCCGAGAACTTCGGGGTGCGCTGGTGACCGTCATGGCCGTGCTCTACGACTCCACGGTGGCGCATGTCCGGCGCGCCGACCCGCCGCTCTCGTTCGCCCACCGCGTCTATCTTTGGCTGGTCGACCTCGACGCGCCGCCGAAGCTGCCGTGGTGGCTGCGCCCCTTCGCCCGCTTCGACCCACGAGACCATTTCGCGCCCGACGACACCTCCAGCATCCGGTCCAAAGTGGACCGCTGGCTCGCGGCACGCGACGTCGACCTGAAGGGCGGCCGGGTGCTGATGCTCGCGGGCGCGCGGACGCTCGGCCACAACTTCAACCCGATCAGCCTCTACTGGTGCCACCGGCCCGACGGCGAACTCGAATGCGTCGTCGCGGAGGTCCACAACACCTACGGTGGCAGGCACGCGTACCTCCTGCGCCCCGACGCCCACGGGAACGCCCACGCGGACAAGGAGTTCTACGTCTCGCCGTTCCAGTCGATGGACGGCGAGTACCGGATGGCGGTACCGCGTCCGGGGGCGCTGCTCTCGGTCCAGATCGCCCTCCGGCAGGGCGGGCGGACCCCGCTGACGGCGTCCCTGCGCGGTGTGCGGCGGCCCGCCACCACCAAGCGGCTGGCGCGTCTGCTGCTCACCCGTCCGTTCATGCCGCACCGGGTCTCCGCGCTGATCCGGCGGCACGGGGTCAGACTGTGGCTGAAGAAGGCACCGCTGACCCCTCGTGCACCGCAGACCGCCGGAGGCAGGCTTGATGGATGAATCGGCACGTCCACGCCGGATGGCGCCCGTTCCCGGAACGGGTGACGAACCGGCCGGGCCGACGGCCGAGGACCTGCTCGTCCGGGTCGCGAAGGGGGACGAGCGGGCCTTCGACGCGCTGTACGACCGGCTCGCCGGCCCGATCCTCGGCCTGGTGCGGCGAATCCTCCGCGACTCCGCCCAGTCCGAAGAGGTCACCCAAGAGGTCATGGTCGAGCTGTGGCGCACGGCCACGCGGTATTCGCCGGACCGGGGGAGCGCCTTGAACTGGGCCATGACGCTGGCGCACCGCCGCGCCGTCGACCGCGTCCGTTCGGCACGGGCCAGTTCGGACCGCGAGGTCAAGGCGACCTTCGAGGCCGCCCGCGCGCGACCCTTCGACGAGGTCGCCGAGGCCGTCGCGGCCCGCTGGGAACGGTCGCAGGTCCGCCGCTGCCTGACCAGCCTGACCGAGCTGCAACGGGAATCCGTGCTGCTCGCCTACTACCAGGGATATACCTATCGCGAGGTCGCCGAGGTGCTGCAGACCCCGCACGGGACCATCAAGACTCGACTCCGGGACGGCCTGATCAGGCTCCGGGACTGTTTGGGGGTGATGGCATGACGATGCCCGAAATGCACACGCTCACCGGGGCATACGCCGTCGACGCGTTGTCCGAAATGGAGCGTGCCCAGTTCCAGCGGCACCTCGGCGAGTGCGCCTCGTGCGCCCAAGAGGTCCTCGAACTGCAGATGACCGCGACCCGGCTCGGCGCCGCGCTGGCCGAAGACCCGCCGCCGGAACTCAAGCGCCGTGTGCTCGCACAGGCGATGGCGACCCGGCAGCAGCCGCCGAAGACGCGCTTCGAAACCGGAGAGCGCGTCAAGGGCCGCAGGCGCGCGCCGCGCTGGGCGATCGGGGCGGCCGCCGCGGCGATCGTCGGGCTGGCGGGCACCGCCGTGTTCGGTGGCATCGCCTACGAGAACCACACCCAGCTGACCGCCGCGCGGGAACAAGCGGCGCAGTACGCCCAGCGCTACGAGCCCGTCGCCGAGGTGCTCTCGGCGGCCGATCTCAGGACCGGGCACGCCGAAGCGTCCGGCGGGGGCGGCGGCACCGTGATGATGTCGCGCGCCAAGGACAAGCTCGTCTTCATGGCCGCACAGCTGCCGAAGAACGATCCTGGCCGGATCTACCAGGCGTGGTTCATGTACCCGGGGACCGCGCCGAAGCCCGCCGGGCTCATTTCCGGTGGTCAGGACGGTGCGCTGCTTGTCGCCGACGGGATCGCCGGGGCCGAGAAGTTCGCGCTGAGCGTCGAACAGGCGGGTGGTTCGGCCACCGGTTCACCGTCGAAGGACGTCGTGATGGTCATGTCCATGCCGACCTGATCCGGCGGCCAATACCAGGCCGCCGTCCGGCGCTTCCACGGGGTCTCGGTCTTGCGTTCGCGAACATGTTGTGGCAAAACACTTTTGCGACACACGGCGTGGCTACTGGATTCGAGCCAGCCTGGTGCATACCGTCCTGCTTCAACGTCGGCAGTTGACATAACTCTCAATCTGAACTTCAGCTCGAGGGTTTCGGCTCCAGGCTCAGCGACCGGCGGGCAGCACGAGCACACACGATCAGGAAGGCGGCTCCGATGACGCCCCCGCACAACTACCTTGCGGTGATCAAGGTCGTCGGTATCGGCGGCGGCGGAGTTAACGCCGTGAACCGCATGATCGAGGTCGGCCTCAAAGGTGTCGAGTTCATCGCGGTGAACACCGACGCCCAGGCACTGCTCATGTCCGACGCCGACGTGAAACTCGACATCGGCCGGGAACTGACCCGCGGCCTCGGTGCCGGCGCCGCCCCCGAGGTGGGGCAGAAGGCCGCCGAGGACCACCGCGAAGAGATCGAAGAGGTCATCAAGGGCGCCGACATGGTGTTCGTGACCGCGGGTGAGGGCGGTGGCACCGGCACCGGTGGCGCGCCGGTCGTCGCCCAGATCGCCCGCAAACTCGGCGCGCTGACCATCGGCGTCGTCACCCGCCCGTTCACCTTCGAGGGCAAGCGCCGCAGCAAGCAGGCCGAAGACGGCATCCAGCAGCTGCGCAACGAATGCGACACCCTGATCGTCATCCCGAACGACCGGCTGCTGCAGCTGGGCGACATCGGCGTCTCGCTGATGGACGCCTTCCGCTCGGCGGACGAGGTGCTGCTGTCCGGTGTCCAGGGCATCACCGACCTGATCACCACGCCGGGTCTGATCAACCTGGACTTCGCCGACGTCAAGAGCGTCATGTCCGGCGCGGGCTCCGCGCTCATGGGCATCGGCTCGGCGCGCGGCGAGGGCCGGGCGATCCAGGCGGCGGAGAAGGCGATCAACTCGCCGCTGCTGGAAGCGTCGATGGACGGGGCGCACGGCGCGCTGCTGTCGATCGCGGGCGGATCGGACCTCGGCCTGTTCGAGATCAACGAGGCCGCGTCGCTGGTGCAGGAATCCGCGCACCCCGACGCCAACATCATCTTCGGGACGATCATCGACGACTCGCTCGGCGACGAGGTCCGGGTCACCGTGATCGCGGCCGGTTTCGACGCGGGCACGCCGACCCACAAGAAGCTCGACCCGTCGACCTTCGGCTCCCGGTCGAACTCGACCGCGTCCGCACAGGCTGGCCAGGTCAACGGTGGCGGGGCGACGCCGGTGCAGAGCCCGCCTTCGGGTGCCACGCCGGTTCCGTCGACCGGCTCCAACGGCTACCCGGTCCCGCCGACGCGCCCGCATTCGCAGATGTCGTCCTCCCGGAGCGAGGGCAACGGCTCGATGACCGGCGGGCTCCCGCAGCCCGGCGGTGGCTCGCGCGGCTACTCGCCGATCGGCTCGAACTCGACCCACGGCAGCCTGCCCGGTCGCGCCACCCCGGTGCACGACGACCCGTCGGACGACGAAGTCGACGTGCCGCCCTTCATGCGCCGTTAGTTTTATCGCGCTGCCGCTATCACGCTGCCAGGGCGCCCATTCAGGGAGAAGGTACATTCTCCCTGAGGGGGCGCCCTGCCATCGTGATAGCGGGGCCTGTCGGCCAAAAGGCGCGACTTCAAAAGATCAAAAGACCTTGGTCGCCTCAGCCGAGGTCGCCAGGGAGGCAAGTCTTGCGGGTACGGCGGGTCGTCACGACAAGGGCGGGCGGGGCATCCCGGCCGCCTTACGACACCTTCAACCTCGGTGACCATGTCGGTGACGACGCGGGTGACGTCTTCGCCAACCGCAAACGTCTCGCCACCGAACTCGGCCTCGCCGAGGACAGGCTGGCGTGGATGGAGCAGGTCCACGGCCGCACCGCGACCATCGTCGACGGCTCCGAGACCGCCGCGGCGGAAGCGACCGACGCCCTCGTGACGGCCGAGACCGGTCTCGCGCTCGTGGTGCTCGTCGCCGACTGCGTCCCCATCATGCTGGCCGACGTCGAAGCCGGTGTCGTCGCCGCCGTCCACGCGGGCCGCGTCGGCGCCCGGGTCGGCGTGGTCCCCGCCGCGATCGAAGCGATGCGCTCGCTCGGCGCGGAACCGGGTCGCACCGAAGCCCTGCTCGGCCCCGCGATCTGCGGTGACTGCTACGAAGTCCCCGCCGACATGGCCGCCGACGTCGAGAAACACGTACCGGGCAGCGCCTGCAAAACCCGCAAGGGCACGCCGGGGCTCGACCTGCGCGCCGGGCTCTGGCGGCAGCTCGCCGACCTCGGCCTCGGCAAGATCGGCGTGGATCCGCGCTGTACCAACGAAGACAAGACCCTGTTCAGTTTCCGCCGCGACGGCACCACCGGCCGGATCGCGGGTATCACCTGGCTGGACGCGTCGTGAGTGACACCCGCGAGGAGGAACTCGCGGCCAACCTCGCCGAAGTGGAAGAGCGGATCGCCGCCGCGTGCAAGGCCGCGGGCCGGGAACGCGACGAGGTCCGTTTGCTCGCGGTCACCAAGACCTTCCCGGCGCTCGACGCCGCGCTGCTCGCCGACCTCGGCGCGCTCGACCTCGCCGAGAACCGCGACCAGGAGGCGGGAGCGAAAGCCGAAGAGGTCGCCGCCCTGCGTCCGGAGGCCCGTGTCCGCTGGCACATGGTGGGCAGCCTCCAGCGGAACAAGGCCCGCTCGGTCGTGCGCTGGGCCGACGAGGTCCAGTCCGTCGACTCCGAACGGCTCGCCGACGCGCTCGCGAAGGCGACCAGGTCGGCGCTCGATTCCGGGCAACGTGATCACCCGTTGGACGTCCTCATTCAAGTAAGTCTCGATGACGATCCGAAGCGCGGGGGCACTCGGCTGAACGAACTGGACCGGCTGGCGGAGCGGATAGTCCATGTGGGTGATCTTCGCCTCCGTGGGCTTATGGCGGTGGCCCCGCTGGGTATTGACCCCGCTGAGGCGTTCGAGAAGCTTGCTTTCGCCTCGGAGCGTCTACGGGAAGATCACCCAAATGCCCGTGAACTCTCCGCCGGAATGAGCAATGATCTCGAGCAGGCGATCGCGCACGGCTCGACGTGTGTGCGTGTCGGAACCGCGCTGCTCGGTGGGCGCGGTTTAGCCTCGCCTTAGGGAATACCGTTTCGTCGCTACGGGGAGTGGCGACGAAGGCGGGGGAGCACGGTGCGGGACGCGGCTAAGGCTAGGGAGAGGCATGAGCGCGCTGCAGAAGCTGAAGGCCTACTTCGGGATGGTGCCCGCGGACGAAGACGGCTATGACGACGAGGAAGGCTACCGGCGAGGCTACGCCTCAAAGGACTACGCCGACGACGAGTACGACTACGACGACGAGCCAGTTGCCCGGTCGCGGGGTGGACGCTACCGGGAAGTCGACGACACTTATGACGAGCCCGTCACCCGGACTCGGTCACGCTCCGTGGTCAGCCCGGAGCCGGCGGTCCACGGGGCACTGGCGATCGATCGCCAGCCCGAACCGGTCGCCCGGCTGCGTCCGGTCACCGAACCGGTCCGTCCGGCCGTTCGTGACCCGTTGAGCCGGATCACCACGTTGCACCCGACGAGCTACGCCGAAGCGCGGGCGATCGGGGAGCACTACCGCGAAGGCATCCCGGTGATCATGAACCTCACCGAGATGGAGAACGCGGACGCGAAGCGTCTTGTCGACTTCGCGGCCGGTCTCGCGTTCGCGTTGCGCGGGTCGATGGACAAGGTCACCAACAAGGTGTTCCTTCTCTCACCGCCCGATGTGGACGTCACCGCGGAAGACCGTCGGCGGATTGCCGAAGGCGGATTATTCCTGCGCGGCTGATCACCCGGTGACCGCTGAGCGCAGCCGGATGTGATTTTGTCGACTCATCGGCATCTGCCGCCCGTCAGCTGCGTCTTTTGACGCGGGGCATGGCAGAGTGGTTACGTGAATGCTGTGTTGCTGGTCGTCTGGTACGTGCTGTTCGCTTTCTGGCTCCTGCTGACGGCACGGATCGTCGTCGAGCTCGTGCGTGCTTTCGCTCGCGAGTGGCATCCTGCCGGAGGGGTTGCGGTAACGCTCGAGACCATCTACACAGTGACCGA
The DNA here is from genome assembly GCF_055598845.1 of Amycolatopsis sp. NPDC039088. Taxonomy (NCBI): domain Bacteria; kingdom Bacillati; phylum Actinomycetota; class Actinomycetes; order Pseudonocardiales; family Pseudonocardiaceae; genus Amycolatopsis; species Amycolatopsis sp. NPDC039088. The sequence continues at coordinate 193,932 of NZ_JBVKAE010000011.1, read as the reverse complement.
CCCACCGGTTCGTCTGTTCAGACGAATCATCCCGACCGTACGAATCGGCGGCGTCGGACTGGACTTATCGATTATGGTGCTGCTGTTGGTTGTGTTCTTCGCGATGCAGCTGACAACGCCAGGGTGATTTTCGGGGAAGCCCGGGTGGACCTGCAGGCCATGGAGTGCGTGAGGTGATCTGATGTCGTTGACCCCCGCTGACGTGCATAACGTCGCGTTCAGCAAGCCGCCCATTGGCAAAAGGGGCTACAACGAGGACGAGGTGGACGCGTTCCTCGACCTGGTGGAGACCGAGCTTGCCCGGTTGATCGAGGACAACAACGAGCTGCGGCAGCAGGTCGAGCAGCTCGACAACGAGCTCGAGACCACCCGTGGTGAGCTCGAGAACGCCAAGGCCGGTGCCGTCGGGCCGCCGCCACAGGTACGTGACGAACCGTCGCGTCGCCTGGCGCCGGTACCGCCGCCGCAGTCGGCGATGGAGCAGACCCAGGCCCATTCGATGGTGCCGGACAATGGGGAACCCAACGTCCAGGCCGCGAAGGTGCTCGGGCTGGCCCAGGAAATGGCCGACCGGCTCACCGCCGAGGCCAAGACCGAGTCGGACGGCATGCTCGCCGAGGCTCGTACCAAGTCCGAGCAGCTGCTTTCGGACGCGCGATCCAAGTCGGACTCGATGGTGAACGAGGCGCGCACGCGTGCCGAGACCATGCTGAACGACGCGCGAACCCGTGCCGAGACCTTGGAGCGCCAGGCGCGCGACAAGGCGACGACCATGGAGCGCGAAGCTCAGCGCAAGTACACCGAGACCATGAACAACATGAACGCGGAGAAGGGCTCGCTGGGCAAGAAGATCGAGGAGCTGCGCACGATCGAGCGGGAGTACCGCACGAGGCTGCGTGGGTTCCTCGAGTCCCAGCTGCGTGAGCTCGACGACCGCGGTTCGGCCGCTCCCGCTTCGGCGTCCACGTCGAACTCGGGACAGTCGGCATCGTCCTCGGGCGGTGGACAGGGCTACTCGTTCGGTCCCCGCGCCGAAGCGGGCTGACGGCTCTCGGTCAACGCATGGGAACGGCCTCGACACTCTCCGGAGGGTCGGGGCCGTTCCGCTTGTCCGTCATGTTGTAATTCACCGTGCTCTACATCGTCCTGGTACTGGTACTGGCGGCTCTGGGGCTGCTTGTCGCGGCGCTCATCACCGCGAACTCCCTGTGGGCCTGGATCTCCATCGGCCTCTCCGTAGTCGCCGGGTTGCTCCTGGTCTTCGACTGGCTGCGTCGCCGGAAGAAGCGTTCGGCCGAGGACGCCGCTCCCGTCGAAGAGGCGGCGGACGATCCCGCCGACGAAGCGGACGAGCCCGAAGCGGGTGATGAAGAGGAGAAGCCCAAGGACGCCGAGCAGACGGTCTTGATGCCGACCACCGGTGAACTGGGCGACACGGAAGAGGCCGCCGAGCCTCAGCGCAACGGCGATCCCGGTGAAGAGGAGAGCGATCCCACCGATGTGGCGATCGTCTCCGAACTGGAGACCGAGATCGTCGTCGTCGACGAATATCCGCGGTATCACGTGACCACCTGCGCGTGGCTCGAAACCCGGGACACCATTCCGCTCGGCATCGGGGAGGCGCGGCAGCTCGGGTTCACCCCGTGCGCGCTGTGCACGCCCGACGCGGAGATCGCCGGGCAGCACCGCGACAAGACCTAGACGTCCCTGAGCGACTGAGCCGCCTCGCCGACCGCGACGACGTCGGCCGCGATCATGTCGAGCACCAGGCGTTGTTCGTCGTCGGCATTCGACGGCACCGGGATCTCCGCCGCCTCCCCGGTCCCGAGCGCGCGGGCGGCTTCGCCCACGGCGGCCGCGGCTCCTGCCGTTCCGGTGCGCAGCAAGAGTGACGAGGCCGTGACGGAGAGGCCACGCAAGGCTTCGGCGGCGTTCTCCAGCGCGTCGAGCTGTCCGGGCGCGGGTTCCTTCGTGCCCGGTTCCGCGGCGAGCAGACCGTGCTGCGCGACCGCGGCGGCGCGGAACTCGCGGCCGAGCGTCCGCGGGTCGACGTCGTCGCCGCGCAGTTTCCGCCCGACCGAGCCGAGCAGCGTGCGGGTGGCGTCGACCGCGGTGCCGAACCGTTCCGCGGGACCGGGTTTCGGTACCCCCGGGATCGCGGCGAAGCCGAACAGCAACGCGATGGCGCCGGCGAGGACCATCAGAAGCAGGTACTCGACGAGCACGTATCGCGGGTCGAGGTGTTTGGTCGTCGCGTTCATGCCGACGGACATCAGCACCATGCAGCCGTTGAAGATCGTCGGCCGCGTCCGCATGACGGAGAATCCGCCGAGCAGCGCCACGAGCCCGATCGGCAGCAGAAACCCTTGCGGCAGAAGCCAAAGGACGAGCGCGAGGACGACGGCGCCGCCGAGGGAGCCGCCGATGCGCTGCCAGGCCTTGCTGAGGCTGTCGTGCCATTCCGGTTGCATGATGGCGAAAGTGGCGAGCAGGAAGGACACGGTGAGCGGGTCGCCTGGCCGGAAACTCGCGACGACGAGCGCCAGCGCCACCCCGAGCCCGCAGCGGAGCGCGTGCCGCAACTGCGGTGACTGCCAGGAAAACGCGCCGCTCAGCTCGATGCGACGCAGTTCGTTGCGGAGTCCTTTCGGAACGTCCACACGTGACTCGTCGCGTTCGGCCGCCGCCGCCCGGACGGTTTCGAGGGCGTCCCAGAGCGCGGTGACCAGCCTTGCCGTGGCACCGGGTAGTTCGGCGGGTTCCTCACGCCGCATCGGTTCGACTTCGTCCGGTGCTCCCGGATTTCGGATGACGTCGGCGAGCCTGACGGCTTCTTCCCTGGCGGCGTCGAGTGTCCGGGCTATTTCGGGATTGTCGAGGCGTTTCCCGCGGATCTCGAGCAACCCGGTGGCCGCGCGATACCGGAACGTGCCACCGAGGACCCTGCCGGTCCAGCGGCGGGGCCGGTCCGCGAGCCAGAGCCTCGCCGCGCGTTCCTGCGTTTCGGCCGTCCCCGTGGCGAGCGCGTCCGCCAGCGCCTCGCGGGTCGGCTTGGCCGGGTCCTTGGCGCCCATCAGCACCCGCAGCACCAGAATGACCCCCACCGCGAGCGCGGGCGCGCCCAGGATCTGCCCGGCCGACGCCGACCCCGTCAACTGGAAGCCGTAACCGAACAACGACGCCATCCCGAGCCCCAGTCCGACCGTGACGAACCGGGCGCCGAGCACGGGCAGCAGACCGGCGACGACCACGATCACCACCAGCAGCCCGATCGCGGCCCACTGCGAGACCTCGCCCAGCAATCGCGGCACGCCGACCGCGAGGACCAGCGACGGCGCGAACCACGCCAGCAGCCGCAGATCCGCCCAAAGCGGCCCGCCGACCGCCGCGATGAGGCAGAAGAGCGCCGTCAGCGCGGCGAGGATCGCGGCGTTGCCCAGTCCCAGCAGGAAGCCGAGGCCGCTGACGCCGCCGAGGACCACCAGCAGGACGATGAGGAGTCCGGGCCCTTTCATCGGGCCTCGCAGTTCGGCATACCCGTCAACCTAGAGGCGGTGGCGGGGACGGCAACTCGAGGGTGGGCCTTGACGCAATTCAGTACTTGCGACTTCGGTATTTCTGAGGCTTCTTCGTCGACCCCTGTCTTGGATTCAAATGGACGGCGGAGGAAGATGTATGGTCGCCGATGCAGATCGCACGCCGGTTGCGGTTCGAGTATCCGTTGGATCATTCGCACTGGGTGTGGCTCAAACCGATCGAAGCGTGCAGAAACGTGTTGCCAGACTAGAGGCGGCGCACTCGCCGGCTGAAATCACCTGTAGTCTGAATATGCGATAGCACACCTGTTTGAACGCCGGTAACGTTGGGGTCGTGGCCAGCGAAAACAGTCCCCAGGCGGTGCGCTCCGAGTGGTGGCGTGTCGATACGGCGACGCTGCATGCCCGCAAACAGGAAATCGAGGTTCTGAAGCGGCAGTTGGAGGCGGAGCAGTACGCGATCTTGGCGGAAATCAATGCCCGCGGTGTCCGTGGATGCAGTGGTCATTCGACGTTGGCGGCGTTGATTTTCGAGGACTTTCAGGTGACGGACAAGGAAGCCGGAGTTCGTGCTGACCGGGTCCTGGCCCTGTATCCCGGACCGGCTATCGGCGGAGATCCCGAGCCGCCACGGGCACCGCTGACCGCCGAAGCCGCGGCTGAAGGCGCGATCGGCGGCAGTCAGATCGACGCGATCATCCGCACCCTTGCCCGGATCCCCTCCACCGTCCCGGAAGAGGACGTGCGGGGCGGGGAGAAGATCCTCGTCGATCTGGCCCGCCGCGCCGGGCCTCGGCAGATCGCCCGTGCCGGGCGACGGCTCTTGGACAAGCTTGATCCCGATGGGAAAGAGCCGCGGAGTGAGGATCCGAAAGACACGCGGCCGGAGTTGCGGTTCGTGAAGCATCGTGACGGCACTCTCGGGCTGAAGGCCAGGCTGGATCTTGAAACGTATGCGCGGTTGAAGTCCGACCTCGATCCGATGGCGAAACCGCACAAGGCCATCGACGGGGTCCGGGACTCCCGTACCCAGGACGAGCGTTATGGGGATGCGTTCACCGACTATGTGCGGTTGAAGACGACCAGCCGGAATCTGCCCGGCCAGGCCGGGGAGGCCACCCACATCCTCGTCACCATGTCCTACGACGACCTCATGCGGGACCTCGGCGAAGCACACCTGGATCTCGTCGGGCCCATCAGCGCCACCGACGCCCGCATCCTCGCCTGCGACGCCCGCGTGCGACCCGGCGTTTTGGGCACCGCGGGTGAACCGCTGGACATCGGCCGATCCAAACGGACAGTGTCACTGGCCCAGAAGTACGCGTTGACCATCCGCGACGGAGGCTGCGCCTTCCCAGGCTGCGACATGCCCGTACCCCGCTGCACCGCACACCACATCGTCTTCTGGCGACACCACGGCGAAACCAAAATCGACAATCTCGTGCTGCTCTGCACCCGGCATCACCGGCTGATCCACCACAGCGAATGGAAAGTCCAAATCGCCCAAGACGGACTACCCGAATTCACCCCACCCACCTACCTCGGCCCCGCCGGCCAACCCAGACGCAACACGATGCACCTCAGGGCATAGATCGACCGGCCAGGGGTGGACCATGCCTTTAGTCAGCTGCACGCGGGGTCCGTCGCCATTTTGTGGCGACGGCCATGGCGGCACAGCCGTAGCGGGGCCGGCCCGGGGTTGTCCATGAAGGAATCAGGACACTCAACGATGCTGTTGGTTTATTCGGGTTCGGGCGGTTTCGCGTGATCAGACGGAGGACACGCGTGTCTGGACGGACGGCACGCGTGCAGCCGGGTTCCGCCGCGTGTCGTCTGTCTGGACACAGGTGCCCTCCGTCTGATCACGCGTGTCGTCCCTTCAAGCACACGAGATCGCCATCCGATCACGCAGGTCCTCCCTCAGAGCGCGCGACGACCAGGGGATCCTGCGCTCAACACGAATACACCAACAGCATCACTCAACGTCCCAATTCCTTCATGGACGTGGGCACCAAGAACGCTGCCCCCACCACTGAAGTCTCACCAAGGACATCAGTCCCACAAGAAACGGTTCACGTACCAACCCAGCCCACCCCTCGCCGGAAGTCTCAAGCCACGGACACGCCACTCTGGGGTGCCCCTCATTGGACCGATTGTGTATAACGCCCTACACGTCCGGCCGTCGTCGCCGAAACTGTCGGACCCTCAAGACACACTGCGCCCGTGAACTCTGCGCCGGCGAAGACAACCTGGGTCGAGTCCCTCGGCGGCCCGCTCATCATCGTCCCCGTCTCGGCCTTGGCCGACTGGAAGGGGAGTGCGGAAGAAGGTGAAGGCCAGGACGACTACGACCGTGCCTGCGCGGTGAACGCGCTCGCGGGCGCCGTCCCCGTCGGGGAAGCGCTGGGGCTCGTCCTCGGCGACGATCCGGCGACCACCTGCTACCTCCCGGAGCGGCAAGCCTTCCTCCGCTGGCTGGCCGCAGACTCCGAGGCGGACCTGCTCGCCGAAGCCGCCCGGCTCTTCGCCGACCCCGAAACGCCGTGGGAGGACTGCGGCACCTGGGAGGCCGACGGTCCCGCCGTCCTCATGGACTCGGTGACCGCGGGCGCCGAACTGGGGGTCGAGTATCCCGCCGGCGGGATGCCGGAACAGGCCGAGGTCGCGATCGAGCGGGGGCGCTTCCGGGTGCGGGCCGTCCACACGAAGGGCGGGGCCGCCTGGGTCGGCCTGGTCCAGCTCATCCCCGAGTCCCCGAGCGTGAACCGTGAACCGTGAACCGCGCGAGGCCGTACCCCGGACAATCCGGTTGTCCCCGCGCGCTACTCTTGAGACAACTGGCACCGATCCGGCCATCACCGGGGAGCCTCCGGAAGAACAGGGCCAACGCCCCCAGTAGAACCGGACGGGTACGGCCCGTCACAGCCGTCGAATGAGCGGCCCAGCCGGAACACCGCCGGCCGGGCAAGCGGGGTGGTACCGCGGAACGCGCCGGAAACGGCCGTCTCGTCCCCGTGTGGGTGAGAACCCGTACGAGAGAGACGAACCGCGAGGAGCACCGAAGATGTATCCCAAGGCACAGATGGACGGCGAGGCCGGCGTCCCGTCCCAGCCTTCGTTCCCCGAGTCGGAGAAGCGCGTCCTCGCGTATTGGGAATCCGATCGGACCTTCCAGGCCAGCATCGAAGCCCGCGAGGCCGGGCACAACGGCTCGAACGAGTACGTCTTCTACGACGGCCCGCCGTTCGCCAACGGTCTCCCGCACTACGGTCACCTCCTCACCGGGTACGTGAAGGATCTGGTGCCGCGCTACCAGACCATGAAGGGCAAGCGTGTCGACCGCCGTTTCGGCTGGGACACGCACGGTCTGCCCGCCGAACTCGAGGCGATGCGTCAGCTCGGGATCACCGAGAAATCCGAGATCGACGCCATGGGCATCGACGTCTTCAACGACGCGTGCCGTGAGTCCGTGCTGCGCTACACCGGCGAATGGCAGGACTACGTCACCCGGCAGGCCCGCTGGGTCGACTTCGACAACGACTACAAGACGCTCGACATCACCTACATGGAGTCGGTGCTCTGGGCGTTCAAACAGCTGTGGGACAAGGGCCTCGTCTACGAGGGCTACCGCGTCCTCCCGTACTGCTGGCGCGACGAGACGCCGCTGTCCAACCACGAGCTGCGCATGGACGACGAGGTCTATGCGAGCCGCCAGGACCCGGCCGTCACGGTCGGGTTCCGCCTGGAGGGCAACGACAACGAGCTCGACGGCACGTACCTGCTGATCTGGACCACGACGCCGTGGACGCTGCCGTCCAACCTCGCGACCGCGGTGCACCCCGACGTCCGGTACGTCGTCGTGGAGTCGGAGGCACAGGAGGGCAAGCGGTTCCTGCTCGCCGAAGCGCGCGTCGCCGCGTACGCACGCGAGCTCGGCGAAGAGCCGACGATCGTCGGGCACTACACCGGTACCGAACTGCTCGGAACCCGTTACGCCCCACCGTTCCCGTACTTCGCGGGGCATGAGCACGCGCACCGTGTGCTGTCCGCGGACTACGTCACCACCGAGGACGGCACCGGTGTCGTCCACATCGCGCCCGCCTACGGTGAAGAGGACAAGGCCGTCACCGACGCCGTCGGGATCGTGCCGGTCACGCCGGTCGACGCGCAGGGCAAGTTCGACGCCACCGTCCCGGACTACGCGGGACAGCAGGTGTTCGACGCGAACCCGAACATCATCAAGGATCTCAAGAACGGCACCGGTTCCGCCGGTCGCCAGGGCTCCGTGCTGCTGCGCCACGAGACCTACGAGCACCCGTACCCGCACTGCTGGCGGTGCCGGAACCCGTTGATCTACCGCGCCGTTTCGTCGTGGTTCGTCGCGGTGACCGAGTTCAAGGACCGGATGATCGAGCTGAACCAGCAGATCACCTGGTACCCGGACAACGTCAAGGACGGCCAGTTCGGCAAGTGGCTGGAGAACGCCCGCGACTGGTCGATCTCGCGCAACCGGTACTGGGGCACGCCGATCCCGGTGTGGCAGTCGGACGACCCGACGTACCCGCGCACGGACGTCTACGGTTCGCTCGACGAACTCGAGCGTGACTTCGGCGTGCGGCTGGAAAACCTCCACCGGCCCTTCGTCGACGAGCTGACCCGGCCGAACCCGGACGACCCGACCGGGAAGTCCACCATGCGCCGGATCGAGGACGTGTTCGACGTCTGGTTCGACTCGGGTTCGATGCCCTACGCCCAGGTGCACTACCCGTTCGAGAACACCGACTGGTTCGAGCACCACTACCCTGGCGACTTCATCGTCGAGTACATCGGGCAGACCCGCGGCTGGTTCTACCTGCTGCACGTGCTGGCGACCGCGTTGTTCGACAGGCCGGCGTTCCGCACCTGTATCTCGCACGGCATCGTGCTCGGCTCGGACGGCCAGAAGATGTCCAAGTCGCTGCGCAACTACCCGGACGTCAACGAGGTCTTCGACCGCGACGGTTCGGACGCCATGCGCTGGTACCTGATGGCGAGCCCGATCCTGCGCGGCGGGAACCTGATCGTCACCGACAAGGGCATCCGCGACGCCGTCCGCCAGGCCGTGCTGCCGCTGTGGAACTCGTACTACTTCCTCGCCCTGTACGCGAACGCCGAGGGCGTGGAAGGCAAGTGGCGCACGGATTCGAAGCACGTGCTCGACCGGTACGTGCTGGCGAAGACGCACGAGCTGGTGACCGACGTCGAGCACGCGCTCGACACCTACGACGTCGCCGGTGCCTGTTCGACCGTCCGTGACTTCCTCGAGGTGCTGACGAACTGGTACGTGCGCCGTTCGCGCGACCGGTTCTGGGCGGGCGAGCAGGACGCGATCGACACCCTGCACACGGTGCTGGAGGTGACGTCGCGGGTGGTGGCGCCGCTGCTGCCGCTGACCACCGAGGTCGTTTGGCGCGGGCTGACCGGCGGCCGTTCGGTCCACCTGACCGATTGGCCGAACTCGCTCGACCTGCCCGCCGACGCGGCGCTGGTGACGGCGATGGACCGGGTGCGGCAGGTGGCGTCTTCGGCGCTTTCGCTGCGGAAGTCGAACAAGCTGCGGGTCCGGCTGCCGCTGGCCAAGCTGGTCGTCGCCGCGGAGGAGGCCGACTCGCTGCGCGAGTTCACCGACATCCTGCGCGACGAGGTCAACGTCAAATCCGTCGAACTGACCACGGACGTCGCCGCGCACGGCGGCTTCGAGGTCGCGGTCAACGCCCGTGCCGCCGGGCCGCGGCTGGGCAAGGACGTCCAGACGGTGATCAAGGCCGTCAAGGCGGGCGAGTGGACGACGTCCGAAAGCGGCGCCGTCGTGGCGGCCGGGATCGAGCTCGTCGAGGGCGAGTACGAGCGGCGTCTGGTCGCCAAGGGCGGCGGCGCGGCCGCGGAACTGCCCGGCGGGGCGGGGCTGGTGCTGCTCGACACCGAGGTCACCGACGAACTCGCGGCCGAGGGCCTGGCCCGCGACCTGGTCCGGGTCGTGCAGCAGGCCCGCCGGGACGCCGGTCTCGACGTCGCTGACCGGATCTCGCTCACCGTCGACGCGCCGGAAGAGGTCGTCACGGCCGCGAAGACGCACGAGGAGTTCATCGCTTCGGAGACCTTGGCGACTTCGGTGGCCTACGACGCCGTCGCCGACGGCTCGGCCGGAACGGTCGGCGAGGGCACCAAGGTGACCGTGGCGGTCGCCAAGGCCTGACCCACGCGAGTGCCATGAAAGGTCCTTTCCTTGCAAATTTCGCAAGGAAAGGACCTTTCATGGCACTCAGAACAGGTCTCGCTCACTCAGGTCACGAAACGGATTCGGAAACGTCGCTTTCCCGTCCGGGGGCAGCCTTGCCCGGGGGAAATCGGCAGGCTGGCCCGAGGCGCGCGAGGGGTGCGCCGCACTGGGGGAGAGCGAGTCCATGAATCCTGCCCGGAAAAGAGGGATCCTGATCGGCGCCGTGCTGGCGGTCGTCGTCATCGTGGTGACCGCGGTGGTGTTGCTGGTCAAGGAGGATCGGGCGCCCGCCGCCACCGGCGGCCCGGGGGGATCCTCCGAGAGCGCGCAGGAGAGCCCGGCGCAGGTCGCCACCCGCTTTCTGCGGCAGTTCGACACCGGTGACCTGACCGGAGCTCCGGTCGACGACCCGGCGGCGGGCACGGCCGCGCTGTCGGCTGCTCGCGGCGCGCTCGCCGGGGCGTCGGTCAAGACGGTCCTCGGCGAGGTTCCGACGACGCGGGGAGAGGCGACCACGACTTCGGCCACCTTCTACGCTTCGTGGACCTTCGCGGCCAACAGCGTCTGGAAGTACGAGGGCAAGCTGGAGCTGGTCCGCAACGCCGGGAAATGGGTGGTCCGCTGGGCGCCGTCGGTGATCCACCCGAAGCTGGAAGCCGGTCAGCAGCTGTCGCTGACCCCCGTTTCAGCCAAACCGGTCGTGGCCGACCGGGACGGCAAAGCCCTCGTCGGCGGTGACGCGGCGGGCGTCGCGCCGATCCTCCAGGGTGCGCTGTCCAAGGTCGCGTCCGAGCAGAACGGCGGCACCGGGACTCCGGCCACCGTCGCCGTGTCGCGACTCGACGCCTCCGGCAAGCCGGTCGAGACACTCTTCGGGCGGGCCGAGGAGACCGGCCAACCGCTGGTTTCGACCCTGAGTGTGGCGTCCCAGAGCGCCGCGCAGAAGGCCGTCGACGGCTTCCACGGCCCGGCGATCATCGTCGCGATGAAGACCTCGGGCGACATCCTGGCGGTCGCGCAGAACGGCGCGGCCGGGAACCAGCCGAAGGCGCTCAGCGGCCTGTACTCGCCGGGGTCGGCCTTCAAAATCGCCACGGCGACCGCGGCGCTGCAGCAAGGTGGGGTCTCCGCCGACTCGCCGGTGGCCTGCCCCGGCAGTGAGCAGATCGGAACCCGCACGCTCAAGAACGACAACGGGTTCGATCTGGGGACCGTTTCGCTGAAGACGGCGTTCGCCGCGTCGTGCAACACGACCTTCGGGCGGCTCGCCGGTCAGCTGCCCGCGGACGGCCTCGCGAAGGCCGCGAACCAATTCGGCCTCAACGCCGACTTCGAGATCCCGGGACTGGCCACCGAGACCGGGAACGTGGAGCCGTCGAGCAGCGGTGACGAACAGGTCGAGGCCGGGATCGGACAGGGGAAGGTGCAGGTCAGCCCGTTGGGCGCGGCGCTCATGGCCGCCACCGTCGCGGCGGGGAAGCCGGTGGTGCCGAAGCTGTGGCAGGGGCTGGAGACCAAGGTCAACAGCGGTTACCAGGCCCCGGCGGCGGGGGTGCTGAATCAGCTCCGCGCCATGATGCGCGAGGTCTGCACGACGGGGACCGCCAAGTCGTTGAAGAGCAGTGGGGCCGTCTTCGGCAAGACCGGGACGGCGCAGTTCGGCTCCGGTGCCGTCGCCAACGGCTGGTTCGTCGGCTACCGCGGAGACGTCGCGTTCGCGGTCATGCTCGAAGGTTCCAACGACTCCAAACCCGCTGTCCAGCTGGCGGCGAAGTTCCTGGCCGGCTGACGGTTCGGTCCGCGCCGAACCGTCGGTCTTCTACGGTGGGCGCATGGAGACGATCGCCCTGGCCGAGGTCGCGGCCGTGCTCGCCGATCCGAGCCGCGCGTCGATGTGCCTCGCGCTGCTCGACGGCCGCGCCTGGACGGTGACCGAGCTGGCGGGCACGGCCGACGTGGCCGCGTCGACGGCGAGCGAGCACGTGACGAAGCTGGCCGAGGCCGGGTTCATCACGCGCGTCAAGCAGGGACGGCACAGCTACGTCCGGATCGCCGACCCCCGGGTGGCCGAGCTGATCGAGCATCTGGCGCAGCACGCCGCCCACCGTCCGGTGAAGGGGTTGCGTTCGTCGGTCCGGGCGCGGCGGCTCGAGTTCGCGCGGACCTGCTACGACCACCTCGCGGGGAAGGTCGGGGTCGCGATCCGGGACGGGATGCTCGCCACCGGCCTGATCGGCGAGGCGGACGGCCTGACCCTGACCGGACGGGGCCGCGAGGTGCTGGGCGAACTCGGCGTGGAGATCGCGGAGAGCCGCCGCCCGCTGCTGCGCGACTGTCTGGATTGGACGGAGCGGCGTGAACATCTGGCGGGCCGGGTGCCGTCGGCGTTACTGTCTCACGGAGTGAAGGTCGGCTGGTTGTCCCGTGAGGGCAACCGCGCGGTGAAGGTCCTGCCCGCGGCGGAAGAGCCGTTCGCGGCGCTCGGCGTCGACCTGCTAGCTCTGCGGAGTCCTTAAAGGACATTCTGTAACACAGGCCGGCCGACTCGCCGTCAAGCGGTACACGAAGGAGTGACGAGCACCGCCTCACTATTCTGAAGCCCTCACGGCGGCCGGACGGGAGGCGACTCATGGAGCAGCTCCCGCTCGTCCTGGGTACCGGCGGTGCCGTCCTTCTCGTCGCCGTGATCGCCGTCCGGGTGTCGATCCGGGTCGGCCTTCCCTCGCTGCTGCTCTATCTGGGGATGGGGGTCCTGCTCGGCGAAGCCGGGTTCGGCATCCAGTTCGACAACTCCGAGCTCACCCAGTCGCTCGGGCTGGCCGCGCTGGTGATGATCCTGTCCGAAGGTGGCCTCACCACCCGGTGGTCGGCCGTGAAACCCTCGCTGGGCATCGGAATCGCACTGTCCACAGTGGCCGTCGCGGTGAGCATCGCGGTCACCGGCGCCGCCTTGCACTGGTTGCTCGGTCTCGATTGGCGGATGGCGTTGCTGTGGGGCGCGGTGCTCGCTTCGACCGACGCCGCCGCGGTGTTCTCGGTGCTGAGATCGGCGGGGATCGGGAAGCGGCTCGTCGGCGCGCTGGAAATCGAGTCGGGCATCAACGACGCCCCGGCCTACATCGCCGTCGTCGTCCTGGCCGAGGGCGCGACCGTGGACTGGTCGCTGCCGCTGCTGGTGATCTACGAACTCGCCGCCGGCCTGGTGATCGGCCTCGCTTTCGGCTGGGGCGGCGCGCAGGCGCTGCGCCGGGCCGCGCTCCCGGCCACCGGTCTGTACCCGCTGGCCACGATCGCGGTATGCGTCGTGGCGTATTCGAGCGGGCAGCTCGCCCACGCGTCCGGCCTGCTCGCCACCTATGTCGCGGCTTTGGTGCTGGGGAATTCGAAGCTGCCGCACCGCTCGGACACGCTTTCCTTCGCCGAAGGCCTCGGCTGGCTCGCGCAGATCGGGCTGTTCGTGCTGCTGGGCCTGTTCGCCTCGCCGAGCAGGATCTTGGAGAGCCTGGTCCAGGGGCTGGTGGCGGGCGCGGTCGTGTTGTTGCTGGCTCGTCCGCTGTCGGTGGTGCTGTCGGCGCTGCCGTTCAAGATTCCGTGGCGAGAACAGGTGTTCCTGTCCTGGGCCGGACTGCGCGGGGCGGTCCCGATCGTGCTCGCGCTGATCCCGCTGTCGTCCGGGGTGCCCGGCGCGCAGGAACTCGTCGACGCGGTGTTCGTCCTGGTCATCGTGCTGACCCTGCTCCAAGGCGCGACCTTGACCCCGCTCGCCAAGGTGCTCGGGCTGGCACAGCACGCCGAAGCGCACGAGATCGACGTCGACTCCGCGCCACTCGACGAGATGGGTGCCGAGCTGCTGCAGGTCCGCATCCATCCCGGGTCCAAGATGCACGGCGTCTACCTGGCGGAACTGCGGCTTCCGGTGGGGGCGACGATCAGCCTGCTCGTCCGCGACGGCACCGGGTTCACACCCAACAAGAACACCCGGCTCCAGGAACGGGATCAGTTACTCGTAGTCACCACCTCTGAAGCGCGTGACGGCGCCGAACGACGGCTTCGTGCCGTCGACCGGGCCGGTCGCCTCGCCAGGTGGAAGGGCGAATCCGGCCAGTAGGTCACCAACCAGCCCCGGTGGTTCGTCCGAAGATCTCGGAAAGTTCGTCACTGGTTATTCCCTTTTGTACTCCTTTTGGATTACTTTCCCGGCAATCCACTCCATCGAATGGGTGAGTGTCACGGGTTAAGGAGTACGCAAGGTGACGAATCTTCGTGCGCAGTTCGCCAGCCTGGGGGCCGCGGCCGTTCTCGTCGGGGTGATCCTGTCGGCGCCCGCGTCGGCCGCGGGCGCGTTCCCGGCGTTCGGCTTGCCGTTCGACACCGGCCAGTCGGTCTACTCGGCGGGGATCCACTCGGACAACGGAGCCTCCGGCGTGAAGAACGCCATCGACTTCAGCCCGGCGGACAAGACCGTCCGCGTCCCGCTGGCAGGTACCGTCCGGATCCAGCACTGCGACGGCGGCGACTGGGTGACCGTCGACCACGACGGCGGCTGGCGGACCGGGTACTACCACCTGGAAGGCATTGCGGTCACCGACGGCCAGCGCGTCGTCCCGGGTGACGCCCTCGGCCGGACCGGGAACGCGCTGCCCTGTGGTGGCAGCAGCACCGGCGCGCACGTGCACTTCACCCTGTGGACCCTGCCGACGGCAGCCGCCCAGGGCGGAGACTCCCGCGACTTCGGCGTCGGCGCGGGCAACTGGAACGGGATGTCCTACGACGAGGTCTCGACCAAGGTCGCCGAGGCGTACGGCGAACCGGTCGACGGCAAGACCTTCGGCGGCTGGCAGTTCACCGCGGGCGCCGAGCAGTACTCGGGTACCGCCACCGAAGTCGGCTCCCGCTCCGTCGTTTCCCTGCCCGGCCGATTCCGCGTCTGACTCCGGCGTCCGGGGTTCTTCTCGCTTGCGGAGTACGTGAGCGGCGTCTCAACATGCGGGCAAGGGGTGGCTCGATCGCCGGGGCATCCGCTAACTTCGTCCCTAGGTCACGAGTGTCAGCGTCAAGCCCCGGCTAGCTGACCGGCAACCCTCCTTCCGCGGTGGGGTGCCCCGGGTGAGGACCTGGCTCGTCGCGCGGTGCGACGGGCAAGCGCGGGATCCTCGTCGGGTCCCCTGGCCCGGAGGATGACGATGACTCTCGCTCTCGAACGCACCAGCACCCCCGCCACTGTCGCGGAAACCGTTGCGACGCACGAAATCCCGGCGGTCGCCTGCGCCGATCTGCGGGTCCCGCTGGTCACCGGCGGCGACATCGGCTACGCCAACCTCGACCACGCGGCGAGTGCCCCCTGTCTGGACAAGGTGCGTGACGCGGTCGACGAGTTCCTGCCCTGGTACGCCAGCGTGCACCGCGGCGCGGGGTTCGCTTCGCAGATCTCCACCAAACTTTACGAGCGCACGCGCGGAATCCTGCGGAAGTTCGTCGACGCCCGCTCGACCGACACCGTGGTGTTCACCCGTAACACCACCGATTCCTTCAACCTTCTCGCCCGCAGCCTGCCGAAGCACACGTCGGTCGTCGTGTTCGACACCGACCACCACGCCGCCTTGCTGCCGTGGAAGGGTCCGAACGTCCGCCGGATCAAGACGCCGCGTACCCGCCTCGCCGCGGTGTCCGCTGTGGACGAAGCACTCGCGGACTGCCCGCAGGGCCCGCGGCTGGTCGTCGTCACCGGCGCGTCCAACGTGACCGGGGAACTGTTGCCGGTCAAGGAGATCGCCGCGGTGGCGCGACGGCACGGCGCCCGGATCGCCCTCGACGCCGCGCAGCTCGCGCCGCACCGCCGGATCTCCGTGCGCGAGCTGGACGTCGACTACATCGCGCTGTCGGGCCACAAGCTGTACGCGCCCTTCGGTGCCGGTGCGCTGATCGGCCGCGCCGACTGGCTCCGCGCCGCCCAGCCGTACCTCGCCGGTGGCGGTGCGACGAAGCTGGTCACCCGCGACTCCGAGGACCTCGGTGTCGTCTGGAACGCGGGCGCCGAGCGGCACGAAGCCGGTTCCCCCAACACTGTCGGCGTCTACGCGCTCGGCGTCGCCTGCGAGACGTTGGCCGCGAATTGGGACGCGGTCGTCGCCCACGAGGACGAACTGCTGGCCCGGCTGCGGCGTGGTCTCGCCGGTATCCCCGGCTTCGCCGAGCTGCGGTTGTTCGACGCGCCGGTCGACAGGGTCGGCACGCTGAGCTTCGTCGTCGACGGCTTCGAGCCGGGCTGGCTCGCCGCCGTCCTGTCCGCGGAGTACGGCATCGGTGTGCGGGACGGCGCGTTCTGCGCGCATATCGCGACCAAGCGGCTGATCTCCGCCGCCGGTTCGGCCGGTCAGCAGGCCATCCGGGTCAGCCTCGGTCTCGGCAGCACCGCCGAGCACGTGGACCGGCTCGTGCTGGCGCTGCGCCAGATCGTCGCCCGCGGCGCCCGCTGGCAGTACGAAAAGCCGGAGGGCCGCTGGGTGCCGGAGAACGACCCCCGGGAGCTTCCCCCGTTCTGCGCCTGACCCACTACCCTCACCCGGCATGGGGAACGAGCGACCGCGTTACTGGTTTCCGTTGGCACTGCTGGGGTTCGTCCAGCTGATCGTGGTGGCGCTGTCGTTCGGCCCGCCGTGGTCGGAGGGATGGTTCGCCTACGCGCCCGCCACGGGCGGCCAGCAGTTCCTGACGCAGAACCTGTACGGCGTGGAGATGAGCCGCGCGAACGCGGTCGCGTTGGACGCGTCGTTCTCCGGCGTCGGCCGCGACGACGGCTGGCTGTTCGCCGTACTCGTGGTCTACCTCGGCACCGTGCTCTTCTACGCCGTCAAGGCCACGCGGGCGGGGGACGGCCCGCGGTGGTGGAAGGTCCTCGCGCTCGCCGTCGGCGGCCTGGTCGCCATCCTGCTGGCGGATCTGGTCGGCTACTGGGAATTCGACATGGACGGCGACGCGCGGAGCGCGGTACTGCTGACGCTGGGCCTGGTCCTGCTCGCCTGGCTGGACCGCAGTGTGCTGGTGCTGGTCGTGGCCGCGGCGTTCGTGCTCTGCGCGGTCGTGCTCGCCCAAGGACGGCTCGCGCTGGTGTTGTCGTCACTGGTCGTGCTCGCCGGGGCGTTCGCGGCGCTGCTGAGCAGGCCGAAGGCGGCCGCCGGACAGAGCTGAGCACACTCCGTGGAGAATAGGGGAGTGAGTACAGAGCCCGAGACCGCGCCGCCGTCGCCGCCGCTGCCCAAAAAGCGCGTCGCCGTCGTGTTCGCCGTCGCCGCCGTGCTGTGGGGGATCGACCTCCTCACCAAGCAGCTCGCCGTGTCCACGCTGGAGGGCAAACAGCCGGTCGAGTTCCTCGGTGGGCTGGTGTACTTCCAGCTGGTGCGCAACCCCGGTGCCGCCTTCTCGATGGCGACCGGGCTGACCTGGGTGCTCGCGCTGGTCGCGGCCGCGGTCGTGGTCGCCATCGTCTGGCTGGCCCGGCGGCTGCGTTCGGTCGGCTGGGCGATCGGTCTCGGGCTGGTGCTGGCCGGCGCGCTCGGCAACCTGACCGACCGGATCTTCCGCGCGCCGGGCCCGTTGCGGGGGCACGTGGTCGACATGATCTCCGCGTTCGCGCCGAACGGGCAGGGCTGGGCGATCTTCAACGTCGCCGACTCCGCCATCTGCGTCGGCGGCGTGCTCATCGTCATCCTCTCCCTGCTGGGCAAGGACTACGACGGAACATCTACAAAGGACACGAAGAAGGCGGCAACAGAATGAGCGCGCGCATGCTGCCCGTTCCCGACGGGCTCGACGGAATGCGCGTCGACGCGGGACTGGCGAAACTGCTGGGACTTTCCCGCACCGTCGTGGCGGAGCTGGCCGAATCCGGGGAGATCCTGCTCGACGGCAGGCCCGCCGGGAAATCGGACCGGCTGGCCGCGGGCGGACTCCTCGAAGTGACGCTCCCCGATCCGGCGTCGCCGATCGAGGTCGTCGCGGAGCCCGTCGACGGAATGAAGATCCTGCACGACGATGACGACATCGTGGTGATCTCGAAGCCGGTCGGTGTCGCGGTGCACCCGAGCCCCGGCTGGACCGGCCCGACCGTGGTCGGCGGGCTCGCCGCCGGCGGGCTGCGGATTTCGACCTCCGGCGCGGCCGAACGCCAGGGCGTCGTGCACCGGCTGGACGCGGGCACCACCGGCGTGATGGTCGTGGCCAAGAGCGAGCACGCGTACACCGTGCTGAAGCGGGCGTTCAAGGAACGCACCGTCGACAAGGGCTATCACGCGATCGTCCAGGGCCATCCGGATCCGACGCGCGGCACCATCGACGCGCCGATCGACCGGCACCCGCGGCACGACTACAAGTTCGCCGTCGTCCAGGGTGGACGCCCCAGCGTCACGCACTACGAGGTCGTCGAGGCCTTCCGTGCCGCGTCGCTCGCCCAGATCAAGCTGGAGACCGGGCGCACGCACCAGATCCGCGTGCACTTCTCGGCGCTCAAGCACCCGTGTGTCGGTGACCTGACCTACGGCGCCGACCCGGTGCTGGCGCGCAAGCTCGGGCTGTCCCGGCAGTGGCTGCACGCGAAGACACTCGGCTTCGCGCACCCCGCCGACGGGCGTTGGGTCGAGTTCGAGTCGGAGTACCCGGACGACCTCGCCAACGCGCTGCGCATCCTCCAGGACGAGAACTAGGCCCTGATACGCATTTAGTCCTCTGAATGCGGTTTGGGGACTAGTCGTCGATCGACCAGGTGAGGGTGCGTTCGTCCGGTTCCGGGCGGGGTGACCACCGGACGGCGACTACGCGGGTGGTGTCCGGCAGCACGTAGACGGTGTGGCCGCCGAGGGTCTCCCCGGGGCGGACGCCGATCTTGTGCGGCGGACGCGAGGTCAGGGAGACCGGCGCCTTCGCGATCGGCTTGCCGTCCGCGGTGAGCAGTTCGAGGTAGTTGTCCGGGAGCGACACGAATGGGGTGTTCCCGCGGTTGGTGATCTCGGTGTGCACCACGACCGACCGTTCACCGGCCTCCAGCGAGTAGCCCGCCGCGCTGAACAGGTAATCCGCCGGATCCTGGACCTCGAGCAACTGGACGGTGAGCTGCTCGCCTTCCAGCCCTTGGGTCTCCATGACGTCGCCTGTCCGGCCCTTCTTGCCCTCCGGGGCCTGCCGCGGCGCGGCCGGTGGCTCGTCGCCGCGGGCCCAGGACGCGGTCTGCGGGACACCCCAGGTGCTCATCACTGGATCGGGAGGCGGCATCGGGGGCGCGAACTGCTGCGGCGGCGGCGCGGGCGGACGCTGCTGAGGCGGTGCCATCGGCTGTCGCACCGGGGCCGACGGCGGCCCGGGGTAACGGCCCGACGGCGTGCCGTGCACGTTGTACGGCCCCGACGGAGTTCCCTGGACGTTGTACGGACCGGAAGGCGTGCCTTGCACGTTGTACGGGCCGGACGGGGTGCCCTGGACGTTGTGCGGTCCGGAGTGGCCAGGCGGACGCTGTTGCTGTGGTGGCTGCTGCGCCCAGGAAGGGGGCGAGCTCGCGATGGCGGCCCGCAGGCCGTTCGGGTCGCTTTCCACGCCCACGAGCAGCGGCAATCCGCTGCCCGAGAGGGCGACCAGACGGTACGCGACCTCGCGTGGGTCCATGCCGACCTTGGCCGCCAGTTCGTGCACGGCCGCCTTGCCCATGTCCGCGAGGGCGGCGAGCAGTCGGGTATCCACGGGATCGGTCACGGCCACGTCCGGGAACGCTACCGTCTCGCCTCCGGCGCCGTGCGAAGGCCGTCCGCGTGCCGCGAAACCCGGCTTCGGTAGGACGCGCTCTCCATTAGGGTCGGGGATACCGCCTCCACCGATCCCCTGGGGAAGAAACATGAGCGAAGTCTCCGCCCTCGCCGACGAGTTCGTCGAAGCCCTCTTCGACGCCGAGCCGGTCATGCCCGCCTTGCAGGGCTTCCGTCCGGAATCGACCGGCCTCACCGACCTCAGCGAGGCAGCGGGAGACGCGTTCCGCGCGAAGCTGGCCGATCTCGCCGAGCGGGCCGAGGCCCTCGGGGCCGACGGCCTGAGCGCGGAGGAGAAGACCACCCGGGACGTCCTGATCGCGATGGCGCGGGCGAGGATCGCGCTGCTGGATTCGCGGTTCGTCGAGTTCACCGTCAGCGACCTGTTCGTCTCGCCCGCCGCCGAGGTGCTCACCGTGCTGCCGATGATGTCGGTCGGCACCGGCGCGCAGGCGGAAGCTCATCTCGGGCGGATCGCCGCCATCCCGGAGTACCTGCGGCAGGCCGCGCAGCGGCATCGCGACGGCGTGGCCCGCGGCCTGGTCCCGGTCGCCTACCTCGTCGACGCCGCCGTCGCCTACCTCGACCGTCACCTCGCCGAGCCGTCGGCCGATCCGCTGCTGCGCCAGCCCGCGCCCGACGACGACTTCGAAACCCGCCGCGCCGAGCTGCTGCGCGACGTCGTCCGGCCGGCGATCGCCGAGTACCGCGAGGTGCTCGCGAAGGAGATCGCTCCGCATGGCCGTCCCGAGGACAAGCCCGGCGTCTGCTGGCTGCCCGACGGCGAGCGCATCTACGCCCTGCTCGCCGAAATGCACACCACGACCGTCCGCACCCCGCGTGAGCTGCACCAGACCGGGCTCGACGTGATCGCGAACCTCGCCGACGAGTACCGCGAGTACGGCTCCCGTGTCTTCGGCACCACCGACCTCGCCGAGATCTTCACCAAGCTCCGCACCGACCCGGCACTGCGCTGGTCCAGCGCCGACGAACTGCTCGACTCCGCCCGCGCGGCCATCACCAGGGCCGAGGCCGAGGCGCCGAAGTGGTTCGGCCGGATCCCGCCGCAGCCGTGGACGGTCGAGCCGATTCCCGCCGAATCCGCGCCAGGCGCGCCCGCCGCGTACTACATGTGGCCCGCGGTCGACGGCTCCCGGCCGGGGATCTACTTCGCCAACACCCACAAGGCTGAGGAGCGGTTCCGGCACGCGGCCGAGGCCACGGCGTTCCACGAGGCCATTCCGGGTCACCACTTCCAGCTGAGCCTCGCGCAGGGACTGACCGAACTCCCGCTGCTGCGCCGGATCGGGGACTTCACCGCGTACGCCGAGGGCTGGGGGCTCTACACCGAGCGCCTCGCCGACGAGATGGGGCTGTATTCCGACGACGTCGCCAAACTCGGCATGCTGACCATGGATTCGATGCGCGCCGGACGCCTGGTCGTCGACACCGGGCTGCACGCGCTGGGCTGGAGCCGCCGCCAGGCCATCGACTTCCTCACCGAGAACACGCCGATGGCGCCGGTCGAGATCGAGTCCGAAGTGGACCGTTACATCGCCTTCCCGGGGCAGGCGCTGTCGTACATGGTGGGACGGCTGGAGATCCAGCGCATCCGCGAGGAGGCCGAGCGCACGCTGGGCAGCCGATTCGACATCAAGGCGTTCCACGACGTCGTGCTCGGCGGGGGCTCGTTGCCGCTTTCGGTGCTGGACGGCGTGGTCCGTGACTGGGTCGCCGGCCACGGCGACACCCCCAACGGCCTCGCCGAAGAGCTGATGGAGCTCAAGTTCGAACAGCTCCCGCTGTGGAAGTCGCTGCTCGGCCTCCCCGGTGACCACGGCGCGCTGCCCGATCCGAGTGCGGCGGCCGCGGCCACGCAGCGCGAGTCGGCGGCCGCCATCGCCGAGCGAGCCGAAGCCCTTGCCGTGGACGGACTTTCCCCCGTCGAGGCGGTCACTCGCGAGGTCGTGATCCAGCAGGCGAAGGCGGCGGTCGACATGATCGACTCGCGGACCGCCGACATCTCGGTCAGCGACGGACTGGCCTCGCCCGCGTTGTACGTCCTCAACGAGCTCGCGATGCTCACCCTGAACGACGAGGAAAGGGTCCGGGGATATCTGAAGCGGCTGGAAGGTCTGGGTGACTATTTGGACGCCTTGATCGTGCGCCAGCGCGCGGCGGCCGCCGAAGGGCTGGTGCCACCCGGCTTCCTCGTGGAGAGCGGGATCGCTTACGTGGAAAGGTATCTCGGTGACGAGGCGGGTGACCCGCTGGCGCTCACCGCGTCCGTTTCCGTGGAGGGCTACGAATCCGAACGGGACCGGCTGCTCGCCGAGGTGGTCCGGCCCGCGTACCGGCGGTACCGCGACTTCCTCGACGGCGAACTGCGTCCCCTCGCGAAGCCCGAGGAGGAACCGGGGCTGTGCGGTCTGCCGGGCGGGCAGGAGAAGTACGCCGCGCTGATCCGGGCGCACACCTCCACCGAGCGCACCGCGCAGGACCTGCACGACACCGGACTCGACATGATCGCGAAACTGGCCGACCAGTACCGCGAGCTGGGCGAGAAGGTCTTCGGCACCAAGGACCTCGAAGAGATCTTCGAGCGGCTCCGCACCGACCCCGCCTTGCGCTGGCGCGACGGCGACGAACTGCTCGACGCCGCCCGCGCGGCCATCACCCGCGCCGAAGCCGTCGCCCCGCAGTGGTTCTCGACCATTCCCGAGGAAAAGTGCGAGGTCGAGCCGGTGCCGCCCGCGGAGGCGCCCGGCGGCACGCTCGCCTACTACCTGGAGGCCGCGCTCGACGGCTCCCGGCCGGGCACGTACTACGCGAACACATATGAAGCGGACCAGCGCCCCAAGCACACCAGCGAGGCGATCGCCTTCCACGAAGCCGTTCCGGGGCACCACTTTCAGATCTGCGTCGCGCATCACCTCAAGGGGCTGCCGATGCTGCGGAGCCACGCCGATGTCAACGCCTATGTCGAAGGCTGGGGCCTCTACTCCGAGCGGCTCGCCGACGAGATGGGTCTGTACTCCAGCGACCTGACCCGCTTCGGCATGCTCACCCAGGATTCGATGCGGGCCGGGCGGCTGGTCGTCGACACCGGGATGCACGCGCTCGGCTGGAGCCGTCAGCAGGCGGTGGACTACCTGGTCGAGAACACGCCGATGGCGCGTGTGGAGATCGAGGCCGAGATCGACCGGTACGCCGCGTACCCGGCGCAGGCGCTGTCCTACATGGTCGGGCGCCTGGAGATCGAGCGGATCCGGGCCGAGGCCGAGGCCGCGCTCGGCGACCGGTTCGACATCAAGGGCTTCCACGAGGTCGTCCTCGGTAACGGGATCCTGCCGCTGCGCGTGCTGGACAACGTCGTGAAGGAGTGGGTGGCCGCTCAGGACCTCCCGGTCTAAGCTAAGCGAACGCTCAGTAACTTGTGAGGAGTTCGGATGAGGATCGGGACCGCGATCAACTACGCCGGTGGCTTCGCCGAGAGCGTGGCGGACATCGTCGAGCTGGAGAAGGCCGGACTGGACATCGTCTTCGTCCCCGAGGCCTACTCCTTCGACGCGGTCAGCCAGCTCGGTTACGTCGCGGCGAAGACGTCGCGGGTCCAGATCGCCTCCGGCATCTTCCAGATCTACACGCGGACGCCGACGTTGACCGCGATGACCGCCGCCGGGCTCGACTTCGTCTCCGACGGCCGGTTCACCCTCGGCATCGGTGCGTCGGGTCCGCAGGTCATCGAGGGTTTCCACGGCGTGAAGTACGACGCGCCGCTCGGTCGTACCCGCGAGATCATCGACATCTGCCGTCAGGTGTGGCGGCGGGAGAAGGTGGTGCATTCCGGCACGCACTACACGATCCCGCTGCCACCCGAGCAGGGCACGGGGCTCGGCAAGCCGCTGAAGCTGATCAACCACCCGGTGCGGGAGCGGATCCCGATCCTGCTGGCCTCGATCGGCCCGAAGAACGTCGCGCTCACGGCCGAACTCGCCGAGGGCTGGGAGCCGATCTTCTTCCACCCCGAGAAGGCCGCCGAGGTCTGGGGCGCGTCGCTGGCCGAGGGCAAGGCGAAGCGCGACCCGTCGCTGGGCGAGCTGGACACCTTCGTCGGGACGGCGCTCGCGATCGGTGACGATGTCGACGGGCTGCTGGACCACCTGCGCGGCATGCTGGCGCTCTACATCGGCGGGATGGGCGCGCGCGGCAAGAACTTCTACAACAGCCTCGCGCAGCGCTACGGCTACGAGGCCGAAGCGAAGCTCATCCAGGACCTGTACCTGGACGGCAAGAAGGACGAGGCCGCCGCGGCGGTGCCGAAGGAGCTGATCAAGGCGATCTCGCTGATCGGTCCCGAGGGTTACGTCAAGGAGCGGCTGGCCGCGTTCCGAGAGGCCGGCGCGACCACGCTGGTGGTCAACCCGCTGCTCCCCGGCCGCGAAGCCCGCGTGGCCCAGGTGTCGAAGTTGCGCGAACTCGTCGGCTAGCCGGTTCGAAGTTTTCCGACGCTCTGAAGGAGTCGAAGCTCTCACCTGTATCGATACGGTATCCTCGACCTGCGCCGACGTATCCCCGCCGTGGTCAAAAAGCGGCATCGCGGTGAGAAGAGAACGTAAAGCGCGCCTGAACGGCAGGAAAATCGGCCATTATCAGGAGTGAAAGCGAGAGCTCGGGGGAATACGTTCGCGACGAAGGTGAGGTGTCCTCGCGTGCGCAGGAAGATCGGGGAACCGGCCGCCGCCGTCCTGGACGTCGGGTCGTTCAGCGCTCGGCTGGTCGTGCTGGCCAGGGGCGGGACGCCGCTCGATCCGGTGCTGAGCCATCAGACGCGCCTTCGGCTCGACCGGGAATTGGACGACGACGGCAAGCTGACCCGGCGGGGCATCGACGCGGTTTCGTCCGCCGTCGAGGCAGGCATGACCATGGCGGCCAAGCACGGCGTCGAAAACGTGTACCCGCTCGCGACGTCGTCTATCCGTGACGCCACCAACGTGAAGCAGGTCGTCGCCGACGTCGCCAAGGCCACCGGCGTCAAACTGCAGTTCCTCACCGGTCGCCGCGAGGCGGAACTGGCCTACGTCGGCGCGCGCCGGTGGTACGGCGCTTCCGCCGGCGGGTTGCTGGTGCTCGACATCGGCGGTGGGACCGTCGAACTCGCCGCGGGCAACGCGGAGGAGGCCGGGTTCGCACGTTCGCTGCCGCTCGGCGCCCGCTCGCTGACGCGCGACTGGATGTCCACCGAATGCCCCTCGCCCAAGGTCGTCCGTGCCATGCGCGACCACGTCCTCGACGAGGTCCGCGACGCGATGCGGGACGTACTTCCGGAGATCCGCGATCACCGCGCCGTCGGCTGCTCCAAGGTGCTGCGGCAACTCGCCAGGCTCGCGGGCGACCGGCCGTCCCGGTCACGGGAACTGCACCTCGACGACCTCCGCGCGTGGATCCCGAGGCTCGCGAAACTGCCGGCGAAACGCCGCGCCGAACTGCCGGGCATTTCGCGGCAGCGCTCCCACCAGGCGCTGGCAGGCGCGATCGTCGCGGAGGCGTTGCTGACACTCGCCGGTGGCCAGGTCGCCATCTGCCCGTGGTCGACCAGGGACGGCCTGCTGCTCACCATGCTCGACGGCCTGGTCGGTCTCGACGGCAAGCCGGCGAAAGCCGCCTGAAGACTGGCGTATCCGGCCGCGAGCGGGTACCCCGGACACATGAGGGAAAGCAAGAAGAGCTTCGGGCAAGACGAAGAAGAGGACCTCGACGACCTTCGCAAGGTCCAGCCGAAGACCGACGTGCCGAGCGCGCCCAACCGCGACATCGGGCCGCACGGCACCGACGACGTCGACGGCGTTCCGGGCAGCGGAGAGGTGCCGATCGAGCCCCCGGACTGAGCGATCACTCGTGCTTCGGCTGCCGCCGCACCGGAGCGCGGCCCGCGGGCTGCACCGGAGCCGGGCCGGGGTCGATCGGCGGGATCGGCAGCCGTACCGGTTCCGGGGTGACGGTGAACGTCTCGCCGTGATGCACCAGTTCCAGCGGCTCCCCGGTGATCACGTGGTATGTCGCGCCTTCGCCGTCGATCTCCACCTGGAACCGGGTGCCGCGGAAGGTCAGCCGGAACGCGATCCGCTGTAGCTGCGGCGGCAGGCGCGGCGCGAAGGTCAGCCGCCCGCCGTGGTCGCGCAGCCCGCCGAAGCCGGCGACGGTGCCTTGCCACGCACCCGCCAGCGACGCCATGTGCAGGCCATTGCGGACGTTGTTGTGCACGTCGTGCAGATCGGTCAGCGCGGCCTCGGCGAGGTAGTCGTAGGCCAGTTCGAGATGCCCGACCTCGGCCGCCATCACGGCCTGCGTCCCCGCAGACAGGGAGGAATCCCGCACCGTCCGAGCCTCGTAGTAGGCGAAGTCGCGCGCTTTCTCCTCCGGGGTGAAGGAATCCCCGCAGAGGTGCAGCGCGAGCACCAGGTCCGCCTGTTTGACCACCTGCTTGCGGTAGAGGTCGAAGTACGGGAAGTTCAGCAGCAGCGGGTAGAAATCCGAGTCGGTTGCCTCGAAGTCCCACTCGTCGTGCTCCAGGAAGCCTTCGGATTGCGGGTGGACGCCGAGGTCCTCGTCGTAGGGGATCAGCATCGCCTCGGCAGCCTTGCGCCACAACGCGACTTCGTCCGCGTCGACCCCGAACGCCGCGGCCACGTCTTCGTGCTGTCCGCAGATTTCGGCGGCGTAGAACAGGTTCCGTCGCGCCATCAGGTTCGTGTAGACGTTGTTGTCCGCCACCGCGGAGTACTCGTCCGGCCCGGTGACGCCGTCGATCCGGAACCGGCCCTGGCGGTCGAAATGCCCCAGTGACAACCACATCCGCGCGGTTTCGAGGAGCAGCTCCGCGCCCTCGGTCCGCATGAACTCGTCGTCGCCGGTGGCGTTGAGGTAACGCACGACGGCGTCGGAGATGTCCGCGCTGACGTGGAACGCCGCCGTGCCCGCCGGCCAGTAGGCCGAACATTCCGCGCCGTTGATGGACCGCCAGGGGAACGCCGCGCCCCGCAAGCCCAGCTGCGTCGCCCTTTCCCTTGCTTTGTCCAAAGTGGAGTGACGCCAGCGCAGCGCGTCGCGGGCGGCGTCCGGAATGCTGTAGGTGAGGACGGGCAATACGAAGGTTTCGGTGTCCCAAAACGCGTGCCCGTCGTAACCGGGACCGGTCAAACCCTTGCCGGCCAAGGCCCTCGTCTCACCCCTGGCCCCTGCCTGCAAGAGATGGAAGAGCGCGAACCGGACCGCCTGCTGCAGTTCCGGGTCGCCATCGATCTCGATGTCCGACGTTTCCCAGAAGTCGTCGAGGAACGCCTTCTGCTCGGCGAGCAGGCCCTTCCAGCCGGTCTGCCGCGCACCCGCCAGCGCGGCCTCGACCTGCGCGCGCACGGCGGGCAGCGAACGCTGCGCGGACCAGCCGTAGGCCAGGTACTTGGTGATCCTCAGCCGTCCGCCCTTCGGCACGTCGACGGCGACGGTGAGTCGCGCGAGGTCCTCCTCGGCCTGGATGTGCGTGCGGACGCCGTCGGTGACGTCGATCTTGTGGTCCATCGCCGCGGCCATCCGCAGCCCGGACTGGCGGGTCTGGTGCACCAGCACCGCGTGATACGCCTCGGCGTGGTGGAACTCCGCGACCAGCGGGGACTCCAATGCCGCGGCGACCCGCGGATCGCGGGTGTCGGACTCGATCGGCTCGTTGGCCAGCAGATCCGACTGCGCCACCAGCTGGAGCTCGTCGTCGAGCGGTTCGACCTCGTACCGGATCGCGGCGACGGCGCGCTGGGTGAAGGAGACCAGGCGTTCGGTCTTCACCCGCACCCGGCGCCCGGTCGGCGAGGACCACACCGTGTGGCGCGCGAGCGTGCCCTTGCGGAAGTCGAGCACGCGGTCGTGGTCGGTCGCCTGGCCGTATCGCATGTCGAGCGGTTCGTCCTCGACGAGCAGCCGGATGATCTTGCCGTCGGTCACGTTGACGACGGTCTGTCCTTCTTCCGGATAGCCGTAACCGGTTTCCGCGTAGGGAAGATCGTGCTGCTCGTAGAACCCGTTGAGATAGGTGCCCGGCAGACCGCGGGGTTCGGCTTCCTCCAGCGTCCCGCGCAGGCCGATGTGCCCATTGGAAAGCGCGAACGCCGATTCGGTGCGCTGCAAGGCGTCGACGTCCATGCCGCGCCAGCGCAGCTCCCAGGGCGCCACCTCGTAGCCGCGGAAAAGCGGATCGGTCACTTCTCGTCCTCCAGCAGTTCGGCGAGGTCGTCCACCACGACGTCGGCGCCGTGCGCGAGTAGTTCGCCCGCCTGATGCGCGCGATTCACCCCGACCACGTAACCGAATCGGCCTTCCTTACCGGCTTGTACCCCGGCGAGCGCGTCCTCGAACACGGCCGCGTGTTCCGGGGGCACGCCGAAGGCCTCGGCACCGGCGAGGAAGGAATCGGGGGCGGGCTTGCCGCGAAGGCCCTTTTCGGTGATCACGATCCCGTCGATCCGCGCTTCGACGAACCTGGTCAGGTCGGCGGCGTCGAGCACCTTCGCGCCGTTGGCCGACGAGGTGACCACGCCGATGCGCAATCCGGCCGCCTTCGCCGCCTCCAGATACCGCACGGAACCCGGATACGGTGTGACGCCTTCTTCGTCGATGATTTTCAGTACCAGCTGGTTCTTGCGGTTTCCGACGCCGTTGACGGTCGCGGCGTCGATGTCGTCGTCAGGATTCCCTTCCGGCAGCTCGATCCCGCGCGAGGTGAGGAAAGTGCGGACGCCGTCGGCCCTCGGCCTTCCGTCGACGTAGGCCGCGTAATCGGCGTCGGTGAAGGGGGAGAACGCGTCACCGTCGCGGGCGCGCAGGAACGCGTCGAACGTGCGTTTCCACGCTTCGCGGTGCTGGGCCGCGGTTCCGGTCAGCACGCCGTCGAGGTCGAAGAGACAGGCCGTGATGGTGTCGGGCAGACCGATCATGCCTCCGAACGCTACCCGCGCTCGCCGGTGCCCGCTCGGCTCTCAGCCGGCGCGGACCACGAGTGCGACGTGCCGGGCGGCCCGGTCCAGTGCATCGGGCGACCGGCGGACCCGGCTTACCAGCAAGGCGCCTTCGAGGTTGGTCACGATGGCCGTCGCGAGGTCTTCGGCCCGGTCGCCTTCGGCACCGTGGGCGCCGAGCAAGTCGACCAGCAGCGCGTGCCAGGCGGCGAACGCGTCCTCGCACGCCTTGGTGATCGCGGGGGAGGCGTGTGCCATCTCCAGCGTGATCGTGGCGAGCGGGCAGCCGCCGCGGTAGTCGTCGGCGGCCAGCGCCTCGCCCGCCTTGCGGTACCACCAGCTCACGGCGTCCTCGATGGTCTCGTTGCGCTCGAAAGCACGCCGGACCGTCTTCGCCACGACGGCGGTGCCGAGCTCGATCGCGGCGACCGCGAGTTGTTCCTTGCCGCCGGGGAAGTGGTGGTAGGCCGAGCCCCACGGCGTGCCGGCCTGTTCGACCAGCCGCCGCCACGAGGTCGCCTGGTAGCCCTCACGACGGAAGAGCGTCATCGCGGTCGAAATCATCCGCTCACGGGTGGTGGCATCGGACACGTCTCCGAGCATAGTCCTTGACTAGGACGATCGTCATAGGAAACGCTAGGACGATCGTCTTAGGAGGCAGTCATGACCCTCGATGTCACCGGCCAGACCAGGCAGAAGACCGTGACCTGGCAGGATCCGGCGCCCACCGCGCGGCTCGGCCGCGAACTGTCCGGGCTGGACTACCTGACCGGTATCGCCGAGGGCCGTATCCCGCCGCCGCCGATCTCGGCGCATTTCGGGATGCGCTGGGTGAGCGTGGCCCAGGGTGACGTCGTGCTCGCCGCGACGCCGGACGAGTCGCTGTACAACCCCATCGGCACGGTGCACGGCGGGGTCGCGGCGACCCTGCTGGATTCGGCGGTGGCGTGCGCGGTGCATTCGACCCTGCCGGCCGGGGTCGGCTACACGTCGGTCGAGCTGAAGGTGAACTACCTGCGCGCCATTTCCGGCTCGGTGGGGGAGATCCGCGCACACGGCTGGGTCGTGAAGGCCGGTTCGCGGGTGGCCTTCGCCGAGGGTGACATCCGCGACGCGGACGGCAAGGTGCTCGCGACCGCGTCGAGCACCTGCCTGATCATCGCTCCCTAGAACATCCCGTTCGGCACGTCCGCGGCGGGCGGCACGGGCTGCTTGACGTCCCAATGCTCCACGATGAGCCCGTTTTCGACGCGGACGATGTCGACGACGGCCGCGCCGCGTTCGTCGTCTGCCGGTACCACGTGCAGGTG
Organism: Amycolatopsis sp. NPDC039088; assembly: GCF_055598845.1. Lineage (NCBI taxonomy): Bacteria > Bacillati > Actinomycetota > Actinomycetes > Pseudonocardiales > Pseudonocardiaceae > Amycolatopsis > Amycolatopsis sp. NPDC039088. The sequence goes on along the minus strand of NZ_JBVKAE010000011.1, from coordinate 164,034 downwards.
CACGACGGCGGGGTCTTCGTCGGCGATCACGCGTTTGACGGAGACCTTCGCGTCGATCAGCGGCGAGTTCTTCATCGCTTCGACGAAAGCGTCGCGGCCGGAGGGAAGCCCCGGACTGTGGGTGCGGAAATCCGGGTGCACGTTCGCGGCCGCGGCGGCGAAGTCCTTGTGTACGAACAAGTTCTCGAAGCAGTCGAGGACGATCTTCTTGGTCGTTGTCATGCGGACATCGTTTCGCGCGTGCCCGCCGCCGTCGATTACCGCGGAGGTAATGCCTCAAAGCGGCGGGCGGACCCGGCGCCCGCGGATCGCTTCCGGTTCGCCGTAACGATCGAGGATCCTGGCGAGCAATCCCTTCGCGTCCGCGACCCGTTCCTCGCCGAATTCCGCGGTGAGTTCCTCTTCCAGTGCCGCCCGGTGCTTTCGCGCCCCTTCGACGGCGCGCTCGGCCGTTTCGGTCAGATGCAACAGCCGGGTCCGCGCGTCGGCGGGATCGGGTACGCGCCGCAGCAGTCCCCGGCGTTCCAGTTCGGCGACGACCTTCGAGGCCGCCTGCTGGGTCACACCCATCCGTCCGGCCAGCGCGGAGATCGACAACGGTCCGGCGAGCACGTGCTGGAACACCACGCCGTCGTTGAACCGGGTTTCGCCGATCCCATCGGCGGTCAGCCGTCGCTGGATCTCGCCGCTCATCGCCCAGCCCGCGAACAGCGAGACCAGTGACAGGTCGAGGTCTGCGGGCTTAGGATCCACAACCATGGTTGTGGAATCTAGCATCCCACCGCGTGCACTGCTGGAGGAGTTCGTCCGGGTCGCCCATCGGATCGTCTGGTGCACGCTGGCGACGGTCGACCGCCGAGGGCGGCCGAGGTCGAGGGTGGTACACCCGATCTGGGAACAGCGGGACGGCGAACTCGTCGGGCACCTGTTCACCCGGCCGACGCCGCTGAAGAAGGCGCATCTCGCGCGGACGCCGTTCGTCTCGTGTTCGTACTGGGACCCGGCGCACGAGGTCGCCGTCGCCGAATGCGGCGCCGGTTATGCCGACGACGAGGAAACGCGGCGGCATCTTTGGCGGCTCGCCGAGGAAACGCCGGAGCCGCTGGGCTTCGACCCGAGGATCATGGGCGGCGAAGAGCCACTGGATCCGGGCATCACCGTGCTGAGGCTGACGCCGTGGCGGATCAGTGCCGGCGGCAAGGCATGGCGGCGGGCGGATCCGGCCGCTTAGGCCGCGCCGACCTTCCGTTCGAAGACCAGGCCCTCGGCGGCGCGCAGACCGACGCTGATCGCACCGGTCAGCACGCCGTCGTCGCCCAGTTCACCTTGGACGACCGCCGGGACGAGCGGGGTGAACGAGCGCAGCGCGCGGTCGATCGGATCGAGCAGCAGATCGGCCGCGGTGCCGATACCGCCGCCGAGCACGATCAGTTCGGGATCGATCACCGCGGCCACCGACGCGACCGTGTACGCGAGCCTGTCCGCTTCGGCTTCGACGGCGCGCAAGGCGAGTTCGTCGCCGTCGCGGGCGAGACGGAAGACCTCGCGGGCCGATTTCGCCGTGCCGAGGCCGAGTTCGCGTGCGCCGCGGACCACGGACTGCGCCGCTGTCGCCTCTTCGAGATGACCGCGGACAGGGGGTGCGTCATCGCCTTCGCCCGCCGCGTGTGACTGGCCGTAGGGCAGGTAGCCGATTTCGCCCGCCGCGCCCGTCGCGCCGCGGAAGACCTCGCCGTTGACCATCACGCCCATCCCGACACCGGTGCCGATGGTGATGCAGCCGAACACGGACGCGCCGCGCGCGGCGCCGCGTTCCCATTCGCCGACGGCGGTGAGGTTCGCGTCGTTCTCCACCATGAGGTCCGGGCCGAGAACGCCTTCGAGCTCATCGAGCAGGCCGGCCTTGCCCCAGCCGGGCAGGTTCGGCGCGTGCCGGAAGCAGCGTTTGGCCGGATCGGCGACACCGGGTGAACCGAGGACGCGCACGACGATGTCCGCCTGACTGAGTCCGGCTTCGCGCACTGTCGCCGCGGCGAGCGCGCCCACGGCGCTGACGAGCGCGGTGCCGGAACGCGAGGTGTTCCGCTCGTCACGGCGGGCGACGACGGTGTGGCCGAGGTCCGAGACGGCGACACGGAGGTGTTCGCGTCCGATGTCGACACCGAGGACATACCCGGCGGTGGGATCCGCCTCGTAGAGAACGGCGGACCGGCCGGTGCCGGTCGAAGTGTGCCCGGTCGCCCTGGCGAGACCGGCCGCTTCGAGGGCGAGTAACGCTTGGCTCACCGTGGGTTTCGAAAGACCGGTGTCCTTGGCCACTTGCGGCCGGGTGGCGGGGCCGCTGCGGCGCAGGAGGTCCAGCACGGCGCGCTGATTGATCTTCCGCATCCCGGCGGGGGTGCCGACGGGCGGATTTTCTGCGCCAACCACGAGCTTCGCCTCCTGTCGAACCAAAGTGTTCCCACCAAAGTTATCCGGGTCCGGCCCGGAATGGGCAAGAAGGTTTACATTCGGTGGTTCTCGGCGACGATAAACGGCTCCGGGTCGCGAATCGCGCACGCCGCGCGCGAAAACCGGTGATTCACCCGGTGTCCGGACGCGTGCTCCCGATGATCGGTAATGGTCTAGACCAAACGGGGCAGGTTTCGGTCAGGCGACGTGACGGCTCGCCGGTCGCCGGAATCCCTTGTGCTGGCGAGGGCGTTCGGGGGTTTCGCCGGTTTCGTCGCCGGTTTCCGCGGTGAGGGAGCCGGGGTCGCCGGCCGTCGTCGCGGGACTGGGGAGGTTGCGCAGGCGATGCTGACGGTTCACCACGAACAGCAGGACCAGGCCAAGGACGACCAGCCCATGGGTGAGCACCCGCCCGGCGGTGACCTGTCCCGAGACGAGGTCGCCCGCGGACAACGCCAGGAGCAGGGCGACGAACCCGGTCAGCGCCGGCAGCTGCCCGGCCGCGGCCTTCGTGCGGACGGCCGCCCAGCCGAGTCCGACGCCGACGGCGAGGTTCCACGCGCTGCTCTCGTGCGCAAGGTGCCCGACCAGGGATTCCGCGCTGTGGCCGGCGGCGTGGTCCTCGACGCCCAGCAGCTGGGCGAAGGCGAGGCCGAGCTGGGCGATCGCGACCAGGGCGAGCGCGATCCTGGCAGGCCAGCCCTCGCTCGGCGGGGCGGGGGTGCGGTCCATGATGACGGCGGTGAGGTCCGGGACCGGCGGCGCCGGCCGCAGCAGGATCGTCCGGTGCAGCCGCTCCGCGCGGGCGAGCCACGACCGGCAGGCGGCGCAACCGGTCACATGCCGGTCGACCGCCTCGGGCGGGGCGGGTTCGGTTTCGCCGTCGAGCCGGGCCGACAGGGCCTCGCGGCAGGTCTCGCACTTCACGTCTCACTTGTCGGGCGCGGGCCTGCCCCGGTTCCCGGGGCGCTGCTACGTTTCTCGTATGGCAGGGCCGCGCAACCATGACGACGAGCGGGTGACCGCGCTCGCACTCGCCGCCGCCCGCGGTGACCGGCGGGCGCTCGAGGACTGGGTGCGGGCCACCCAGGCCGACGTCTGGCGCTTCGTCGCGCACCTCGCCGACGTCGGCGCCGCCGACGACCTCACCCAGGAGACGTACCTGCGCGCGTTCGGCAGCCTGCGCCGGTTCGCCGGCCGGTCCTCCTCGCGGACCTGGCTGCTGTCGATCGCCCGGCGCGTGGTCGTCGACCGCATCCGGGCGGCTTCGGCGCGCCCGAAGCTCGCCGACGTCGACTGGGAAGCCACCGCCGAGCGCCGCGGCGCGCGTCAGGCGGAGGGTGTCGCGGGGTTCGAGGATCTGGTGGAGCTGCGGATGCTGCTCGACGGACTCGACCCGGAACGGCGTGAGGTCCTCGTCCTCACCCAGGTACTGGGGCTCTCGTACGCCGAAGCCGCCGAGATCTGCGGCTGCCCGGTCGGCACCGTGCGCTCGCGGATCGCCCGCGCCCGCGAAGACCTGCTCGAAGCGGGCCGGGAGCGCGACTCCATCTAGCCTCCGGTGTGGCGCGCCACACATTCGGGGGCCTTCGCTGTCACCTCGTCACACAGATGGGCCGACACGACTACTCCGCGTTGACTAGGCCGAATGCCGCTGCCTAGCGTGTCGCCATCCAACCCCAGGCCGCGCGAGGGTCCCCGCCTTCTCCGCGCGCTCTCGAAGGGATCTTCCCGATGGCCAGTCCCACCACTGGAACCCAAGGCGAGGCTCCGGATTCCGGCGGCCTCGGCCGTCGCCGGTTCCTGAGCTTCCTCGTCGCCGCCCCCACCCTCACGATCGCCACGAAGATCGGTGTCGACGGCTTCGCGCCCGAAGAGGCCGAAGCCGTCATCCCGACCCTGCCCGGTCCGGCCGAGATCCTCGACCTCGGCGACGTCCTGATCCTTTCGAACGCGCCCACCGCCAACCTGCTCGTGCTCGAAGTCCGCGAAGACGGCCGCGTCCGGCTGGAACTGCCGCGGACCGAGGTCGGACAGGGCATCGCGACGGCGAACGCGATGCTGGTCGCCGAAGAGCTGGATCTGCCGCTCGACCGCGTCGACGTCGTGCTCTCCGACGCCCGTTCGGAACTGCTGTTCAACCAGCTGACCGGCGGCTCCAACACGATGCGCTCGCTGTACACGCCGGTGCGCACCGCCGCGGCCGCCGCCAGGGCCCGGCTGGTCGCGACCGCGGCGAGGCAGTGGGGCGTCAACGCCGACCGGCTGTCCACACGGGACGGTTCGGTGATCGCGGCGGACGGCCGCCGGCTGACCTACGGCGCGCTGTCCAAACCCGCCGCCCGCGCGGACCTGGGGAAGCTCACCGCGACCCCGAAGGCGGAGTCCACGCACAAGCTGGTCGGCACCCCGCAGTCCCGCAAGGACGCCCGCGCGATGGTCACCGGGCAGCTCAAGTACACCCTCGACCTGGACATCCCCGGTGCGAAGCCGGTGATGGTCCGCCGCCCGCCGACGATCAACGGCACGGTCAAGAAGGTCAACAACGAGGCCGCCGTGCGCGCGATGCCCGGCATCATCGACATCGCCGTGATCCAGACCGGCGTCGCGGTGCTGGCGGAGACCTTCGGTCAAGCACTCGACGGAAAGAACGCGCTCGACGTCACCTGGAACGGCGGCACCGTCGACGGCGAGAACGACGCGACGATCAAGAAGAAGCTGCAGGCCGCGGCGCTGCCGTTCGTCGTGCCGCCGCTGCTGACCCAGTACGTCGACGGCGAATTCGACTTCGCCTTCGCCAGCCACGCGCCGCTGGAGACCAACTCCGCGGTGGCCGACGTCCGTGAGGACGGCGCGACCATCTGGTCCGGCATGAAGGTCCCGATCCTGGCGAAGCAGAACATCGCGCAGGAGCTGGGACTGCCGGAGAACAAGGTCGTCGTGCACGTCCAGCAGGCGGGCGGGTCGTTCGGGCGCAGGCTCTTCTCCGACGGCGCGATCGAGGCGGCGCGCGCCTCCAAGGCGTTCAAACGACCGGTGCGGCTGATGTGGAGCCGGATCGACGACATGCGCCACGGCCGCGCCCGCGCCGCGAGCCACCACAAGATCCGTGCCACCTTCGCGCTCGGCCAGGTCCTCACCTTCGAGCACCGGGTCGCCAGCGTCGAGACCGACTGGGGACACGGGCTCGGCGAGGTCCTCACGGCCTTCGCCGCGAAGCTGCCGGTCGGCGGGAACCTGAGCTTCGCGCAGACGGTGTTCTTGCTGACGGTGAAGTCGCCGTACAACTTCGGCGTCACCACGCAGCTGCTCAACGAGGTCCCGGTGGACTTCCACACCGGCGCCTGGCGGTCGGTGTACTCCTCGAGCACGCGCGGCGCGGAAGAGATCATGGTCGACGAGATCGCCGCGAAGCTCGGCAAGGACCCGGTGGAGTTCCGGCGCGAGTTCATCAAGAACGAACGGCAGCGCGCCGTGCTGGACAAGGTCGCCGAACTCGGCGAGTGGGGCAAGGCGATGCCCAAGGGTTTCGCGCAGGGCGTCGCCGTGCACGGCGAGTACAAGTCGTACACCGCCTGCCTTGTCGAACTCGACGGCCGCGACCCGAAGAAGCCGCGTGTCACCAAGGCGACCATCGCGGTCGACGTCGGCAAGCCGATCAACCCCCGCGGGCTCGAAGCGCAGATGCTCGGCGGCCTGACCGACGGCATCTCCACGACATTGACCGCCGGGCTGCACATCGACAAGGGCCTGCCGCTGGAGGGCAGCTACTCGCAGTTCCACTACGCGCGGCAGAAGAACTCGCCGATGGACGTCAAGGTGTTCGTGATGCCCGAGACGGGCGAGATCGGCGGGGCGGGCGAACTCGGCGTACCCGCCCCGGTCGGCGCGATCGCGAACGCGTACGCGCGGGCCACCGGCATCAAACCGCGCAGCTTCCCGATCAACTTCCCGGTCGACTTCGAACCCTTCCCCCGCTGACTTTCCTTCCCCGCCAAGGAGTTCCGATGCCCAACTACACCTTCACGGTGAACGGGAAGACCGTCACCGTCGACGCGCCCGCGAATCTGCCCATGTTGTGGGCGCTGCGCGACAAGCTCGGCGTCCGCGGTCCGAAGTACGGCTGCGGGATCAACGTCTGCAAGGCCTGCACCAGCCACCTCGACGGCGAGGCGTTCAACCCGTGCGTGACGCCGGTGTCCGAGTGCTCCGGCCGCGACGTCACCACCATCGAAGGCCTCGCCGACGGCGACGACCTGCACCCGGTGCAGGAGGCCTGGCTGGAGCAGGACGTCGCGCAGTGCGGCTACTGCCAGCCGGGGCAGATCATGGCCGCGGTTGCGTTGCTGAAGAAGACGAAGAACCCGACCGACGCCGAGATCGACGCGATCCAGAACGTTTGCCGGTGCGGCACCTATTTCCGGATCCGCGAGGCCATCAAGAGCGCGGCCGCGAAGATGTGAAACCCGCCGGTGCGGCGAAAAACTCGCGTTTTCGCCGCACCGGCGGATCCTTTCGCCTTCGGCAGGCCACGTCCGGGGAAGTCGTGTTAGATGGCGTGCCCAGGGGCTCGACGAGGAGCCCCTGCCCCGGAGGACGTCCATGCACTATCGAACTGTGCTCCGCGAAGGCTCGGCCGCCGTCGTCGCCGAACTCGCCGTCGAGGTCGAAAAGCAGCTTCCCGGGCTCATCGACGACACCGTCGAGCAGATCCGTGCCGAGATGCCGGTGTACCGCGACGCGCAGTTCGTCTCGCTCGCCGAACTGCGGACGTCGGTGCGGAACAACCTCGAGTTCGTCATGCGGACCCTGCGCGGTACGGAGGAACCCGATCTCGCGCAGGCCAGGGCGACCGGACGCGCGCGGGCGCTGCAGGGCGCGCCGCTGCCGGAACTGCTGCGGGCGTACCGGATCGGGCTCACCGAGGTGTGGAACCGGTTCGTCGAACTGACCGCGTCGGAAGTGCAGCAGGACCTTCGCGGGCTCGTCGCCGCGACCTCGGCGATCTGGGCGCTGATCGACGACTACGCCGAGGCGTTGACGACGACCTACCGCGACACCACCGCCGAAGTCATGCTGGCGCACCAAAGCAGACGGTCGGCGTTGGTCGAAGCACTGTTCGCCGGCGGCGCGGCCACCGAGGGCACGCTGTGGGACATCGCGCGCGTACTCGAACTCTCGCTCGACGGGACCTACGTGGTCGTCGCCGCGGAAACCCCGCGCGTCGGGCACGAACCGTTGCCACAGATCGAAAACCGGCTCCGCGAACGGCATCACGCGTCGGCGTGGCGGCTCACCCCGGACCTCCAGGTCGGCGTCGTGTCGATGCGGGATCCGTCGGCGTCCCAGGTGATCATCGAGCTGTTGCGGGAGAATTCGATCGGCCGGATCGGCGTCAGCCCAGTGTTCACCGGCCTCGGGAACACCTCCCGCGCGCTGCATCTGGCGCGGGTCGCGCTGTCCAGCATGCTGCCGGGGACGACGGGAATGGTGCAGTTCAACGAATCCCCGCTCGCCGGACTGGTCGCCAGCGCGCCGGAGGCGTCGGTGCAGCTCGCGCATCACGTGCTGCGGCCGATCCTGGACCTGCCCGGCGACGACCGGAACGTGCTGCTGCTGACGTTACGGGCGTGGTTCGAATGCCAGGGCTCCACGAAACTGACGTCGGAGCGGATGTTCTGCCACCCCAACACGATCCGGCACCGGCTGAAGCGGATCTCCGAGGAACTGGGCCGTTCCCTGACCGACCCGGCGGATATCGCCGAACTCGGCGCGGCCCTGCGCGCCCTGCACATGTTCCCGGACACTTCGCATCTGCCTTCACCGAGGGATCCGCTGCGCTAGATTTCCCGCATGAACGATTTCGCCATCGGCGGGGATTTGACCGTGCACCGGCTGGGTTTCGGCGCCATGCGCCTGCCGGCCGAAGCAGGCCCCGCGCGTGAGGCGTCCATCGCCTTGGCGCGAAGGGCCGTGGAACTCGGCATCACCCTGATCGACACCGCGCACCTGTACGGCTGGGGAGCCAACGAAGAACTGCTCGCGGAAGCGCTGTACCCGTACCCGGACGATCTGGTGATCACCACCAAGGTCGGCGTCGTCCGGATCGGGGACGACTGGAAGTACGACGCACGGCCGGCGTCGCTGCGGGCGCAGGTCGACGAAGGGCTGCGACGGCTGCGTGTCGAACGGATCGAGTTGCTGCAGCTGCACCGGCTCGACCCGGAGACCCCGCTGACCGATCAGCTCGGCGCGCTGCGGGACCTGCGTGACGAGGGCAAGATCGGCCGGATCGGGCTGTCCGAAGTCACCGTGGACGAACTCGCGCGGGCACGGGAGATCGTGGACATCGCGAGCGTGCAGAACCGCTACAGCCTCCTGGACCGCTCGTACGAAGCGGTGCTGGACGCGTGCGAGGCGGCCGGGATCGCTTTCCTGCCTTGGCGTCCGGTGCTCGGCGCCGCCTCCGAGGCGGGTTCCGAGCTCACGGCCGTCGCTTCGGAACTCGGGGTGACCACGGCGCAGGTCGGGCTCGCGTGGCTGCTCGCGCGGTCGCCGGTGATCCTGCCGATCCCGGGCACGGCGAGTATCGCGCACCTGGAGGAGAACTTCGCCGCGGCGGCGGTCAAGCTGACGGACGAGCATCTGCGGCGGCTGGGAACCTGAGCCGCGCCATGGCGATCACGCCCAGCAGCGGCCCGATCGCCAGGATCGGCGCCGCTGCCCGCCAGCCGACGGTGTCGGCGAGTACCGGCAGGCCCTGGATGGTCAACGCGCTGACCAGGAACCCGATTGCCGTCTGAGCGGTGAGGGCGGTACCGACGTAGCGGGGATCCGCGGCTTCGCTCAACGCGGCGGAGAACTGGCCGGAGTCGGCGATCGCGGCGACACCCCAGACGAACAGCAAGGTGCCCAGCACCGCCGGATGAGCGGCGAAGGCGAACACCGAGACCAGGCAACACGCCCCGCTGACGGCCAGTGCCACGAGCGCGACGTCGATCCTCCCGAACCGGTCCGAGAGCGCGCCGCCGAGCAGACAGCCGATCGCCCCGCCGACACCGATGACGGTGAACGCGAGCAGGCTCACCGAGCCTTGAGACGCGGCCGCGGCGTAGGCGGGGATCCAGGTCCAGAACGCGTAAAGCTCCCACATGTGTCCGAAGTAGCCGAGCGCGATCAGCCGTTGCCGCCGGTCGCGCGCCATCGTGACGAGGTACGCCGGTTCCCAGGGCGGTGAGCGCCGGACGGCGGGGCCGACGCGGACGAAGAACGCGGCCAGCACCGCCGCGCCGAGGGCGAGAAGAGCGGCGACGACGAGCACCGTCCGCCAGTCCGGCAGGTTCCCGGCCAGCAGATGAGGTGACGCCGAGCCGAGCGCGAGCGCGGCCAGCAGCACGCCGAGCGCGAGACCGCGGCTGCCGGGGAACCACGAGACGACGATCTTCATCCCGACCGGGTAGACCCCGGCCAGCGCCATCCCGGTGCCGAACCGCAGCAACACCGCGAGCCAGAACTGGTTACCGCACAACGGCAACATCAGTGTCAGCAGCGCACCAGTCGCGGCGCTCGCGGCGAGTAGCCGTTCGGGCCGCAGCCGGTCCGCGAGGTTGGCGACGGCCGAGACCAGCGCCCCCGCCGCGAAACCGACCTGCACCGAAGCGGTGAGCAGCACGGTGCCCTGCATGGAGAGCGCCCATTCCGCACGCAGGGCGGGGACGACGCTCGACGCGGAGAACCACAGTCCCATGGCGAGGATCTGCGCGGCGGCGGTGAGCGCCAGCTGGCGCGGTGCGGAGCTGGGCACGCCCGCAGGTATCGCACCTGCGGGCGGACCGGCTCAAGACAGGACGACGGCGATCACCCGAAGGTGTGGCCGGACTTGACGGCCTCCACGAGCACTCGCCGCGAATGCGCGACGAACTTCCCGTCGGTTTCGATTCTCCGATGGAGTTCCGCGAGCTTGTCGCGATGACCGTCCACAGTGAACCCCGGCACGATCCAGATCACCTTCCGCAGGAAGTGGACGACGGCGGCGAGATCGAAGAACTCCATCCGCAGTTTCGCCGGTTCCAGCCGCTCCACCCGCAGCCCGACGGCCTCCGCCTCGACACGCAGCACGTCGGGCGTCCAATCGCCATAATCCTGCGGGCCGAGGAAGAACTCCTTCAGTTCCCGGACGGTCCCGGCGCCGATCTGTTGCGAGAGAAAGGTGCCTCCCGGCCTCAGGACGCGCGCGATCTCCCGCCACGGGTTCTCGATCGGATGGCGGCTGCTCACCAGATCGAAAGACTCGTCGGGGAAGGGCAAAGGCGCGTCGTACTCGGCCTCGACCACCTCGCCACCCAGCGGGGCGAGGGTCCGCCGGGCGACCTCGACGTTCGGCGGCCAGCCTTCGGTCGCGGCGAGGACCGGCGGCGGTTTCGGGATGCCCGCGAGCACCTCGCCGCCGCCGGTCTGCAGGTCGAGCCCGGCCGATGCCGCCGCCATCCGCTCGCCGAGCAGCCGCGAGTAACCCCACGGGGGCCGTTCCTCGGTGGCCCGGCCCTCGAACCACGAGAAGTCCCAGCCTTCGACCGGGACGGCCTCCCCTTCGGCGAGCAGCTCTTCGAACGTCATGTCCGCAGTCTCGGCTCTCCGGCAGGGTGGGGCAACACGATTACAGGTGTCCAACTTGAGCAGTTTGCGTGTTTCGGGACGTGGTCGTGAGTGATAAGGAGCGTTCTATTGAGAGGTAACTCAAATGGTGGCGTGTCCTGAGAGCCCCCGTTGGGACGTTGAAGGTCTCAGCGGGGGCCTTCAGGACATCACGCTTCGACGCTGGGGGCAGCGGTGTTCGCGACACGGGCGGCGGGCGCAGACCTCGAGGGAGCACGCACCGCAGAAGTGCCGGCCACGACAACCTTGCCTTACCCCTCAAATAGCGATCACGCGTCGGTGGACCGCTTCCACAGGTTGATGTCGGCTTCGGTGGCGTAGCGGTCGATCTCGGCCAGTTCTTCGTTGGTGAAATGCAGGTTCTTCAGCGCGCCGACGTTGTCCTCCAGCTGCGCGACGCTGCTCGCGCCGATCAGCACCGACGTCATCCGCGGGTCGCGCAGGCCCCACGCGAGCGCGAGCTGCGCCAGCGTCTGCCCGCGTCGCTGAGCGATCTCGTTCAACGCCCGGATCTTCCCGAGGGTGTTCTCGGTGATCGTGTCCGGGTTGAGCGATTTCCCTTGTGCCGCGCGGGAATTCTCCGGAATTCCGTTGAGGTAGCGGCTCGTGAGCATGCCCTGCGCCAGCGGCGAGAACGCGATGCAGCCCGCGCCTTCGGCTTCGAGGGTGTCGAGCAGTTTGTCGCCTTCGAGCCACCGGTTGAACATCGAGTACGACGGCTGGTGGATCAGCAGCGGCGTGCCCAGTTCCCGCAGGAGCCGGGCGGCTTCGGCGGTCTTCTCCGACGAGTACGACGAGATGCCGACGTACAGCGCGCGTCCGGAGCGGACGGCGGTGTCGAGCGCGCCGACGGTCTCTTCGAGCGGGGTCTCCGGGTCGAAGCGGTGTGAGTAAAAGATGTCGACGTAGTCCAGGCCCATCCGGCCGAGCGATTGGTCCAAAGAGGACAGCAGGTACTTGCGCGAGCCCCATTCACCGTACGGGCCGGGCCACATGTCGTAGCCCGCCTTGGTCGAGATGACCAATTCGTCGCGGTACGGCTTGAAGTCCGACGCCAGCAGCCTGCCGAAGTTCTCCTCGGCCGAGCCGTAGGGAGGTCCGTAGTTGTTGGCGAGGTCGAAATGGGTGATGCCCAGGTCGAATGCCCTCCGCGCGATGTCCCGCTGGGTGCCCAGCGGTTTGTCGTGCCCGAAGTTGTGCCACAGGCCCAGCGAGATGGCGGGCAACTTCAGGCCGCTGCGCCCGGTGCGGCGGTACGGGATGCTCTCGTATCGGCCCTCGGCCGCGACATAGGTGCTCACGAGCCCGATGCTAGCTGTCCGGACGCCCTTGAGAAGAGCGCGGCGACCGAGCCAAGGTGCTCTTTGAAGGCCGAAGGCCGCTCGACCTCGAAGGGCGCGCCGATGGCGGCGAGGATCAGCACGGGCCAGTCGAAGGTGTCGACGTTCATCGTGAGGCGGCAGGACTTCTCGTCGATGGCTTCGAGCGCGCCGCCGAGATACCGCACCGCCGCCTCGACCTCGGCTTTCGGCGCGTCGACCCGGACCACCAACGTATGCGTGGTCGGCCTGGCCTTGATCTGCGCTTCGACGAATTTCACCGCGTCCCCGCCGGGGATCTCCCGCGGCCGGTAGCGGGCACCGGTGGTGCGCGGCTCGCTGAGCCTGTCGACGCGGAAGGTGCGCCAGTCGACCCGGTCGAGGTCCCAGGCCACCAGGTACCACCGGCGGCCGAGTGAGACGAGCCGATGCGGCTCGACCAACCGCGCGGACTCCTCGCCACCGCGTGCCGCGTAGTCGAACTTCAGCCGCTCGTCGTCCCGGCAGGCCTGTGCGATCACCGTCAGGCTGGCCGCGTTGACGCGGGGACCCGTGACGGCCGCCGGCGTCGTGTACGCCTGGAGCGCGTCGACGCGTCTGCGCAGCCGGGGCGGCATCACCTGGACGACCTTCGTCAGCGCCCGGACCGACGTCTCCTCGATGCCCTCGACCGAGCCGCTCGCCGCGGTCCGCAGGCCGACCGCGATCGCCACGGCCTCTTCGTCGTCCAGCAGCAGCGGTGGCATGACCGTGCCCGACCTCAGCTGGTAGCCACCCGCGACGCCGCGGCTGGCGTTGACCGGATAGCCCAGCTCACGGAGCCGCTCGACGTCGCGTCTCAGCGTCCGCTCGCTCACTTCGAGCTTGTCGCTCAGTTCGGTTCCCGACCAGAAGCGGTGCGTCTGCAGCAGGGACAGCAGCCGCAGCATCCGCGCACTCGTATTCGCCATGAATCCAGATTCGCCCCGATTCCGGTCAGAAAGTGGCCGGAATAGACTTTAGCGTTGTCCCCATGACGATGACAGTGGACACCCCGAGCGTCGTGACCTCGGAAAACACCCTCGCGGCAACGCCGTATCGCTGGCGCTGGCCCGCGCTGTTCGTGATCCTGACCGGTTCGGTCATGGAGCTGCTCGACATGACGGTCACGAGCATCGCCGGGCCGGTCATGCGGGCTTCGCTCGGCGGCGGGACGGCGATGATCCAGTGGCTCGGCGTCGCCTACACCCTCGCGATGGTGTCCGGCCTGCTCACCGGCGGACGGCTCGGCGACATCTTCGGCCGCAAGCGCATGTTCCTCATCGGCGCGATCGGCTTCGTCGCCGGTTCGCTGTTCTGCGCGATCTCGGTAAGCCCCGAAATGATCATCACCGCTCGAGTGGTGCAGGGCCTGTTCGGCGCCGCGATGGTCCCGCAGGGCCTCGGCATGATGAAGGAGATGTTCTCCGGCAAGGAGCTGCAGTCCGCGTTCGGCATGTTCGGCCCCGTCATGGGGCTCGCCGCGATCGGCGGCCCGATCCTCGCGGGCTGGCTGGTCGACGCCGACTTCTTCGGCACCGGCTGGCGGATGATCTTCCTGATCAACCTGCCGATCGGCGTGCTCGCCGCGCTCGCCGCGCTGAAGTTCCTGCCGGGGTCCCGTTCCGGCGGTTCGCTCACCCTCGACATCCCCGGCGCGCTGCTCGCCACCACCGGTGCGTTGCTGATCGTCTTCCCGCTGGTCCAGGGCCGCGAGTACGGCTGGCCACTGTGGACGTTCGCGATGATGGCGGTCGCGATCGGCGTGTTCGCGATCTTCGCGTGGTTCGAAAAGCGCAAGAGCCGACGCGGCGGTGACCCGCTGGTCGAACCGAGCCTGTTCCGCAAACGCAGCTTCCTCGCCGGGATGGCCACCGGGACGATCTACTTCGCGGCGTTCTCCGGTTTCGGCCTCGTGTTCACGCTGTACCTGCAGCTCGGGCTCGGTTTCTCGCCGCTCAAGGCCGGGCTGACCGGGGTGCCGATGTCGCTCGGGATGATCGTCGGGATGGGCCTGGTGCAGGTGGTGCGCAAACACGGCCGCAAGGTGCTGCACACCGGCGCGCTGATCATGGCCGCGGGCGTGGTCGCGCTGCTGCTGCTCCTCGGCCCGGAAACCGGTCCGTGGCTGATCGCCCCCGCCTTGCTGGTGGTCGGGATCGGCTCCGGGCTGATCATGGGACCGTACTTCGAGATCGCGCTGTCCGGAGTGGAACCGTCGGAGGCCGGATCGGCGTCGGGTGCGCTGACGTCGCTTCAGCAGGTCGGCGGCGCGCTGGGGATGGCGCTGCTCGGCACGGTGTTCTTCGACGCGGGGACCGCCGACCCGACGGACGCGGCGCGGCGGACATTCTGGGTGGTCGCGGTGATGGTGATGCTCACCTTCGCGGTCGGGTTCCTGCTGCCCAAGCGGATCCGCGACGTAGAGTCGGCCGGGTAGGCGATCGAGCTGGGAGGCCGCGTGGCTGGGACCGGGTACTTCACATCCGTCGAAGACGTGACGGCGAAGCTCGCCGACACCGGCTACCTGGCCTCCGCGGCCGTCGCCACCACGGTGTTCCTCGCGGACGCCCTCGGCAAGCCGTTGCTGATCGAGGGCCCCGCCGGGGTCGGCAAGACCGAACTGGCCAAGGCGGTCGCGGAGGCGAGCGGATCCCGGCTGGTGCGGCTTCAGTGCTACGAAGGCGTCGACGAGTCTCGCGCGCTGTACGAGTGGAACCACGCGAAGCAGCTCCTCCGGATCACCGCCGGCAAGGACGAGACGTGGGACGAAGCCCGCAACGACATCTTCGGTGAGGAATTCCTGCTGGCCCGGCCGCTGTTGACGGCGATCAAGGGCGACGAGCCGACCGTCCTGCTCATCGACGAGACCGACAAGGCCGACGTCGAGATCGAGGGTCTGCTGCTGGAGGTCCTCGGCGACTTCCAGATCACCGTCCCGGAACTCGGCACCATCACCGCCGGGCGCAAGCCGTTCGTGGTGCTGACGTCGAACGCGACCCGGGAACTTTCCGAGGCGCTGCGACGACGCTGCCTGTTCCTGCACATCGATTTCCCCGACGCGGCACTGGAACAGCGCATCGTGCGCCTCAAGGTGCCCGGCGTCGACGACGCGCTCGCGGCGTCCGTGATCAAGGTGATCACCGCGCTGCGGGCGATGGAACTGCGGAAGGCGCCGTCGGTCGCGGAAACCATCGACTGGGCCCGGACGCTGCTGGCGCTCGGCGCGGACAGTCTCGGTGAGGACGTCGTCCGCGCGAGCCTCGGTGTCATCCTCAAACACCAGGAAGACGTCGTGAAGGCGGACGCGCGGCTGGAACTCGGCAAGGTCCTCGACTCGTGAGCGGCGTGCCGGGCAGGCTCGTCGAGTTCGTGGAAGCGTTGCGGGAACACGGGATTCCCGCCGGTCCCAGTGAGACGGTCGACGCCGCCGCGGCACTCGAAGTGCTGGGACTGGCCTCACGCGAGCAGATGCGGGAAGGGCTCGCGGCGGCGCTGGTCCGGCGCGGCGGTCAGCGCGCGGTGTTCGACGCGACCTTCGACATCTACTTCCCGCTCGGGATCGGCGCGCCGTCGCAGGATCCCGTCGAGGATCTCGCCGCGTTGCGCGAGCGGCTCGCCTCGGCGCTGGCCGCCGACGACCAGACCGAACTGACGCAATTGGCCGGGCTCGCCGTCGACATGCTGGGGGAGTACGGCAGCGGTACGGCGGGGTCCGGTGGCTGGTCGGCGCACCAGACCCTGGAACGGCTTCAGCCGCAGACGCTCGTGGTGCGGGTGCTCGAAGCGATCCGCGCGGGAGCTTTGACCGATTTCACCGACCGGCTGGACCGCGACGACGTCCGGCGGCGGGTGGAGGGCTTCCGTGGCATGGTGCGGACCGAAGCGCGTCGCAGGGTCGCCGAAGTCCGTGGCCGGGAACGGGTTTCGCGGCACGCCGTCCCGCCGGCCGCAGACCGCGTCGACTTCCTGCTGGCCAGCCGCGCGCAACTCGCCGAACTCCGCCGCGTCGTGCAGCCGTTGTCGCGCAAGCTCGCCACCCGGCTGGCCGCTCGCCGCCGACGGCACGCGCGCGGGCAGATCGACCTGCGCCGGACGCTGCGGCGTTCGCTGTCCACCGGTGGCGTCCCGATGCGGCCGTCGTACCGTCGGCACCGGCCGGGGCGGCCGGAAATCGTGCTGCTGTGCGACATGTCGGGCTCGGTGGCCGGATTCGCCAACTTCACCATGCTGCTCGTTCAGGCTCTGCGGGATCAGTTCAGCAAGGTGCGGGTCTTCGCGTTCATCGACGCGTGCGACGAGATCACCCACCTCGTCGACACCGGCGCCGCCGACCCCGAGGATCTCGGCGCGCGGATCCTCGCCGACGCCGAACTCACCCGATGGGACGGTCACAGCGACTACGGGCACGCGCTGGGGGAGTTCGCCGAGCGGTACTCGGACGCCGTGGGGCCCAAGACGTCCGTACTGATCCTCGGTGACGCCAGGACCAACGGCGGCGACCCGAATCTGGCCGCCGTAAGGGGAATCGCCGCCGCGGCAAGGCATACGTACTGGCTCAATCCCGAGCGGACGGCGCTGTGGTCCACAGGAGACTCCGAAGCGCATGCGTACGCGGAGGTCGTCGAGATGCACGAATGCCGGAACGTGCACCAATTGACCAAGCTGGTCACGCGGCTCTTGCCTGCCTAGGGCTTCAGGGCGGCCTTGCCGTAGGCGTCGGCGTTGCTGAACACTTCCTGCCCGTACTGGGCGGAGTTGTTGTACGTCAGCACCGCGTTCCACCAGCCGGTCGGCTTGCCGAGGTCGCCGCCCTTCGCGCACATGTAGCGCGCTGTCGTCATCGCGGCGTCGTCGATGTTCTGCGGGTCCGGCGCGGCGCCGTCACCGCTCGCGCGGACGCCGTACCGCTTCCAGGTGGCGGGCAGGAACTGCATCGGGCCGACCGCGCGATCCCACTTCGGGTCGCCGTCGAGGGCGCCCTTGTCGGTGTCGACGACGGCCAGTACACCTGGCGAGCCGTCGAGCGGGATGCCGATGATCGGCGGTGTCACGACGCCGTCTTCGCCGGCGCGGGAGCCGTCGTGCCGGGCGTGCTGGGATTCCGTCCGGCCGATCCCGGCGATGGTCGCCCAGGTGATTCCGCAGCGAGGTGTGGTCGACGCGGTCTTCTCGGCCGCGTTCACGTAGGCGCGCAGCACGCGCGAAGGGACGTCCGTGTTCTCCGACACCTTTGCGATCCAGGCGTCCTTCGCGGGCTCCGCCGGCAGCGGTCCGGCGTCACCGGGGATCGCCGAACGCGGCGCGGGCTTGAGGGCGGGGACGACGAACTCGGGTTTGACCGGCACCGGCTCGCGGTCGCTGATGCTGACCACCACCCAGACGGCACCGGCCACGAGGGCGCCCACGACCAGCAGTGCGAGCATCACGCAGCCACGCGGGCCGCGCTTTTTGGGCGCCGGCTGCCACTGGTCCATCAGGTCCAGGGTCGAAGGGGACGAAGCGGTCACCGGTTCCACGGTACGTGACGCTTGTGGAGAAGTTGTGAAGCCCACGCGTCAGGCGAGCCAGGCGTCGATCTCCGCGTGGATCGAGCGCTTCAGGTCGGCGGGCGCGAAGGACGCGTCGACGGAAGCCCGTGCGAGACCCGCGAGCGCGAGGTCGTCGTAGTCGAACGCCTCCCGGGTCCGCAGGAACTCGTCGGTCAGCGTGGTCCCGGTGATCGACGGGACGTCGGTGCTGAGGGTGACCACGAGCCCGGCGTCGACCAGCCGGGGGAGCGGATGTTCCTCGAATGACGGCACGAGCCCGATCGTCACGTTCGACGAAGGGCAGACCTCCAGCGCGATACCGCGTTCCCGCACCTCGGCGACCAGCGCGACGTCCTCCAGTATCCGGATGCCGTGGCCGATCCGTTCGCTGTGCCCGAGGTCGAGCGCTTCGCGGATGCTGTCCGGGCCGGCGTCCTCCCCGGCGTGGTGGATCAGGTGCAGCCCGGCTTCCTCGGCCTCGTCACAGATCCCCGCGAACGGCGCGAGCGGATATTTCTCCTCACCCGCCAGGCCGATCGCGATCACCCCGTCCGGGGCGTACCGGCGGGCGAGGTCGAGGGTGCGCCGGGCGCGTTCGACCGACCGGCGGCGCGAATGGTCCAGGATCACCCGGGTGGTCAGCCCGTGTTCGGCCGCACCGATCGAGAGTCCTTTGAGGACGGAAGCGAGCGGCATGTCCGGCTCGTCGAGCCGTTCGCCGTGTGACGCCGCCGTGAAGGTGACTTCGGCGTAGCGGACGCCGTCCGCGACCTGGTCCTCGCAGAACTCGCGCGCCACCCGTTCGAAGTCCTCCGGCCGCCGCAGACAGGAGCGAATCAGCCCGTTGTAGTCACCGAACGCGCGAAATCCGTCGAACACGGGTTGTTCGGCGGGGACGGCGATACCGTTCGCGTCGCCGAGGTCACGGAGCGTGTCCGGCCGGATGGTGCTTTCGAGATGGACGTGCAGATGTGCCTTGGGCAGCAGCGAAAGATCCCGCATGAGCCTGAACCTACTGGCCGTCCGCCGTGCGCGCGCCCCGTTTTCCGCCGGTCCGGCCGGGCATTTGTATCCGAAATGAGTGATTTGGCGCGCTACGGGGAACCCGATGACCACCACCGGTCGTTGAGCAGGACACCAGACGACCCCGAGGAAAGGGACCACAGTGCCTCTACTGCGGAAGTTGACCGCCCTGGCCGGCACCGCCGGGGCCGTGCGCGCCTACGTGCGGAAGAACCCCGAGAAGGTCTCCAAGGTCGTGAACAAGGCCGCGACCTTCGTCGACCACAAGACGAAGGGCAAGTACCACAACCAGATCGACGGCGCGGTGCGCAAGGTCGACGGGATGACCGGACGGCCGCCCCGTCGCCCCTACGAGCACTAGTTCTCGGCTGAGAGTGTCTCGAGGATCTGCTCGCCGTACTTCGCGAGCTTGTTCTCACCGACGCCGCTGACCGTACCCAGCTCCTGCAGCGTGGCGGGTCGTTTGGTGGCGATCTGGCGCAGGGTCGCGTCGTGGAAGATCACGTACGCGGGCACTCCCTGCTCCTTCGCCGCCGCGGCCCGCCACGAACGCAGCAGTTCGAACACGGGTGCCGCTTCGGCGGGCATCTCGGCGGCCGCGGCCTTCTTCGAGCTGGACCGCGCCGCCGCCTTGGCCGCCCGCTCCGGCTCGCGCCGTAGCTGGACCTTCCGTTGCCCGTTCAGGACCTCGGCGCTGCCCTCGGTGAGCACGAGCGAGCCGTAGTCGCCTTCGACGGCGGCGAGTCCCTGCGCGAGCAGTTGCCGGACGACGGCCCGCCACTCCGGTTCCTTCAGTTCCGTGCCGATCCCGAAGACCTTCAGTGAATCGTGCCGGTGCTGAGTCACCTTCGGTGTCGACTTGCCGAGCAGGATGTCGATGATCTGACCCGCGCCGAACTTCTGCCGCCGCTCGTTCTGCAGCCGGACGATGGTGGAGAGGAGCTTCTGCGCCGGGATCGTGCCGTCCCAGGTCTCCGGCGGCGCCAGGCAGGTGTCACAGTTGCCGCACGGCTCGCTTCGCTGCCCGAAGTAGCTCAGCACCTGCACGCGACGGCATTCGACCGTCTCGCACAAGGCCAGCATCGCGTTGAGGTGGGCGCTCAGCTGCCGCTTGTACGCCTCGGACCCCTCCGACATGTCGATCATCTTGCGCTGCTGCACGACGTCTTGAAGGCCGTACGCCAGCCACGCCGTCGAAGGCAGCCCGTCCCGGCCCGCGCGGCCTGTCTCCTGGTAGTAGCCCTCGACCGACTTCGGCAGGTCCAGATGCGCGACGAACCGCACGTCCGGTTTGTCGATGCCCATCCCGAACGCGATCGTCGCGACGACGATCAGCCCGTCCTCGCGCAGGAACCGCGACTGGTGCTTCGCCCTTGTCCGCGCGTCCAGTCCGGCGTGATAGGGCACCGCCGGAATCCCGTTCTCCACCAGGAAGTCCGCGGTCTTCTCCACCGAGTTCCTGGACAGGCAGTAGACGATCCCCGCGTCACCCTTGTGCTCGGTGCGCAGCAGTTCCAGCAACTGGCGCTGCGGTGAGTTCTTGCCGACGATCCGGTACTGGATGTTCGGCCGGTCGAAGCTCGCGACGAAATGCCGCGCGTTCTCGAGGTTGAGCCGGGACGCGATCTCCGCGTGCGTCGCCTTGGTGGCGGTGGCGGTGAGCGCGATCCTCGGCACGTCCGGCCAGCGTTCGTGTACCGCCGACAGCATCAGGTAGTCGGGCCGGAAGTCGTGGCCCCACTGGGAGACGCAGTGCGCCTCGTCGATCGCGAACAGCGAGATCTTGCCGCGATCGAGCAGCCGCACCGTCGATTCGACCGAGAGCCGTTCCGGTGCCAAATACAGCAGATCGAGTTCGCCGGAGAGGAACGCGGCCTCGACCCGGTTGCGCTCGGCGTAGTCCTGTGTCGAGTTGAGGAAACCCGCGCGCACGCCGAGGTTGCGCAGCGCGTCCACCTGGTCCTGCATCAACGCGATCAGCGGCGACACGACCACGCCGACGCCGGGCCGGACGAGGGCGGGGATCTGGTAGCACAGCGACTTCCCACCGCCGGTGGGCATGAGAACGAGCGCGTCACCGCCTGCGATGACGTGTTCGACGATGGCGTGCTGTTCGCCGCGGAAGCTGTCGTAACCGAAAACCCGGTTCAGCGTTTCGAGGGCTTCCGAGGTACCGATGTCGGGGGCTGCCACCCGGCCGATTCTAGGGGCGGGGTCCGACAGTGACCGCGCCCGCGCTCCTCAGCGCGGGAAATCCCAGTCCAGCGCCCGGTTTCCGGTGACGACCGGCCGATAGCCGTCGAGGACCTTCCCGCCGGTCTCGAGCGCGGTCGCGGTCTGTTCCAGTAGTTCGGTGAGCGTCCCCGGCCATCCGTCGAAGCGCACTGATCCCTCGTGGTTCCATTCACCGAGGCGTCCGGTGCCGGTGCGCTGATCGAGGAACAGGCCGTCACCGCCGCCGTCCACGGCGACGGGCACGAACCGCCCGTGCCACCAGGAGCCGACGCTGTCGTCCGATCCGCTCGAGATCAGCACTTCGCACAGGACCTTTGCCTCGTTCGTGACGGTATCCGTGGCCGCGAGGTGGTGGAACGGGGGCAAAGCGAAGCTCTCGCCGATGCCGGAGACGCCGTCGTGCCGCAGCAGGAAGGCGACGAGTTCGGCGGGGAGGGCGACGCCGGTCTTCCGCTGTGTCTCGGCGATTCGTGCGATCGTCGCGGGCGGACGGAGGGTGGCCGCCGTCGTCGGCGCGTTGTCCTCGAGCCACCGTTCGACGCGGTCCCAGGCGGCGTTCACCCGTCGGGTGGTCGCCCCGGGGACCGGGGCGAGCTCGGACGGGCCTTGTCCCAGCCGACAGCCACTGTCGACGGTCAACGTCGGCCGGGTCGTGGGCGCGGGTGCGGCAGTCGAATAGGACGGCGTGCGCGGCGTGGTCCGCGGGGCCTGCTCGACCGAGAGCCACTGCGCTCCCTCGCCCTGCCCACCGCGCACCGTGACCGCGAAAACGAGTCCCAGCACGATGACGACGCTCGCGACGGCGACCACCACCGCGCGCCCCCACGACTTGCGCATGGGGTGAGCCTAGGCCGTGTCCTGTAAGTCTGTTCGATGGGCTTCGTGATCCAGGTGGTTCCTGACGGTACGGGCGGATCGCCCTCGTACCGGGTTGTACTCGGGCGCATCCGCCCGTGCCGGCAGGGGCCGCCTGGGCGCGAAGACCGCGAACATGACTTACAGGACACGGCCTAGCCGTTGTCTTCGGCGGCCTTCCGGCGTTCGCGGCGGCCGCGGGCGATCTCGGTGGCGAGCGCGTCGAGCGGCCCGGTCCAGAAGCGCCGGTACTGCTCCAGCCAGCCATCGATCTCCTTGAGCGGCCCCGGATCCACCGAGTACAGCCGCCGCGTGCCCTCGGCGCGGACGGTGGTGAAGCCGTTCTCGCGCAGGACGCGCAGATGCTGGGAGACCGCGGGCTGCGAGATCCCGAACTCGGCGCGGACCACCGTGGTCACGTCGCCGGAACTCTGTTCCCCGCCCGCCAGCAGTTCCAGGATCCGGCGGCGCACCGGATCCCCGAGGACGTCGAACGCGTGCATCCGGCAACTATCACGGCCTGGACTTATATAAGTCAAGGTCGTAAGGCAGGGGTCACCTGGCGGTGGCATCGTGGGCGGGAGACGCAGGAAGGGGATTCGATGAAACTGGCCGAAGTGGTGGCCGACGGGTTCGGCCGCGTCCAAGAGGTCGTGCACGCCGCCGTCGAGGGGCTGAACGCCGAGCAGCTGGTCGCGAGCCCGGGCCCGGAGGCGAACACGATCGCCTGGCTGGTCTGGCATCTGGCACGGGTGCAGGACGATCACGTCGCCGATCTCATGGGCACCGAGCAGATCTGGACCTCGCGGGGCTGGCTGGACCGGTTCGGGCTGCCGTTCCCGGCGGCCGACATCGGGTACGGGCATCGCCCCGAGGACGTCGACGCGGTCCGGGTCGACTCCGCCGAGCTGCTGACCGGGTACTACGACGAGGTGCACGAGGCGACGACGGCCTGGGTGGCAGGCCTCGACGAAGCCGCTCTCGACCGTATCGTCGACGAAGCGTGGGATCCGCCGGTCACCCTCGGGGTACGCCTGGTCAGCGTGCTTTCCGACGATCTCCAGCACGCCGGGCAAGCCGCGTACGTCCGGGGACTCATACTCCGCGCTACGTAGGACACGTGCCGCTCCACGACGGACGACGGGGGCTCCGCGCACGGAAACACTGGTCGCATGAGTACTTCCACAGTGCGGCGACCACCGATGACGCTCACCCCGCGGTGGCGGAAACTCGTCCTCGTCGTCCATGTCGTTTCGTCCGTCGGCTGGCTCGGGATCACCCTGGTGAACGCGGTCCTGACCTTCATTTCCGTGTTCACCGACGACCCCCGTCTCCAGCACGCGGCCATCCTCATGATGGATCGGATCGGCGGCTATCTGTTGCTGCCGGTGAGCCTGATCGCCCTGGCCAGCGGGCTCGTGCTCAGCGTCGGCACGAAATGGGGGCTGATCCGGTACAAATGGGTCGCGATCAAACTGGTGCTGACCCTGGTCGCGGTGGGGCTCACCCTGTTCTCGCTGCTGCCGGGCCTGCGGGAACTGGCCGCGCTCACCGAGTCCACTGTGGACGGAGTGTTCGTCGAGACGGGACGGCGGCCGGACGGGTTCTACCCGATCATCGTGTCCACGACGATGTACCTGACGATGACCGTGCTGTCGGTGTACAAGCCGGGCGGGAAGACGCCGTACGGGCGGCGGGTGACCGCCACGCGAGCCCGCTTGTCGCAAGCAGCCGGCTGAACGCGGCGTCTCTAGAACCCTTCGAGAGCCTCATCGATCCGCTTCGCTTCGGAGCGCAGATCGTCCAAAGTGGCCTGGGCGGCGGTGGTCTCGCCGTTCGCCGCCTCTTCCTCGAGTTCGGCGTCGGCGAGCCGCCGCCGGAGATCGTTCGCCTTCTCCGTGCTCTTCTCGGCACGGCGTTCGGCGCGAGCGAGGTCGATTTCCGCTTGCTTGCAGGCTTTCGCGAGATCGGCCGCCTCGCGCCGGAGCCGGTTGAACTCCGCCAGCCGCTTCTGTTCGCGCTCGGCCTCTTCGCGGGCCTTCGCGGTCCGCTCCTCTTCGGCCTTCGACGCGGCGTCGGCGGCGGCCTTTTGCTTCGCCTTACGTCGATCGTCCAAATGCGACACCGTGGCGGGCTTTTCCCGCTCCGTGGCGGGTTCCCGCTTCGGTCGCGGGGTGAACCCGCTCGTCAACCACTGGTCGCCCGCGCTGTCCGCGCCGGTGCTCAGCCGTCCGGCCAAGGCCAGCGCCGCCACTTCCGGGTCGGCCACGACGGCTTCGAGGGTCGCTTCGACTTCGCGGGCGACCGGCTCGCTCATCGAGCGTTCCTCGTGCAGGACCTGGTTCACCAGTTCCTGACGCCGCCGGGTGAGTTTGCGCAGGTCCGCTCCGGCCAGCGCCGAATGCGCCTTCCGTAGCTCTTCGCCCAGCCGGGCCAATTCCGTCAGTTCGGGGGAACCCGCCCGGCGGTTGAGGATCGTGGCCGCGAGCGTGGGCTTCCGCAGCGCGCGGATACGTGCGGCCAAGGCGGCCTCGCCCGCCGCCTTGGCCTCTTTCGCTCGCTGGTTGCGCACCGTGACGAACTCGGCCGGATCGCCGGCGTAGAGCTCGTCCGCGACCTCGTCGAAGTCCATCGTCCTCCGCGGATCCGGTGGCTCAGCTGTCGGTCAGACTCGGGATCAGGTGGCCTTGCTCGCGCTTGGCCTCCAGGTACGCGCGAGCCGTGTCACTCACCGGCACGATCGACGGCTCGCGTTTGACGATGATCCCACGGGACTCCAGTGCCTTCACCTTTTCGGGATTGTTGGTCAGCAGGGTGACCCGGGTCAAGCCCAGGCTTTCCAGCAGCTCGGCGGCGGGCGTGTAGTCGCGGGAGTCGGCGGGAAGGTGCAGCGCGCGGTAGCTGGCGAAGGTGTCGGCCTGGTGCAGCTGGCTGTAGACGTACCCGCGTGCCTTGGCGAGCAGACCGGCTCCTCGCCCCTCCTGGTCGAGGTAGATGATCACGCCGGTACCGGCTTCGGTGATCAGTACCTTCGCCTGGAGCACCTGGTCGTGGCAGTCGCAGTCGACCGAGCCGAGGATCTCGGAGTAGACGCAGCGCGAATGGATCCGGACCAGGCAATCGTCGGCCGGTTCGCCGTAGATCGCGGCCACCGGGGGATTGTCCATTGTCTCGTTGTCGAGGACCCGGACCCGGAAACCGGTGCCACCGGTCCGGCTGAGTGAATGCTCGACGAAGAGTTGCTCAGTCATCGTTCTCGTGCCCCGGAGTCACCTTGAGGACGCGGTCGACCTGCTGCGCCAACGGCATCGAATCCGCGACCCCGCCGAACGACTGGGCGGCGGTCATGGCCGCGGTCGCCCATTCGAGATCGGACTGGTCGATCTTGCGGTCCTTCAGCAGCAAGCGGTGGATCAACGCGGCGCTGAAGGCCTCCCGCGCTCCGGGGGTGTCCCGTAAGGCGGTCGGGAAGCGGGCGATGTCCGCCCGCAGATGTTCCGACCGCACCATGCAGCCGAATTCTTCGGTGACGCAGACGCCGTGCACGCCGAGCATGAGCAGGCTCGCGGCCAGCGACTCCGTCGTGATCTCGTCGCTGGCTCCCGAAAGAAGCTCCCGCAGCTCCCACTGGGTGCCGACCAGGTAGTCGATGTCGGAGAAATGTTCGTACAGGAACTGGGGACTGGCGATCGGCGGGGACGGCCGGACCACGATCAACGGCTTCTTCTTGAGGCTGCTGAGCACTCGCAGCACCTCACGGGTGGCCGCGATGGGCTGTTCGAAGGTGATCACGACGGCGTCCGACGCTTCGAGGACGTTGCGCAGCGAGTGGGTGTGGAAGTCGGCCGGGTCGAGCCGGATCTCGCCTTCGTTCATCCACGGCAGCAGGACCGCGCCGCCGCTGCGGGTCATGAACACGCCGACCACCGGTGTCTTGGCGTTCGGCACCACCTTGACCAGGTTCAGCCGCATGCCTTCGGTGGCCATGTAGTCCAGCAGCGTCTGGCCGGGCTGGTCGTCTCCCACCGCGGTGATCATGTGCACGTCCATCCCCAGGCGGGCGTTGGCCACCGCGTGGTTGAGGCCTTTGCCGCCGGGGTGGGTCTCGTAGGAGATCAGCGGCGTCGACGACCCCGGGGAAGGGATGTGGTCGACGACGTAGATGTGGTCGATCACGGCCGAGCCGATCACGCTCACGGTCGCCGCGCGGGTCGTGGTGTCCTTCGAGGTGCCGGGTTCGGGGAAGGCCACGTCGAGAACGGAACTGCTGACACAGAGTTCGGCCAGCTTGGCGATGGCGGCGCTTTCCAGGGTGGACCGGAGCGCCCGCACGGTCAGATGCCGCTCCGGGACGTTCGCGCCGAGTAACCGGTGGATCGGCTCCCACAGTTCCACCAGACGCTCGCGGCGTTCACCGACGTCGGCCGCGTACAGGGTCTCGATCTGGGGCTCGTCGGGAAACCGCTTCGCGAGCAGGCCGAGAGAGAGTGCCATGTCGACGATCACGAGGTCTTCGGTCGGGAGCTGACCGGCGATCCTCCGCACCGCTTCCAGGGCGGCCTCGGGTTCGGATTTGTCCGTGGTGTTCACGATCTGCCGGACCACCGGGAGATCGAGGATCGGCCGGACCCCGACCTCGGTGGAGCGCAACCTCTCCGCGCTAAGTCCGGTCCGCGTTCGCAGCCGCACGAGGGCACTGCGGACGCCGTCCACGCCGGGCACCGGACCACTCATCGGAATAGATTACTCCGTTCGCATCGGCACTTGCCATGGCTCCGGGGCTGCTATGGCGGCTATTGCCGTCATAGCAGCCTGGTAGTTCTCGGCGGGAGCATACCGCCGCATCCTCGTGGTGCGGTCACGACTCCCTGCAGGGCTTGTTCACTCATTCGAACCAGTGTGACCTGGGGAGGGGTTGGGTATCTCACAAGTTCGTCTCTGCCAACTGCCTACATCGATTGGCAATTGACGCTTGTTACCGGCAACTGCCACACTGGGCTTGCCTTCAAAGTCGGGGAGGTCGTCATGAAGCGTTCGCAAGCCGCACCACCGATCTTTTTGATCCTCACCGCGCTGGTGACGTCGCTGGTCAGCGCCTGCGGAAGCCGGGCTGGGGCGGCCGGGGGCGACGGGGAACGGATCGTCATCCTCGCCTCGGCCAGCTCGAACGAGCCTCGTCCGTCACTGCCCCGGGGGATCGAAAGCCTGCTCGATGAGGCCGCCCACAGCCGGGACGCCACCGACGGGAAGAACGGCAAGGGCAGCCTCGCCATCGTGACCACGGCGGACGGCGACACCGCGCGCACCTTCCCGCTGACGCCGCGCCGGGCCAACGGCGCCGTCGAGCACGGGCTGCAGCGGGAAAGCCTCATCGAGGGCAACGTCCGGCGGGTCGCCGAGGCCGTCGGCGGACTGGCGGCCACGCATTCCGGCGTCGACCTGCTTTCGGGCATCGACAACGCCGTCCGCGGCGCCGGGCACGGGACGCTCGTCGTGATCAGCAGCGGCCTGTCGACCGCGGGCGGATTCGACCTGCGGCGCACCGGATGGCAGCTCGAACCGGCCGCGCTGGCGGCGGAACTGAAGACACGTGGTCTCCTGCCGCGGCTCGACGGCCGTCGGTTCGTGATGACGGGGCTCGGCGCCACCGCGGGCCGTCAGGCGCCGCTCTCCCTGCCGACCAGGGAACGGCTCACCGCGTACTGGCGGGAGATCTGCCGCGCGGCGGGTGCCGCCGAATGCGTCGTCGACGAGGCGAGGCCCGAGGAGGGCCCGCCGAACGGGACCGTCCCGACGCCGGAGGTCCCGGTACCGGGGATCGTCTCGGTCAGCGGGCCGGACGGGACGACCAAGACGACGTTGTCCAACGACGTCCTCGGTTTCGGCGGTGACTCGGCCGCGCTTTCTCCCGCGGCACAAGGGGTTCTGGCGGAACTGGCAGCGAGGATCGTCGCGAAACGGGCCGAGCGGCCGTCGGCGAAGGTCGTCGTCCGCGGGTTCACGGCGGATCCGCCGGGTTCGACCGAACAGGGCAGGGCCGAACTGTCCGCCGCGCGGGCGAACGCGGTGGCGGGCGCGCTGCGGGCGGCCGGAGTGGAAGGTCCGATCGATTCGAGTGGAGGGGGGACCGCGCCAGGGATGACGGCGATGTCCGGCGGTGCCTTCGACGAAGGCGTCGCCGTGAAGATGCGCCGGGTCGACATCACGTACTGAGAAAGAGGGAGGAAACAGTCATGGACGGCTTGGACCGGATCACGCCCCGTCTGCCCCAACCCCGGGCGGCGGTGGAGGAATATCACGACGACTACCAGCGGGCGGCCGCCGGGACGCGGGGGAGGCTGGGCGCGCGGATCACGGAACTGAAGCTCGCCGCCGACCGCGTCCTGCGCACCCCGGTGATCGGGCCACGAGGGCAGTTCATGACCGTGCACGAGGCCAAACACCGCGCGGAGATGCTGACCGAGCAGATCGACACCGACGAACTACGCGGCAGCCTGCGGCACTACCGGGTGTCGCGGTCGGCGAAGGCACTCACCCTCTTCGGGCTGGTGGTGGTCGACTTCCCGGTGATGCTCTGGCTGGCGAGTTCGGTGTTCAATGTCGACTGGACGAACCCGCTCGGTCTGCAGCTGGTGATCAGCTTCGTGATCTCGGTGCTGGCCACCGGTGGCGCGGCGACCGCGCTGTACCACCTCGGGCACAACCAGCGGGAGAACAAGGACGACCGGCGACGGCTCACCTGGCGCACGCTGTCCCGCGGGTCGAAGCTCGGCATGCTGGCCGTGGTGGTGCTGGTGGCGCTGATCGCGGCGGTGATGTTCGTCCGGGTCTACACCGAAGGCGAGCTGAGCGGGCTCGACAGTCTCGCCTTCCTGCTGGCGGTATTGGTCGCCTTCGTGATGCTCATTTCGGCCGCGCTGGTGTTCTGGACGGCGTTCCGCGACGGATCGCTGGAACAGGACGATCTGCGGTGCTACAGCTCGATGATCATGAGCTGCGAATCGCTGCGCCGCGAGTACGAGGTCCGCATCGGCGAGCTGACGGCCCAACTGCAACGGCTCGAAGGAGAGTATCCGTTCCGGACCAAGGTGGACACGACCTAGTACGTCGCGGGGGCCGCCGTAGCGGATCGGCTCGCTCGGTGGCACCCGCCGTACCGGTGAATCAGGATTACCCGGAGCCGGTCGGACCAAACGAAGATCGGCACTTTGGAGGTGGCGCGCCTCCGGTGGTGGAACGACGATGAGCACGAGGGATCCCGGATCCCGGGGGAAGCCATCTGCCGCTGGAGGTCCGCATGTCCGTCACCGAACGCGTTCCCGTTGCCCCACAGGCGAATTTCCTCGGTTCCGGACCGTATCCGGAACACCGGTGGCGAGTGGTGTGCTGGTCCGTCCTCGCCGGCTTCCTGCTGACGGTGCTCTGGTCCGCGCCCTTTGTGGACAGTGTGATCGGCGACAGCGTGGCCAACACCCTGCTGGGACACAACGCCAAAGAGACCCCGATCGGCGGAGTGCTGGCCGGGACGTTCTTCGCTTTCGTCTCGGGACTCGCCGGAACGTTCACCGCCTGCAACATCGCCGCCTTCGGCGCCGTCGCCCCGCTCGTCGGCGGAAAGACCGCCGGGCGGCCGAAGTTCGTCGACACGATGAAGCCGCTGGGCTGGATCGCGGCGGGCATGCTGACCGTTTCCGTGGTGTACGGCGTCATCGTCGCGCTCGTCGGCACCCGGATGCCGCAGTTCTCGACCGCGTCCTCGCCGGGCGGGCTCACACCGCGCAACATCCAGTCGATGATCGTCTACGGCGTGATCGGGATCGTGTTCATCGTGCTGGGCCTGGCTTCGGTCGGCATCGTCCGCAACCCGATCGCCGGTCTCACGCGCCGCTTCCCGCCCGCACCACTCGTCCTGATGGGCGCGCTCATCGGCGGATTCCTGATCGGCCGCCCGTTCCCGCTGTTCCGGATCATGTTCCGCAGCGCGGCCGAAAGCCACAACGTCCTCTACGGCGCCGCCGCCTTCGCGCTGCAGTCGGTCGGCAACATCCTGGTCATGTCGTTGTTGTTCCTCCTGTTGACCCATGGGACGGGAGGGCGGCTGCAGCGGTGGATGCTCGCGAAGCCCGCGAGGATCGCCGTGGTGACCGGTGCCGCGCTACTGGTCGCCGGCACGTTCACCCTGCTGTACTGGGATCTGCGGGTGCTGGGCCGGACCGGCGTCATCTGGTATCCGACCGTCAAGTGGTGAAGATCTTCGCCAGGACCTGCTCGACCGAATCCTGAAGGCACTTCGCCGCGTCTTCCCGGCCGGCGAGGTGCTTCAACAGGCCTTGCTGGAACAGGCCGTCGAAGAGCGCGTACGTCGTGGACGGAGTCAGATCCAGCGGCTTGCCGAGCAGTTCCGCATACCGGGCGACGATCCGCCAGATCATTCCTTCGAGTGTCTCGTCGATGGCCAGGACGTCGGCCCGGAACACCTTTTCGAACAGGCTCTGATTGCGCAGGTCGTACCAGAGCCGATGCAGCCGGGCGTCTTCGCGCAGCGTGGCCACCATCGCGGTGCTGAAGGCCAGCTTCAGTTCTTCGGCCGTTTTCGCGGTCTCGGCTATCCGGTCGTACCGGGTGACGCATTCGGCCTTGTACTGCTTGACGCAGTAGGTGATCAGCTCGACCTTGTTCCGGAAGTAATAGTGCAGTACACCGTGGGAGAACTCGGAGTTCTGCGCGATCTCCCGCAGGCTCGTGCGGGCATAGCCGAGTTCGGACAACGTGACCAGAGCCGACATCGCCAGCTGTGCACGTCGTTGGTCGAATCTGTCCACCTGGCGGGTTGGATCACCGCTACGGTCCGCCACGTCGGTCACAGTTCCCGGTTCCCGTCGCCTCGGGTGCCCGCCGGCCACGAGCACGTCGTCGGAGTCTAGCCCCGGAACGGTTTTCTTGTGTGCGACAGAATTTATTCGAGCCACTCGGTGATGAAATGGTCGCTTTCGTGGATGTGGACGGCTTCGTAGACTTCCGGTCCGATCACGGCGAACTTGTGCGGGGTGTCCGCGGGCACGACGAGGACCTCGCCCGCGCCACCCTCCCGTTCGGCCGCGCCGATGGTGAACCTCGCCCGGCCGCGGAGGATGACGAACGTTTCGCCGTACGGATGCCGGTGCAGCTTCGGTCCGGCACCGTCGACGTCGGTCCGCTCGCGGATGATCGAGATCCCGGAGCCGATGTCGCGGCCTTCGACGTTTTCCAGGGTTTCGGTGCTCATCCGGCCACTTTAACCCCGGCGCGGGGTTCAGAACGGCGGTTCCGGGCTCCCGGCGGTCACCGGCGTTCGCTCCCAGGCGCCGTCCGACGGGGTGCCGCCCGAACTGCGGCCCGCCTTGTTCACCTTCGCCGTGGCGTAGCGCAGTGACGGGCCGATCTCGTCGACGTCGAGTTCCACCACCGTCCGTTTCTCACCTTCCTTCGTTTCGAACGATCGCTGCTTCAGCCTGCCTTGCACGATGACCCTGGTGCCCCGGGTGAGTGATTCGGTCAGGTTCTCCGCGGCCTGCTTCCACAGCGTGCAGCGCAGGAACAGCGGGTCGCCGTCTCGCCATTCCCCGCTCGCGCGATCCAGCACGCGCGGGGTCGACGCGACCGTGAAGTTCGCGACCGCCGCGCCCGACGGGGTGAACCTCAGTTCCGGGTCGGTCGTCAGATTGCCGATCACCGTGAGCACCGTTTCTCC
The DNA here is from genome assembly GCF_055598845.1 of Amycolatopsis sp. NPDC039088. Classification (NCBI taxonomy): domain Bacteria; kingdom Bacillati; phylum Actinomycetota; class Actinomycetes; order Pseudonocardiales; family Pseudonocardiaceae; genus Amycolatopsis; species Amycolatopsis sp. NPDC039088. The sequence goes on along the minus strand of NZ_JBVKAE010000011.1, from coordinate 132,217 downwards.
GGCCATGGGACTTCCTCCTCGTTTCCGCGCGCGGGCCCCGGCCGGGGCCCGCTGTCGCCTGGGAAGAGGAGACCACCGGGGTACGACAGTTTCTCCACGCCCCTCGCGCTCGGAGGTCGTGAAAGGGAGGTTCAAGCCGGAAAGTGCCGTGAGGTTCCCTCTCACGACACCCGGGCGGCCGAAACGCACGTGCCGAGCCGGGAAAGTCCTTCATCGATCCGCTCGGCGCCGACCAGTCCGTAACCGATCACCAGACCGCCGCGTGTCCCCCCGTACTTGGACAGGCTTTCGACGGCCACCCCGGCGCGCGCCGCCGCCGTGACGACATCGTCCACAGTGACCGTCGCATGTGGAGCGACCGGTGCGCACAAATGAAGCCCGGCGCTCGAAGGCACGATCTCCAGCTCGTCCCGCAGTTCGTCGCGTACGAAGGCCAGAATCCGTTCGCGCCGCACCGAATATTCCCGAGTCGACTTGCGGACGTGCCGGGCGAGCAGGCCTTCGTCGATGAAACTCGCCATGGCCGATTGGGTGACGAGGTCGCCGTGCCAGTCCGCCAGTTGTTTCGCCTGCCGCAAGGCCGGCCGCAGCGAGGCGGGCGCGACCAGGAAACCGATACGCAGCAAAGGAAGCAGCGTCTTCGAGAAGGATCCGACGTAGAGGACACGGCCGTGGTGGTCCAGGCTTTGGAGCGGTTCGAGGGGCCGGTCTGAGAACCGGTACTCGCTGTCGTAATCGTCCTCGACGATCACCGCGTCGTTCCGCTCCGCCCACGCCAGCAACGCCGTCCTCCTGGCGAGTGACATCGGCGTGCCGAGCGGGAACTGGTGCGAGGGCGTCGTATAGATCAGACGGGTCCCTCGGACGAGTGCCGTGACGTCGAGGCCTTCGGTGTCCACGGGCACCTTCGTGATCCGGGCGCCGAGGGAGGCGAAAAGCCGCTCGGCCGGCGGATAACCGGGGTCTTCGACGGCGACGCGCGTGCCGGGTTCGATCAGGATCCGGCCGATCAGGTCGAGAGCCTGTTGCGCCCCTTGGGTGATCAGGACGTCCTCGCCGCTCGCGCGCACCGACCGGGCGGCGCCGATATGCCGGGCGATCGCGACCCGCAGTGCTTCGAGCCCGGCCGGATCGGCGTATCCCGAGCGCGGGAGCAACGAGGGCCGCAGCGCCTGGCCGACCAGCCGCCGCCAGGTCCTCAGCGGGAACAGGGCCGGATCCGGGGCCCCGACGCGGAAGTCGAAGTCGGGCACGGACCGATCGGCGCCGAGCGGGGCCGGGAGTGCACGCCACCGGGCGGACGGCCGCACTCCGGCGCCCGCCGGGGCGGCGCGGTCCGCCCGCGACACGGGATCCGCGCTGACGAACGTCCCGCGGCCGACGTGCCCGCTGAGGAAACCCTCCGCCGTGAGCCGCTCGTAGGCGACCGCGACGGTGTTGCGTGAGACGTCGAGTTCGCGGGCCAATTCCCTGGTCGGTGGCAGGCGTTCGCCGGGCCGCAGACGTCCGTCGAGGATGCCGTCGCGGAGTTGCCGGTAGATCCGCGCGGCCAGATCGGTGTGGCCGTCGAGGCCGATGTGGAACGGCACCCACCGAGCCTACATTGGCCCAATCAAACCGTGCGAAATTGGAACTGGGATATGGCCAATGCGGCGGCTAGCTTGAGTGCATGGAGTCCACGAAACGACTGGCTTTGGCTCAGCTGATCAGTTCCGTCGGCGACGGCGCCTACTACGTCAGTTCCGCCTTGTACTTCACCCTGATCGTCGGGCTCTCGCCCGAGCAGGTCGGCCTCGGCCTCACCGTCGGCTGGGCGGTCGGCTCGGTCGCCGGGATCGCGCTGGGACAGCTGGCCGACCGGCGGGGGCCGAAGGGGACCGCCGTGTTCCTGGGGCTGGGGACGGCGGCGTCCGTCGCCGCTTTCCTCTTCGTCGGTTCGGTCGTGGCCTTCGTGATCGCGGCCTGCGTTTACGCCTGCTTCCAATGCGGTCTCGGCGCGGCGCGGCAGGCATTGCTCGCCGGGCTGGTCGACCCGGCCGGGCGCACCACGTTCCGTGCCCGGTTGCAGGCGATGTCGAACGCCGGGATCGCGACCGGCGCGGCCCTCGGCGGGATCGCTCTCGCCATCGGTACGCGCGAAGCCTTTCTGACCGTCTTCGTCATCGACGCGCTGAGCTTCGTCGCGGCGGCTTTGGTCCTTCGCAAGGTGCCTTCGGTCGCTCCGGTGCCCGTGCGGACCGGCGAGCCGTCCGTGGCCGTTCTCCGCGACCGCCCGTACGCCCTGCTGGCGTTGCTCAACATGATCATGCTGCTCTACATGCCGCTGTTCAGCCTGGTCCTGCCGCTGTGGATCTCGACGCGGACCGCGGCTCCCGGCTGGCTGGTTTCGGCGATGCTGGTGCTCAACACCGCCAGTGTCGTGGTCTTCCAGGTGCGAGTGGCGCGCGGGGTGACCGGCCTGCGCAGTGCCTCTCGCTACGCCCGGTACGCGGGGGCGCTGCTCTTCTTCTCCTGCTTGGTCTTCTCGGTCTCCGCCATGAGTGGTTCGGCATGGACGGCGGCGCTGGTCCTGCTCGCGGGTGCCGCGTTGCAGGTGGTGGGGGAAATGGCCCAGGCGGCGGGCTCGTGGGAAATCGGCTTCGGTCTCGCGCCCGACGGCAAACAGGGCCAGTACCAAGGGCTCTTCGGTGCCGGAACTGCCATCGCCCGCATGCTCGGCCCGGTGCTGCTTACCGGCCTCATCCTGGTGGGCGGTGCGGCGGGCTGGGTCGTACTGGGCGGGCTGTTCCTGCTGGCGGGCGCGCTCATCGGGCCCGTGGTCCGCTGGGCCGAGCGGACCCGGAGCGCCCAAGCCGCTCCGGCGCTCGCCGGGGTGTGAGCTCCTCAGTCTTCGAGCGACCGCCGGAAATGCGCGGCGAGATCGAGCATCGCCGCCTCTTCCGGGGTGTACCAGGCGAAGGCGTCGTGCTCGTCGGGATTGAGCACGACCTCGCCCGGCTCGTCTTCGGCGAGCGCGTACACCGTGGCGTGGATCCGCATCGGCCTGCCCTCGACGTCGTCCCAGCTGTGGGCGCCGCGTTCGCCGATGATCCGCACGGTCAGCCCGGTCTCCTCGGCGAACTCGCGCACCGCGGTGTCCGACGGCGGCTCGCCCGGCTCGACGGTCCCGCCCGGCAATTCCCAGCGGCCACCGAGAAAGGAGCCCGGCCGCCGCCGGATGAACAGGATCTTCCCGCCGCGGCTGAGCCTGCCGTAGGCCAAGTACTTGTCCGTCACCAGCGCATCTTAGGGACTCGTCGATCGAGGACCGAACCTGTCCGCAATTACTCGTAGCGTGAGCGTCATGGAGAACACGGAGATCCGCCCCTTCCACCTCGACATCCCCCAGGAGCAGCTGGACGAACTGCACGCGAAGCTCGACGCCGCGCGCTGGCCCGCTCCGCTCCCTGGCGACAGCTGGGACACGGGGGTGCCGGTGGCCTGGCTGCGCGGCCTCGCCGAGTACTGGCGCGACGGCTACGACTGGCGTGCCGCGGAACGCGAGATCAACCGTTTTCCGCAGTTCACCACGGAAATCGAAGGGCAGCGGATTCACTTCCTGCACGTCCGCTCGCCCGAGGCCGACGCGACACCGCTGATCCTCACACACGGCTGGCCCGGTTCGGTGGTGGAGTTCCTCGACGTCGTCGGACCGCTCACCGATCCGAAGGCGCACGGTGACGACTCGGCGGAAGCGTTCCACCTCGTCATCCCGTCGTTGCCCGGCTTCGGTTTCTCGGGCCCTGTCTCGGAGTCCGGCTGGACCATGCCGAAGATCGGCCGTGCCTGGGCGGAGCTGATGCGCCGGCTCGGCTACGAACGCTACGGCGTCCAGGGCGGTGACCTCGGCGCTTCCGTGTCTCCGGAGGTGGCCAGGGCGGCGCCGGACAAGGTGATCGGTGTGCACGTCAACGGTGGACTGACGCCGATGCCCCCGATGTCCCTGTCCGAGGAGGAACGCGCGTCGCTGACCGACATCGAACGTGACCGCGTCAACCGGATCGAAGCGTTCATGCGGGAGGAGTTCGGGTACATCGCGATCCAGTCGACGCGGCCGCAGACCCTCGGCTACGGGCTCGTGGACTCCCCGGTCGCGCAGCTGGCCTGGATCATGGACAAGTTCCGCGAGTGGACGCATCCGCGTCCGACGCTGCCGGAAGAGATCATCGAGCGCGACCGGTTGCTGACCAACGTCATGTTCACCTGGCTCACCGGCACGGCGGCATCGTCGGCGTACGTCGGCTACGCACAGGCGGAAACCTGGGGAGCCGTCGAGAAGAACTCAGGCGTACCGACAGCGGCGCTGATCTTCGCGCACGACGTCGGGATCCGGCGCTACTCCGAGGACGCGCACACGATCGTGCGGTGGACCGATGTCGACCGTGGCGGGCACTTCGCCGCCTTGGAGGAGCCCGAGATCCTGATCGCGGACGTACGGGAATTCTTCCGGTCTCTCAAATGACGAGGACGGCCGCTTCGCCGAGGAATCGACCGTAATCGTCCACTTCGGACTCGAGTCCGGCGATGGCTGACCGCGAAAGCGCGGCGAAGGGTTCGATGACGACCTTCGTCAGCTTCGCGGTTCGCTTGACGCGCCAGGTCCCGGCGATCCGGCCGTCCACCAGTACGGTGGGCGCGATCATCCCGCCGCCGGAGTTGACACGTTTCGCGTGTGCCGGGTCGAGGAGCGGCCCGCGGTCCCGGTAGCCCAGCAGGTAGGTGTCGAAAGCGCCGAGCAGACGCGGGGGACAAGGGGGAGCGGAGAGATCGGTCTCCCGGAGCGCGAAGCCGCGGCCGGCGGCCACGAGATCCAGTGCGTCGAAGGCCTTGCGGCAGAGACCGAGCGTGAGCCCGGACCAGGTGCTGAAGTCCTCGGCCGTCGCGATGCCGTACGCGGTCAGGTAGCGGTGGGCGAGTTCCGCGTGCGGGTCGGCCGGATCGTTCCCCTCGGTGCTCCACTCGTCGAGCAGAACGTACGTCGGCTCCGCTCCGTCGTCGTGTCCTCGGCAGATCAAGCCGCGGTTGGCCGCGTACGCCAGCAGGTGGGGTGGCGCCTGTGACGTCGCGTCGAGCACGATCCCGTTGGCCGCCAAGCCCTTCAGGATCTCCTGCCGGGTGAGTGCCTTGCCGGGCAAGAGATTCTGTAGGTGCTTCAGCGCGCGTTCGCAGAGTTCGTCGGAGAGGTCCAGTTGCCTGCGTCGTCCCTGGCCTGCCTGGGCGTTGCGTGGGCCGAAGAGCCGGTTCAGCCAGCGGAGATCGGCTGTCGGGACGAGATGGAGCGTCTTGCGCATCAGCCAGGTGCGGCTCACCTCGCGAGACGTGTCGACGTCCGACGAGGTCAGGCTCCGGCTGCGGGCGCGGACCGCGAGCCTGGCCGCGGGACTCGACTGCGCCTGGATCGCGGCGACCGCCCTGGCCACGGCGAGTACGTCCGCGGCGGGGGCGCTGAGCAGTTGCGCGCGGGCGCGGACCGCGCGGATGTCGTCGTCGGACAGCGTCACCCGTTGACGATCTCATGGGCGTTCGCCGGTTCCGTGTGCACGACCGCTTCCGCGAGCCGCGGCAGGACCTCGCGCAGCCGCTGTTCGACGCGATGGGCGAGGTGATGCGCCTCCGTGACGGTCAGCCCGGCCTCGACCGACACCGCCAATTCCGCGCGCAGGCTGTGCCCGATCCAGCGCATCCGCAGATCCCGCGTGCCGAGTACGCCGGGGACTTCGGCGGCCGCGCGTTCGGCGCGATCGACGTCGGCCGGGTCCACGGCGTCCATCAGGCGGCGGAACACCTCCTTGGCGGCATCGCGCAGGACGAACAGGATCGCGACCGTGATGGCGAGGCCGACGACCGGGTCGGCCGGCGGGAAACCGGCCGCGACCCCCACCGCGCCGAGCACGACCGCGAGCGAGGTGAAACCGTCCGTCCGCGCGTGCAGCCCGTCGGCGACCAGCGCGGCGGACCCGATCTCGCGGCCGACCGTGATCCGGTACCTGGCCACGAGTTCGTTACCCGCGAAGCCGATGACCCCCGCCACCGCGACCACCCACAGATGCTGAACCGGTCGCGGGTCGAGCAGCCGCAGGATCGATTCGTATCCGGCGAGGAAGGCCGAGGCGGCGATGAGCAAGACGACGAGGACCCCGGCGAGGTCTTCGGCACGGCCGAGTCCATAGGTGTAGCGGCGGGTGGTGGCGCGGCGGCCGAGCAGGAAGGCGATGCCGAGCGGGACCGCGGTCAGCGCGTCGGCGAAGTTGTGGATCGTGTCGCCGAGCAGGGCGACCGAGCCGGTGACCAGGACGAGCGCGAGCTGGGCGACGGCGGTGACGAACAGTGCGGCGAACGACCAGATCAGCGTCCGGACGCCGCGTTTGCTGGTCTCGAGCGCGGTGTCGACGCGGTCGGCGCTGTCGTGGCTGTGCGGCGTCAGCAACTGGCGGAGGCGGCTCTTCCCCGGCTCGTGGCCGTGGCTGTGCCCGTGACCATGCCCGTGTCCGGTCATCTCCCACCTCACTGTCATGCTACCTGCGCAGTCATGCAGGTACGCAGACAGAAGGATAACCGGTATCCTCCTGCCATGCACGAGTCGGTTCCGGATTTCGAGATGCCCACCGAGGAACAGGTCCACCTGGCCGCGGAGACCTTCCGGCTGCTCGCCGATCCGACGCGGGTCAAAGTCCTTTGGGCGCTGCTGCAGGGCGAGTCCTCGGTCGCCTGTCTCGCGGACCTGGCGGGCGCGGCGCCGACGGCGGTCAGCCAGCATCTGGCGAAACTGCGGCTCGCCGGAGTGGTCAAGGGGCGTCGTGAGGGGACGTTCGTGTACTACTCGGCGGCCAACGACCATGTCCGCGGGCTGCTCGCGCAAGCGCTGTTCCACGCCGACCACATCGATCGCGACATCCCCGCCCTGCATTCGACGGCGAAACCCCACCGGCCGGCGGCCCCCTGAATCCGGCTACGGTGAAGCGGTGACCCAGTCCTCGTACCCGGCCGCCCTGCGGTGGCTGTTGTTGTGCGTGGTGGCACTGGGTCTGGTCGGCATGCATCACGTCATCGCCGAATCCGGCCACGGCGCGGGACACGAGACCTCCGCCGTCGCGATGGCGGACCCGTGTTGTCCGGACGCTCCTTCGCACGACAACGGTGGCGACGGCGGACACAGTGGTTTGCATCTGTGTCTCGCGGTTCTCGCCGCGGCCGTGCTCCTGATCATCACTTGGCTGCTCGTCCGAAATGGACGGACCGGGGTGACGTGGCGCCCGCGAACGGCGGGTGGTCCGGCCTCAGGGCGTGATCCGCCGCGCTGGAGACCGGTGCCCGAGAGATTGTCCTTCCTTTGCGTGTTGCGGGTGTGACAGGCGGGTTCGTCCCGCCCTATCCGAAACGATCCGAGGAAGAACCATGACCAGCAGGAAACCGGTCGGGGCGGCGCTCGCCACCCTGGCCTCCTTCGCCGTGCTCACCGGATGCGCGAGCTCCGACACCGCTTCCAGCGGGCACGCGATGTCCACGATGAGCGTGCCCGCCCCACAGCAGGCCGGGCACAACCAAGCCGACGTCATGTTCGCGCAAGGGATGATCCCGCACCACGAACAGGCGATCGCGATGGCGAAACTCGTCGACGGCCGCACTCGCAACGCCAAGGTCGTCGATCTCGCCGCGCGGATCCAGAAGGCGCAGGATCCGGAGATCCAGCAGCTGACCGGATTGCTGAAAGGTTGGGGAGTGGCGCCGTCGGGCGAGCACTCCGCGCACGGCCCGATGTCCGGCATGATGACCGAAGAGGATCTCGCGAAACTCGGTCAGGCCAAGGACGCCGCCTTCGACCGGCAGTGGCTGGAGATGATGGTCGAACATCACGAAGGTGCGCTCGAGATGGCGAAGACCGTGCTGCGGCAAGGAAACAACGCCGAGGTGAAGACTTTGGCGCAGAAGGTGATCGACGGTCAGCAGGCCGAGATCACCGAGATGCGGGCACTGCTCGGCTGAGTGGGACGGTGGCGCGGGTCGGTCGGCCCGTGCCACCGCCTCCCGGAAACATGCGTGGGCTGCGGCGCGTGCTCACCGGATGCGGATTTCCTGCAGCTTTCGAAAACTGTCGGTGGCCGGTTGTACGTTCTGTGTGTGGACACTTCTAATGCGACTTTGGCGCTATTGAAGGAAATTACCGAGTCGGATCTCTTGGGGGAGGTCAATGCTTCGCTGAATATGTTGGGGAATAAGGATACTGTGGATGTAGCCGAGGCGGCGTCGGAGGGGATCACGCGGTTGGAGGCGGTCCGGTTCCGCGCTGTCGCGCAGTTGGCTCGGCATCGCGATTCGCTGGCCCGTGAGATCGCTAATGGGCCGGATACGGTGTTGCGTCGGATCATCACTGATCCGTTATCCGGGCAGGTGCTGGATCTGGGGCGGGATCGGTATCGGCCGTCGGCGGGGTTGGGTGAGTTCGTGCGGGTGCGGGATCGTGAGTGCCGAAGACCGGCCTGTCATCGGCCGGCGCAGGCCTGCGATCTGGATCATGCGCTGCCGTGGCAGTTCGGCGGCCACACCAACGCCGACGAGTTGGTCGATCTTTGTCGCCGTGATCACCGGCTCAAAGACGAACCCGGCTGGGTTTACCGGCTTGCCTCGGACGGCACTCTTACGGTGACGACGCCGACGGGGCGGAGTTACGACAGCTCGCCTCCGCCGTTGCATGAGCCGCGTGTGGCCGCGGAACCGCCGCCGTTTTGAGTCGTTGCCGGAAATCGGCGACGGCGTGGCGTGTGCCTCAGCGTGTGTTGTGTGCGCGTGCCGTGGTCTCTTCGTGCTGCGGGGTCTATCGCCCTCTACCAGCACGCCGCCGCCGAGTGCTCCGGCCTCGACTGGTCCACGATCGCCGAGCCGACAGTCATGGAAGCACAAGTTCGCGAGGCTCTTCGCTCATGAGCGCGGGTGACAACCACCCTCACAGGCGGCGGAACCTCTGGCAGACTACTGGCAAGTGGACCTCCTGCTGCTGAAGCTGTTCCTGGCGCCCCTGCTGGTCGTGGTGTCCGCCTTGGCCGGCCGCCGATGGGGACCGGCTGTCGCGGGTGTGCTCGTCGGACTCCCGATCGTGGCCGGGCCGATTCTGTTCATCACCTACCAACAGCATGGCGCGGACTTCGTCACCGGGGCCGCGAAGTCCTCACTGGTCGGGCTCGTATCGCTTGCCGTGTTCGCCGTGGTTTTCTCCCATGTCGCCCGCCGGGCAGGCTGGTTCGTCACCACAGCCACTACCTGGACCGCCGTTCTGGGCGCGGACCTCGCGTTGTCCTTCGTCCACGTCCCGGTGTTCGTCTCCTTCGCGTGCGCACTGGCCGCGACCGCGGTCGCGATGCTGTCCATGCCGAAACCCGAGCCGAAAACCGAGCCGAAAACCGAGCCGGAACACCCAGTTGGGGCGAAGCAGTCCCCGCCACCGCGGTGGGACCTGCCGGGCCGCGCTGTCGCCACGGGCATCCTGGTGCTCACTGTCACCACGGCATCCACCGCACTGGGCCCCGACTGGACCGGTCTGCTGGCGCCCTTCCCCATCGCGACCAGCGTTCTGGCCGGCTTCGTCCATGCGCAACACGGGTCTGTGGTGACCACGCGAGCACTGGCGGGCGTGCTGAGGGGCCTGGTCGGGTTCGCGGCCTTCTGCCTCACGATTGCCGTGTTCGCACGTCCACTCGGCATCGCCGCGTTCGTACTCGCCATCACGGTGACTGTCGCTGTTCAGCTTCTGGGATCGCGCATCCGGAACGCATTACGCAACAAGCGTCACAGCAGACAACCCACGATCCCGTCGTGACACTCCAGCACCGTGTGCTCGCCGGAAAACGGCGACGGCCGAGCCTCCCCGAGAACGAACCGCTCAAACGCGGGTACCGAGCACGGACATGCCGAGCACCAGTTCGTTCGCCGGGTCGCAGCCGAGGAGTTCTTCGACCAGTTCGTCGCGAAGTGCCGCGGTGAACGTGATGTTCAGCCCGAGCGCCGTCGCCAGCAGGTAGACGGTCTGGCTGAGATGACCGACGTCCATCAGCAGCACCCGATATGTCCGGCTTATCGGGTACTTCCACTGATTCCGCTCGATGACGCTGGTGTAGATCAGCAGTACGCCGGCGTTTCGGGTCCACTGCTGATCGCCGGCGAGGGCGACCAGTTCGTCGTCGTCGATCTTGCCGTCCAGTGGCGTGAGCCCGTGCCGGAAGCCGTCGTAGTGGTACACGCCGCGATCCAGGCCCTCGACGTTCCTCGCGTAGACGTAGACCTCGGTCGGATGCCTCGCCCCGCCCGACGGGCTCGTCTTGAAGACGTTGCCGGTGGCCGGGATGTCGGGATGCGTCTCCGGCCTGGTCGGCCGGGCCGCGGTGAGAAGTGCGCTCAAATCGCTTAGCCGCACGGGTTCTTCGCCGAACTCGCGCGTACTCCTGCGCTTGTCGAGCGCTTCGCCGAGGCCGATCGCGTTCAGGGGTTCCGGCGATGGTTCGGGCAGCGGTATCGCGTCGTACTCGCCCGGCGGCCTCACCGGAGAAGGCGGAGGACTGGCCTTCGCCTTCTCCAGCAAGGTTTTCGCGGTTGTTTCGCCGGCCGTGAACTCGGTCTCACGCAAGGAACGGGTACCGAAGTGGAACGCCCGCGCGGACGTCCCCCAAGGGCCCCAATCCCGAAGGATCTCTTCTTCCCGCCGTTGGCGGGAAGACCCTCTGACCACCAGCACGTCGTACCGGATCATCGCTCGCGCGATACGGACGAGCCTTTCCCCTGTCTCGGGATTCTCGTCCGCTTCACGTATCGATTCCGGTTCTCGCCAAGAACTGAACCAGCGCAGGACGCGTTCGGTTCCTTCGGCGAGTTTGAGCTGGCGATGCCCGAGGTGATCGTCCCAGATCACGTCACCATCGGACCAATAGAGCGTTCCGCAAGAGGAAACCCTTACCAGCATCGAATGTCTTGCGCCCCAGTCCCCAGTTAAGTGAATACGTTCCGAATATGCCCGGTCATTCAGTGTCGCGAGCGGAAAGGAGGGCCACCGTGCGGCGGCGGCTCGAACCCGCCCCAAGTGCTCTGTGCCTTGTACTCCGCTTCGAGTTCGAGCAGGAACTCGTCATCGTCTTCGTCGTGCATGCGGCCGATCCTCTCCGTGAACGGTTGGTCCGGTCAAGTGAATTACCGACACCAACAGAGTACCGGAGCAGTACGACAAATTACGCCGAGTGATCGTTCAGGCGCTGTTTGAGTTCACGAACGTCGGCGGAGTCCGCAATGCCCAGATCCGTGTACAACCGCAAAGCGAACCGGCGATGACGGTCCGCTTTCGATCGCTCACCGAGAATGTCGAACGCGCTCGCCATCTCCTTGTGCGCGATGGGCAGCATGCTGCGATTCCCGGTCGAGTCGAGTACTTCCACCGCGGTGGTGAACTGGGTGACCGCGAGTGCGGCATCGCCGAGTTCGCGCGAATTGATACCGAGGGCCAGAAAGCATTCCGCCTCGAGATCGGGTGATTCGTTGTCGTGAGCCAGCCGAAGTGCCTGGTCGAGTTCCTCGGCGGCCTCGAGATAGCGCCTGTTCTCGGTGTGGATCAGCCCGATCCGATGCCTGGCGCGGGCTTCGATGAGCACGCTGCCGTGGGTATGGGCGGTCTCGCGGACCCAGCCGAGGTGCTCGATCGCCTCGTCCGACTCGCCCTTGAGCCAGTGGGTGACCCCCGAGTTGCCCCTGGCCCGGCACTGCATCCGCACGTCGCCGGTGGTCGCCGCCAGTTCGAACACCTCGTTGAACAGCCGGTTCGCCTCGGTGAATTCGTTGAGCCGCCACAGGGTCAACGCGTACATGTGCAAGGCCTGGTACTCGAGGACGACGCTCCCCGTGACCCGCGCGGCGGACAGCGCGAGAGTCTCCAGTTCCCTGGCCTGGCGGTAATAGCCGCGGTTGTCGAAGTAGCGCCAGACCGACGAGCAGAACGGCACGAGGTCCGAATAGTGCTGGTGGTTGTTCATCGCGACGGCCACCGGCAGGACGTTCTGCCAGTGGTCGTCCATCCACTGCGCGGCCTGGTCGTAGTCGGCGAAGGACTGCCCGTACTCGCTCTTCGGGACTTCGGGGCCGCCACCGGACTCCTCTTCGGAATCCGGGTCGATGAATTCCATCGCGGCGGCGACGGTGCAGCGGTAGTAGTCGAACAGCCGTCGCATCATCGCTTCGCGCTGGTGTTCCGGCTCCTCCGTCAGCAGCAGTTCACGGCCGTAACTGCGGAGAAGGTCGTGCATTTCGTACCGGTCCATCGACGGTTGCCGCAAGAGATTCACGTCGACCAGGCGTTCGGCAAGGCGGCGGGCCTCGGCGAGGTCCACTTCCGCCAGCGCCGCCGTCGAATGGAGGTCGAAAGCGGCACCGGGATGATGACTCAAACGTCGGAACACCCGACGTTCGGCTTCGGTCAAGTTCAGATAGGACACTCGGAACGCGCCCGCGACGTCGCGTTCCCCGGCGGTGAGTTCGCCGAACCTGTTCCGTTCGTCGCGCAACTGCCTGGCGACGAAGTCGAGCGTCCAGGAAGCCCGCGCCCGCAGCCTGCTCGCCGTGACGGCGAGCGCGAGCGGGAGATCGCCGCACAGGCTCGCGACCTGGTCGGCCGCGTCGGGGGATTCCCTTCTCAGCCGGGACGGCCCGACAATCCGGCCGAGCAGGTCCACCGCGTCCGCTCGGCTGAACGGTTCCAGGGACAGCAGCTCCGCGCCGTCGAGATCGGCGAGCCGGGTCCGGCTGGTGATCAGCACGCAACAGCTGGCCGAGCCGGGCAGCAGCGGGCTCACCTGCGCCGCGCTGATGGCGTTGTCCAGCACCAGGAGAACGCGCTTGCCTGCCAGGCAGCTGCGGAACAACGCCGCGCGCTGGCCGGTTCCGGCGGGGATGTCCGAACCCTGGATGCCGAGCGAGCGCAGCAGCGCCTCGAGCGCCGCGGCCGGGTCGACCGGGTCGCCGGCGGGCGAAAACCCTTCCAGGTTCACGAAGAGCTGGCCGTCGGGGAACAGCGGCGCGAGCAGATGCGCGGCGTGGACGGCCAGCGCGGTCTTGCCGACACCCGGCATCCCGTCGATCGCGATGAGCCGGGGACCCGCCAGCGAGCCGTCCCGGCCGATTTCGAGGACGGTCCGCAGTTCCGCGGCGCGACCGCCGAACGCGGGGAGGTCCGCGGGCAGCTGCGCGGGCCGGGGGAAAAGCGCCTTCCGCGCGTCCGCGTCCTCGCGCCTGCCGACAGTGTCCGCCCCCGCCCGGAGCCCGCCGACGCCGTACCGGACGAGGGCGGCGTCCTCCATCAGTTCGGGGTCGGTGCGCAGGATCTGCTGGTGGAGCGCGCTCAGTTCGGTACCGGGGTCGACGCCGAGTTCCTCGGCGAGCGCGATCCTGCTCCGATCGAACGTCCGGAGCGCGTCGGCGCCACGGCCCGCCCGGTAGAGCGCCAGCATGGTCAGTCGCTGCAATGTCTCGCGGGTCGGATGCCAGGCGGCGAGGTCGAAGGCCTGGCGGGCCGCCGCGTCGGTCTCGCCGAGCCTGAGCCTGGCGCCGATGAGGAGTTCAGTGGCGGCGAGCCGTTCTTCGTCGAGACGACGGGCTGTCTGCTCGATGGCGTCGCCTTCGAGCCCGTCGAAGGCCGGGCCTCGCCAGAGCGCGAGCGCGTCCGTGAGTTTCGCCGCCGCCTGGGAGATCAGCCCGGCGGCCAGGAGTTCGGCGCCCTGGCGGTAGTCCGCTTCGAAGCGGACCGAGTCGACCGAGGCGCTGCTGGTGACGATGCGATAGGCGGAGCCGGTGGTGACCACGGCCGACCGGGCAACGCCGAGATCGTGCCGCAGCCGCGCGATCGCGTTGCTGACCTGGCGGACCGCTGTCTTCGGCGGCCTGTCCGGCCACATCGTGCCGATCAGGTACGACGCCGGGACGAGCCGGCCGGCGTTGATCAGCAGACAGGCGAGCAGACGTTGTTCACGGCGTCCGCCGAGCCGGACGGACACGCCGTCGACCTGGGCTTCGAGCGGGCCGAGGACGAAGAAGCTGAGCTGAGAAGGATGACCGGTTTGTGCCGGATCGCCGGATGTCCGGGGCGATCCCGCCGATTCAGGTAACGGACCGGCGGTCATATGCCACTATGTCGTCCGAGACCGTGAGCGTGCTCACGCACTACCTCCCAGTCCGCTCGCCGGGTGACCGGCACCCTAACCCACCGCGGTGGCCTCCAGCCAGGTCGGCGCGGGGTACGCCGTGCGGCATTCGGCCTAACGGGCGGGCGTGCGCCTGCCTTGGAACGGCTCTCATTCTACTCCCGGTCCTCCCTGAACTGCGCGGATGCCCGCCGGTGGAGAGCCGATGTAATTCCGATGCAGGGCCTTGGAAAGCTGAAAGGCACAGCTTGACAGGTTCGGCGCGACGGGGCAGCGCGCCGAATCGTATGCAGGGGCTCCGCGGCGGTTGGCCTTCGTACTGGGGGTGGCCAACCGCCCTGGGAGCCCTTTCCCGTCACAGGCTGTTCCCAGCAAGGCACGGCACACTGGAGCAAAGAGGAGTGTGCCGCTATGAGTGCTCTTGGCGATCTGCTGGGCTTCCTGCTCACCCTGTTCCTGATCGTGCTCGTCGCCCGGATGGTGCTGGACTGGGCCGTCAATCTCGCCTCCCGGCTGCCCTCCTGGTCGTTCCGGGCCCGCGGGATCACCCACCGGCTGACCGAACCCGTGCTGGCGCCCGTCCGCCGCGTGGTCCCTCCGGTGCGGGCCGGCGGCGTGGCGTTCGACCTCGCCTTCACCATCGTGTTCATCGCGGTGGTCATCCTGCAGTCGGTCGCGTTCAACCTCTGACCAGGTGTGATCGTCCGCGATTCCGGGTACCAGGGCGAGGAAGGAGAGAGTGAGGAGTGCCCATGCGCCCGGTCTGGAGCGGTTCGCTTTCGCTCGGTCTGGTGACGGTTCCCGTCCGGCTCTACAGCGCGGTCGAGGACCACACGGTGCACTTCCGCCAGTTCCAGCGCGGGACCGAGGACCGCATCCGGTACCGGCGGGTGAACGAACGCACCGGCAAGGAAGTCGACTACGACGACATCGTCAAGGGCTACGAGCTCGACGGCGGCGAGTACGTGGTCGTCGAACCCGAGGAACTCGACGAGATCGCCCCCGGCCGGTCGAAGTCGCTCGACGTCGAGAGCTTCGTCGAACTGGACGCCATCGACCCGATGTTCTTCGACAAGACGTACTGGCTCGCGCCCGCCAAAGCGGAATTCGAGCGGCCGTACGCGTTGCTGCTCGAGGCGATGCGCTCGTCGGGCCGCGCCGGGATCGCGAAATTCGTCATGCGTGGCCGCGAGTACCTGGCACTGGTCCGTTCGGGCGACGGCGTCATGGTGCTCAACACCCTGCATTTCGCCGCCGATCTGCGCGACCCCGCCGAGCAGCTGCCGGAACTGCCCGGCAAGGCGCAGGCACGCGGCAAGGAACTCGACATGGCCCTCAACCTGATCGACGCGATGAGCGACGACTGGCGGCCCGAGGAGTATCACGACACCTACACCGATCGCGTGCGGAAGCTGATCAACGCCAAGAAGAAGGGCGAGACCATCACCCCCGCCACCGAACCCGGTGAGCCGACCAAGGTCGTCGACCTGTTCGAGGCGCTTTCGAAGAGTGTCGAGAGCGGGAAGGCCAAGAAGAAGGGTTCCGGCGGTAAGGCGGGAACGGCCAAGAAATCCCCGGCGAAGAAGCCCCCGGCCAAGAAGGCGTCCGCGCAGAAGGATCTGTCTTCGTTGTCGAAGGCGGATCTGGAGAAGCTGGCGCGCGAGCGGGACATCAAGGGGCGGTCGAAGATGACACGCGCCGGACTGGAGAAGGCGCTCAAGGCCTCGTGACCTGGACGCCCGCCGCGGCCAGCTCGCTCGCGATGGCCTCGATCAGCAGCCGGACGTCTTCCGCCGCCGTGGCGTGCAGTCCTTCCGAAACGATCAGGACGTCGGACGTCGTGGCCGAGACCGCGGAATGCCCGCTCTGCCGGTTCGTCCACCGCCGCGCGTGAGCTTGGCCGTCCTCGTCGGCGAAGATCACCTCACCGGGATTCGGATGCTCGACGGTGCCCGCGAAGGTCACGTATTTCTCGTCGCCCCGTGCGTGACGGACTTCGAGCGAGCCGCTGACCTTCGCGACGTCGAGTACCGCGACCGGGATGGCGTACGCGACCGAAACCGCGTTGCAGAGGTCGATCACCGGGTGGATGCGGGGAAGCGTGCCTTCCTTCCGCAGACGGCGCAGCAGTGATTCCGACGCGCAGCGGTACTGCGTCGGCTTCAGCCCCATCTTGGCGAACGCCCGGCGCCACGCCTGGATCTCGGGAAGCTCCGATTCCGGGCCGTCCGCGAGCCGCCGCGCCGCCCGCGCGAGGAACTTGTCGAGGTCGACCGGTGTGTCAGGGGTGATTCCGCTGGCCGAAAGTGTGCCGACGGCGAGGCCGGGATGCTCGGTGCGGACGTCGGGGTTGTGCTGGAGTCGCATACGAAACCTGTCTACTGGGTGGTGAACGCGAGTTTGGCGCCGAGCGCGGCGAAGGAACCGGCGAAGATCCGCCGCATCCAGGCGAGTACGCGCGGCCGGGAGATGACGTGGTGGCGCACCCCGGCGGCGAGGACGCCGTACACGCTGAACACCACGAACGTCGCCAGCATGAACACCCCACTCAGCAGCAGCATCCGGGGGATGGAGCCGGGTTCGCCCGCCGGGACGAACTGGGGCAGGAACGCGAAGAAGAACAGCGTCAGCTTCGGGTTCAGGACGTTGATCAGCACGCCAGAGGTGATCGTCCGCAGCGCCGACTTCGGTTCGGGATCACCCTCCACGACGATCGCGTCCCGGTCTTTCAACGTCGCCCACGCCATGTAGAGAAGGTAGGCCACGCCGAGGTACTTGATGATTTCGAACGCGACCGCGCTCGCGTGCAGCAGCGCCGCGAGGCCGGTGATCGCGGCGACCATATGCGGGATGATGCCGAGGGTGCAGGCCGTCGCGGCGATGACGCTCGCGCGTCTCCCGCGGGCGAGTCCGGCGGACAGGGTGTAGACCACGCCGGTGCCGGGCGTGGCGACCACGACCAGCGTGGTGATCAGGAAGGCGATGCTCACGCCGTCCACTCTGCGCGTTCTTTGGTCCGATGGACAGAGCCAAAGCTGTGTCACTCCACTGGGCCAAAAGTCTTGTCTGGACCACGGTGCGGGGAAGATCGTCTACGGTGTCGAGGCGGTCGGAGTCCGTCACCGGATGGGGTGGCATGATGCACGCTCGCACGTCGACGAGGAAGGCCAAGGTTTGAGCGCGCGCACCTCGCAGATGGACGACCTCCGGCTGGTGGCACAACCGAACGCCCTGTTGTGCTCCGAGCTCTTCGTCCGTCTCATCCTCTCGGATTGGTCCTTGCGACCGTTGCTCGATCAGGCGAAGACCGCCGCCGCCCGCTTGGTGGGCGTGCTGGTCGACGCGGCCGACCCGAAGGAGCCGCCGTTCTTCACGCTGAGACTGCGGCTGCGGTCGGACGTCCTGGTCATCGAGGTCGACCACGAACTGGACGGTCTTCCCACGCCGACGCCGGCGCCGGGGGAGCGGACCGGGGTGGCGCCGAGCGAGACCGGCGGAGTCACCACGTGGTGTGAGCTGCCGCTGCCCGGTGGCCTGTCCGCCGGGCAGGTGCGCCTGCCGCGCCGGGGCGACCGCCGGACGCTGGTGGACGAGCCCGTCTCCGGTGAGCCCGTCGGCGCGGATCCCGAGGTTCTCGAACGGCTTTTGTCCCGGCTGAGCGGCTGGTCCGGCTGATTCTCGTGAAAGGATCCGAGGATGGGTCCGAAGCGTGCCACGACACCTGTTCTGGAGATCGAGTACGAACACACCGGTGACGCGCACGCGTCGCCGGTGATCCTGCTTCACGGGTTCCCTTACGACGTGCGGGCCTACGACGAGGTCGCGCCGGTCCTCGCCGCGGCTGGGGCCTCGGTGTACGTCCCCTATCTGCGCGGCTTCGGCGGGACGCGGTTCCTCGACGACGCGACGCCCCGCTCCGGGCAACAGGCACCACCCGAGTGGGAACGCACCTACTGGTACCAGTTCTATTTTCATTCCGAGCGAGGCCGCCGCGGGCTCGCGGAGAATCGCGATGAGCTGTGCGCCCTGCTGTGGCGCACCTGGTCGCCGACCTGGGCCGGCGCCGACGCGGCGTTCCCGGCCAGCGCCCCCAGCCTGCACAACCCGGACTTCGTCGACGTCGTCATCCACTCCTATCGCCACCGGTTCGGTCTGGCGGAAGGGGATCCCCGTTATCAGCCGCTCGAAGACCTGATCGCGAAGGAACCGGTCATCACGGTTCCGACGGTCGTGCTGGAAAGCGGGGACGACGGCGTCGGCGGGCCCAGCGCGGTGGGCGACCGCGAGTACTTCACGGGCGCGTACGAGCACCGTGTCCTGCCGGGTGTCGGGCACAACGTTCCGCAGGAGGCCCCGGAGGCGTTCGCCGCCGCCTCCCTGTTCTAGAGCAAGGCTCCATTCCCTCCGGCGAAAGGAAAGTCTGTGACCGATTCCCAGCCCGTGCCCCCCGTTCCGCCGGGGACCTACCTGCTCGAACTGGTCCCGGTGCCGGTCAGCGACATCGACCGGGCCAAGGATTTCTACGCGGAACGGCTCGGTTTCCACGTCGACGTCGACGTGCGACCCGCCGACGGGGTCCGGATCGTCCAGCTCACCCCGCCCGGTTCGGCCTGTTCGATCACCTTGACCACCGGGCTCGCGTCGCTGGACATGCCGGTCGGGACCCTGCGCGGGCTCCATCTCGTGGTCGCCGACATCGAGGAAGCACGCGCCGCGCTCGTCGCCAGGGGGGCCGAAGTCGGTCCGGTCGAGGACATCGGCGGCGTCTACTACGCGGCCTTCAGCGACCCCGACGGCAACACGTGGACGCTGCAGCACATGCCGTGGCGCACGGCGTGAGAGTGATCACCCGTCCGTGTGCGTGACGAATCTTGATCAAGGGTTGTCCTTCCCGTGTACGGCGCACGATCCGGGCGCCACGGACGGAGGAGGACCCGATGTCGTTGGGCGACAAGATCAGCAACAAGGCGGAGGAGTTCGGCGGTAAGGCCAAGGAGGCCGCCGGCGACGCCACGGGCAACGACGACCTGCGCGCGGAGGGCCAGGCCGATCAGGCGAAGGCCGGTCTCAAGGGCGCCGTCGAGAACGTGAAGGACGCCGTCGGTGACGCGGCGGACAAGATCCGCGACACCTTCAAGAAGTAGCCGTCCTTTCCGGGCCGGGGCAGCGGATTTCCGCGCCCCGGCCCGTTTTTCCGGCAGAGTTCAGCCGTGCAGGAGCACCGGCAGGCCGGTGAGCCGGGTGCCTTGGATGCCGCCGAGGAACGTCTGCCGGAGTTGGGCGTAAGGGACGGCCAGCCGGGCTCGCGGGAACTCCGCGCGCAGGATCGTCGCCACCGCCCGCAGTTCGAGCTGCGCGAGCTGAGCGCCGATGCAGAAATGCGGGCCCGCGCCGAAGGCCAGATCCGGGCCGGGGTCGCGGTGGGGATCGGTGTTGATGCCCTGGATGTCGACGAGTACCGGGGAGCGGGCAGGCAACGGGATCCCGGCGAGTTCGAGCTCGGTGGTCGTGAACCGCCAGAGCGTGAACGGTGCGGGCGGATGGTCTCGCAGGGTTTCGCGGACGAGGTCGTCGTCGGCCGCGGTGTCACCGTCGAGCAGCCGCGCGACCAGGAAGCCGATCGACGCGTCGGTGGTCAGCTGTCCGGCGAAGATCAACGCGAACAGGTGATACCTCAGGTCGTCCTCGGTCGTCTCGGGCGGGACCCGGTCGCGTAGTTCCGTCGCGAGCCCATGCCGATCCGGCGTCAGCCCGGCGGTCGCGAGGTTCGCGATCGCGGCGATGGCCTTGCCCTGCGCACCCGGTTCCGGACTGGACATCCGGCGGCAGGCGTCCACGGCGGCGTCGAGCAGGCCGAGCGGGATGTCGAGCAGATCGAGCAGCACGGTGAGCGGGAACCGGGTGGAGAAGCCGTCCATCAGGTCGACGGTTCCCTCGCCGAGATCCGTCAGCAGCTCTCGCGCGATTTCGTGGATCCGGCCGGATCGCGCCTGGATCCGTTTGGCGCTCAGGAGCGGGGCGTGCGCACGTCGCAGCCGGGTGTGGTCCGGTCCGTCCATTGTGGTGAGAGACGGCTGTTCGGCGGCGGTCTGCTCGAGTCCGGCGCGAACGGGATCCCAGCTTTCCGGTGCCATGGCGGGGTCTTTGACGATGGCAGGGTGGGAGAGGACCGCGCGGGCCAGCTTCTCCTCGGTCACGATCCACGCGCTTCCGCCCGCCGGCGCGGCCACTTCGACGAGGGGACCGGCGGCGCGCAGCGCCGGGCGAACGGGATCAGGGTCGGCGATACCGCGGGTCGTCGCGGCGAACGGGTCGGGGAGCAAAGGGACTCCTTCATGAGAAAGTAACTTCATCATGAAGGTATATTCGGGACCGGTAGGTTGTCAAAGCACGTTGGAGAGCCGAGGAGGACACCGTCGATGGAGGATGAGGTCGCGGCACGGAGCGCGTCGCTGCTGGACGACCTCCGGAACTTCGGGGCGAACTACACCGAGTTCACCAGGCGGTTCGCGGACTGGCTCGGCCTGCACGCCACTGACGCCGCCGCGCTGGTGGAGATCCTCTACGCCGAAGACACCGGCTCGCCGCTCTCCCCGGCCCGGCTCGGCCGACGCATCTCGCTGACCTCCGGCGCGACCACGAACCTGGTGAACCGGCTGGAGGGTCTCGGCTACGTGGTGCGGACCCGGGAGAGCACCGACCGGCGAACGGTGACCCTGCGCAGCGGCCCCGACATCCAGGAGCCCGCGCGACAGTTCTTCGGCCCGTTCAGTGCGGGACTCGCGGCGCTGGTGGCGGAGTACCCGGCCGAGGAGATCGAGCGCTTCCAGGCTTTTCTGCGCCACCTGCGATCCACAATGGACGAAGTTCTCGAGGATCAGACCTGACGCTCTCCCCGCGTTTAGTCCTCTGAATGCGGTACTTGCGCGCGCAACTACCGCATTCAGAGGACTAAACGCGTTCCAATCCGGACCAGTCCGCGGCGCCGTCGGCACCGAATCACTCCCAGACGTCATGGCAACCGCGTAGCCGGGCGTCGGGTGAGGTGGAGGCAGCTTGATGGTCGAGGGTGTGCGGACGAGTCTGCGCGAAAGCGGCGGCACCGGAGCGGAGCCTGCCGAGACAAGCCTGATGCAACGGGTCGCGGCGGGTGACGAACAGGCGTTCGCCGACCTGTACGACGTCGTGTCGGGGCCGGTGTGGGGAGTGGTGAACAGGGTCGTCCGCAACGGCACCTTCGCCGAAGAGGTGACCCAGGAGGTCCTGGTGGAGGTGTGGCGGACGGCGGCGCGGTTCAAACCGGGGAAGGGGAGCACCCTGGCCTGGGTGCTCACCATCGCGCACCGGCGGGCCGTGGACCGGGTGCGTTCGCATCAGGCGGCACTCGACCGGGACGACCGGGCGGGCAGACTCGATTTCCGGCGCCCGTTCGACGAGGTCGCCGAATCGACGATCAGCAATCTGGAGCAGCAGCGGGTGCGCCAGTGCCTGTCCGCGCTCACCGACCTGCAACGGGAATCCGTCGTGCTGGCCTATTACAACGGCTACACCTATCCGGAAGTCGCCGAAGTGCTCAAAACCGCGCCGGGCACGGTGAAGACCCGCATCCGGGACGGCCTCATCCGGTTGCGTGACTGCTTGGGGGTCGGGCAATGACGGTCGAACTGCACACACTGACCGGGGCTTACGCGCTGGACGCCGTACCGGAGGAGGAGGCCGCGGCGTTCAAGCGGCACCTCCGAGGCTGTTCCGCGTGCCGCCAGGAGGTTCGGGAACTGCGGGAGACCGCGGCGCGGCTGGGGTCCGCGCTCGCCGCCGTGCCACCGCCGAGGCTGAGGGAAGCGACGCTCACGCAGGCCGCTCAGACCCGCCAATGGCCCCCGCTGGTCGCCGCCGTCCGGCGCGCCGAACCGTCGAAGAAGCCGTCCGTGCGGATCGCCCTGTGGGGTGCCGCCGCGGCCGCCGCCGGGGCGCTGGTGTTCGGATTGGTCACCACGAACACCGAACCGGGAACGGATCCGGCTCAACAGCAACTCGCTTCGGTGAATTCGGTGCTGACCGCTCCCGACGCCTCGACGGTGAAGGGTGCCGAGCGTGACGCGACAACGGTGGTGACCTCGCGGAGTCACGGCAAGGTCGTCGTACTGGCGGGTGACCTGCCGCCACTGGTGCCCGGCAAGGCGTATCAGGTCTGGCTCATCGGAGCGAGCGGCGTGCATTCGGCCGGGCTGCTCGCTTCCGACGGTCCACATCGGACTCGGCCGGTCCTCGCGGATCTGCCTGGCGGGATCGACCGGGTCGGTATCACCGTCGAACCCGCCGGAGGTTCGCGAACGCCGTCCACCCCCGCGGTCGCGATGGTCCCCCTCGGGGCCTAGAGGCCGGTGAGCCGCCCGCAGGCCTGCCAGAGTTCTCGGCGCTGCGCGGCGGTTTCCCTGGTCTTGCCGAGGTAGTGCGTCGGCCGGGGGACGCGGTCGTGCCAGAACATCCCGTTGTACCGTCCCGGTTCTTCGGCCGCCGCGAGCCAGACGAAGGTGTCCGCCCCCTGCTCGGGGTTCCGCAGTATCGGCCGCGTCAGCTTCCGGAACGCCGGCAGGGAGGTCGCGACCCCCGGGGTGTCGGCCCAGCCGGGATGGGCGCTGTGCACGGTGACGCCGGAACCGTCGAATTCGTCCGCCCAGAGTTCCGCCAGCACCACCTGCATCCGTTTGGTGCGCGCGTAGCCGGCGGTGGGCTTGTAGTCGCCATGCAGATACTGGAGGTCGTCGGTGTGCAGCGGCTGGCCGTACATGCCGCCGGAGCCGACCCAGATCACCCGCGCGCCGTCGGCGAACTTCGGC
Source organism: Amycolatopsis sp. NPDC039088 (assembly GCF_055598845.1). Lineage (NCBI taxonomy): Bacteria > Bacillati > Actinomycetota > Actinomycetes > Pseudonocardiales > Pseudonocardiaceae > Amycolatopsis > Amycolatopsis sp. NPDC039088. Next base: position 109,173 of record NZ_JBVKAE010000011.1, on the reverse strand, counting down.
CGGAGCGACGCGGTGAGCAGATGCGGCCCGAGTACGTGCGTGGCCGCCATGACTTCGTTGCCCTCGGCCGTTTCCGTTCGCTCGGCGGGCATCACGCCGGCGTTGTGCACGAGGACGTCGACCTCGCCGTCGAGGTCTTTCACGTAGTCGCGCACGGACGAGGTCAGGCTGACGTCGCAGTGGTCGACGATGATCCGCGAGCCGGGTACGGCGCGCTCGATCTCGGCGCGGGCGGCTTCGCCGTCGCCGCGGACCGCGATCCGGACGGTCGCGCCCAGTTTCGCCAGCCCGATGGCGGTCGCCTTGCCAAGACCGGCTTTCGCGCCGGTGACCACGGCGACCTTGCCCGCGAGCGCGTCCGGTGCCGGATCCTCGGGCCACCACCGCCGACGCAGGTGGTGCCCGAGGCTGCTGTACCCGAGCAGAGTCCGGTCGAGCACGGTGTCGGCTGCCCTGGTCACGGCGGACATGCGGTACTCCTCTGGATCGGGTGGGGGTGCCTGGACCGGCTTCCCGATCCAGGCACCCCGGAAACCTCGCTACTGGATGCGCGGGCCCGCCTTGGCGGAGAAGCGGAACTCAATGGTCATCGGAAGTTCGTCGAGGTCCAGCGCCTGGCGCAGCCGAGGCAGCCCCTCTCCGGCGACGCGCTCGCGGATGGCGGCCAGATCGCCGTCCTGTTCGGCGCTGAGCACCACGGCCAGCACCGGCGCGTCCTGGGTGCCGCCCAGCGTGGCGTGCGCGGCATGGACACCGGGGTAGGCCGCGACCTCCGCCGCGAACGGCTCGACAGCGGTGCTCCCGGCGAGTGTGGTCCGGCCCGTGTCCTGGTCGAAACGCCAGGTGCGGGACTTGGGTTTGCGGACGGGCTGCGCGATGAGCCAGCGCAGCGCCAGCAGCCCGATGACGACCGCGGCTCCGGCGACGATGTACCAGGCCCATCCGGGTGGCATCGCCGTGCCGGGTACGAGCGTGGCGCCGGGTGCGAGCAGGGGAATCCTGCCGAAATGGGTACCGATGGCGAACACGCCGGCGGCGAGCAGCACGAGCCCCGTGAGTACCAGCAAGGTGCGGTTCAGCCGGGCGGGACGGTTGAGGTCGGTCATGACGCGCTCCTGGTGGCCTTGACCCGGACCCGTACGGCCGGGACCGTGGCGGGACCGATCTGGGCGAGGCGGTGCTCGATGGCGGCGCGGACGGCGTCGGCGAGTCCCGCGGTGTTCGTCCGCCCGGTGGTCACCACCGAGACGATCCTGCGCCGGTTGACCTTCAGTTTCGCCGCCGATACGCCGTCCACAGTGGACGCGGCGGTGCGCAGCGTCGACCGGTAGCCGCGCCGGGAGGCGCCGGAGTCCGGGCCGCCTTCGAGCGGCAGCACGGTCGGCTTCCCCGGGACAAGGGCGCTCACGAGCAGGAGCAGGCCGATCAGCGCGACACCGCCACCGACGAGCGCGGGAAGCAGGTCACCCCATCGGGTTCCGTGCAGCGCGGACGCGACGGCGTCGTAGCTGATCCACGGTTTCTCCCCGATGATCGTCTGGACCGCGGCGGCGGCGGCCAGTACACATCCGGCGAGCACCACGAGTGCGACGAGCACGGCCGGGACACTGCGGCGGGGGCGCCGTTTCATCGGACCCTCCTCGTCTCGGGTTCCGCGGAATGCAGGGCCGTGACGGTGATGTCGACCTGCGAGACGGTCAGGCCCGAGAGTTCGCCGACACGGCGGATCAGGTGCTCCCGTGCGGTTTCGGTGGTGGCGCGGACCGAAAGCGGGTACTTCACCGAAAGCCGGACGTCCAAAGTGGCCGTGGTGCCGGTGACATTCGCGCTCACCTTGGCGCCCTGGTCGAGGTCTTCACCGCCGACCGCGATCCCGAGCACCCGGGAGGCCGAGCCGCCGATGCCGTCGAGTTCGGTGATCGCCTGCGCGGCGATCCGTTCGACGGCACCGTCGGCCACGGTGAGCCCGCCGCGCCCGCCCGTTTCCGGCGCGGCGGCGGTCATGGTCGTCATGGCGGTCAGCCCCTGTCGCGGCCGGCCAGGGCCGAAAGGTCGAGCTTGCCGTCGAGGAACCGGCCGACCAGCAGACCGAGGCCGGCGAGGACGAGTACGACGAGGAAGGCGCCGAAGCCGCCGAAGGCGCCTGCCACGCCGAGCACGAGACCGGTCAGCAGGCCGAGATGAGTGGCGTTCATGAACGTTCTCCTAGCGGTAGGGCGCGGTTCGGCGCCGGTGGTCACTGGACTCGGCCGGATTCGGTGTTCTCTTCGCCCTCGTCGTCACCCGGGATGTAGACGTCGGACACGTTGATGTTGACCTCGACGACCTCGAGCCCGGTCATCTGCTCGACGGCGCCGATCACGTTGCGGCGCACCGACTTGGCGAGATCCGCGATCGCGACGCCGTATTCGACGACGATCTGCAGGTCGACCGCGGCCTGGCGCTCGCCGACCTCGACGGAGACACCCTGCCCGGCGGACGCGGTGGCACCCGGGATGCGCTCGCGCAGTGCGTTGAACGCCCGCACGGCGCCGCCGCCGAGCGCGTGGACCCCGGTGATCTCACGGGTCGCGAGGCCAGCGACCTTCTGCACGACGGTGTCGGCGATCGTGGTCACGCCCTGCGTCGAGACGAGCGCGCTGTTCTCGGCGGGAGCGGCGGAGTTGGAGTTGGAGTTCGGCTTGGTGGTGGTGGCCGTGGTGTTCGTCATCGCAGTCTCCTTGATTCGGATTCCGTTGCCTGTGGCGGAAGTTCGCCGGATTTCCCGGTTCGCTTCCACACTCCATAGACCCAGCCGCACGAGGATCGTCACGACCCGATCGTGTGGTCTGGATCTCACCGCGCGTGGGTATCGCTCCGGGATGGTTCTCGCGGCTCGCGTGGCCGCTCAGCCTCTGGCCTTCGTCTCGGTTCTCTGTTAGGAAAGGTTCCTAACTAACGGGAGGCGACATGCGGGGACACGGTCTTGCGGCGGCGACGGTTCTGGTGGTCCTGTGCGGTGGTTCGGCCGCGGTCGCGCAGCCGACCACGGCGGAATCCGGGGCGCGGGTGGCGCGCAACATCATCTACATCCAAGGCGATGGCCTCGGCCTCGGCCAGCGCGATCTGCTTCGGCTGGCGCTCAAGGGCAAACACGGCGACCTGGCGATGGACGGGCTCGCGGTGACCGGTCTCGTGCGGACGTCGTCGGACGACGAGGACGAGATCGTCACCGATTCGGCCGCGGCGGCCACCGCACTGGCGACCGGCCACAAGACGCGCAACGGCGCCGTCGGCATGGACGTCCACGGCCGTCCGGTGGAAACCATCCTCGAACGGGCGAAACGGGCGGGGAAGTCGACCGGCCTGGTCACCACCGCGCAGGTGACCGGCGCCTCGCCCGCCGCCTTCGCGGCGCATGTTCCGAGCCGGGATTCGCAGAGCGACATCGCGAAGCAGTACATCGAGAACAGCCGCCCGGACGTCCTGCTCGGCGGGGGTGAGGACTGGTGGTACCCGAAGGGGAATCCCGGTCTCTGGCCGGACAAGCCGGGAGAGGAGAGCCGCAGCCCCTACGGCGACCTCGTCGAACGCGCGCGGCGAACCGGCTACACCTACGTACGTGACGGCGACGAACTGCGGAACACGCGGGCGAACCGGATCCTCGGCCTGTTCGCGAACGAGGACATGGTCGATTACGGCCCGGACGGCGTCGGGAAGTACGCGCCACGCGTGCCGCTCCAGCAGATGGCGCGCAAGGCGCTGGACACGCTGTCGAAGAATCCGCGCGGTTTCTTCCTGTTCCTGGAAGAAGAAGGAACGGACGGGATGTCGCACGAGAACAACGCGCACGGCGTGATCGACGCGGGCCGGGCACTCGACGCCACGATCGCCGAGGTCATGCGCTTCGTCCGCGCGCATCCCGACACGCTGGTGATCATCGGCGGCGACCACGAGACCGGCGGACTGAACATCGAGAACTACGACAGCTCCGAAACCGGCCCCGGACACGAGAACGAGGACGGCCCGTTCGACGTACCGGACTCGACGCTCCAGTTCACTGTGGACTGGACGACGCACGACCACACCGGGGCCGACACCCCCGTCACCGCCGAAGGCCCCGGCGCCGCCCGATTGGGTGGCACCGTCGAGAACACCGACGTCTACCGAGTGATGCGGGCGGCAAGCGGGCTCTGAGCGAAAAGGCCACCTCCGGGATGGAGGTGGCCTTCGCGGCTTTGACCGGGTCCGTCAGCCGATGCTCTCGACGACGGCCTCGGCCACCGCCTTCATCGTGGTCCGGCGGTCCATCGCGGTGCGCTGTATCCAGCGGAAAGCGTCCGGCTCGGTGAGCCCCTGGCGGCTCATCAGCAGCCCCTTGGCCCGGTCGATGACCTTGCGGGTCTCGAGCCGATCGGTCAGACCCGCGACCTCGGACTCGAGCGCCTGCAGTTCGGCGAACCGGCTCACGGCCAGCTCGATGGCGGGCACCAGGTCGCGCTTGGCGAACGGCTTGACCAGGTACGCCATCGTGCCGGCGTCCCTTGCCCGCTCGACGAGGTCGCGCTGGCTGAACGCGGTCAGGATGACGACCGGCGCGATCCGGTCGCCGGTGATCTTGGATGCGGCCTCGATACCGTCGAGCTTGGGCATCTTGACGTCGAGAATCACCAGGTCGGGCTTCAATTCGGTGGCCAGGTTGATGGCCTGCTCGCCATCCCCCGCCTCACCGACGACCTCGTAGCCCTCTTCGCGGAGCATCTCGACGAGGTCGAGACGGATGAGCGCCTCGTCTTCGGCCACGAGCACCCGCCGCTGGGGTGCGGCGACGGCACCATTGGCCTCGGCAGCCTGCTCGGTCACCGGGGTCCTCCTGAAGGTCGTCGGGCAGTTCGGCTCGCGGTCCGTCCGCGAACCTGAAGCCTACCGGGAACGATCCAGTCGGCGAGATGGCGTTCACCACGTCAGACGGGCGTCACACTCCGGGCCCGGCGAAAGGCGCGCGGCCGTGATCCCGTAAAGTTCACCCCGCACGCCCCCGTAGCCCAACTGGCAGAGGCAACGGATTCAAAACCCGTCCAGTGTGAGTTCGAATCTCACCGGGGGCACAGACAACATCCCCACAAGCTCAGGCGCGTCCGCGCGCTGGAGTTCGTGGGAGGGCGTCACGTCGGTGATCCTTTCCGCTACGTGAGTGATCTCCGGCAGCTGGTCTGCCGGGAGCTTGATCGTGATTGTCGCATGTTCGCCGTCGTCGTGGACCATGATGGCGAGCTGGACGGCTTCGAACAGTGCTTGAAGGTACGGCCTCGGCGCCAACGAGAGGTTCATCGCGAGGTAGGGCAACGCGTCGATCAGAGGCAGTTCGTCTGCCGTCACCCCCTTTGGCGTCGCTGCAAGGTCCGCTTCGTCCAGCTCAGTGATCTTGGCCTGGAGTCGTTTCTCCTCGGCTGCGAGGTTGTTGTAGCTGCCGCGCAGAGCGGTGGTGAAGGGGTCGTCAGGGTCGCCTTGCTGGGCCTGTTTCAGGATCGACGCCTGCTGTTTGGCGATTTCGGCCAGCTTTCGCTGAATACGGTCCCGTTCTGACTCGCGTTCTGCTGTCGTGTGATCGTCGGCGCCTTCGAGGTCGGCTGCCAAGATCGCCCGCCGATCGGGGCCGAAGACTCGGTCGGCGAAGAACTTGGCCACGGCCTCCAGCACAGCGTCCTCGCGAAGGTAGAGGACCTTTTCATGGTCGGCGAACCTGTCGGGACGGCCTCGGTTGTTGTTGCTCGGCCTGCAGAGGTAGTACGCCCGGCCATGGCGTGGATCACCGAACATCCGTCTTCCGCATTCGTGGAACATCCGCCCGCGGAACAGGTAGGTCCTGACTGTGGCCGGATGCTTATTCGTGGTTTCGGTGCCGTCTCGCGAGCCCTGGTTGGTCTTCCAGCCCGCGTTGATCGCGTCGTACATCCACTTCGGGATCAGTGGTTCGTGCACCGGAGCTGGCGACCAGACCCATTTGATCGGGTCGTTGTGCTTGCCTCGGCGTGATCGGGTGGCGCGTCGGTTGAAGACCTGGTAGCCGGTGTACTTCGGGTTGCGCAGGATGTCGTAAACGCTTGATCGTCCCCAAACGCCTCGTGCTCGTCGCTTGCCCGGAGGTTCGGGCGGCGGGTACTTGTCCAGGTCCGCGTTCAGCCGGTCGGCGATCGTGTCGCAGCCGAGGCGTTCGTAGTACCGCCACAACGCGATCTGAGTGACTGTCTCGCCCTTGAGGCCGTCAGGTTCGAGCCGCGACTTCGTGTAGCCCTTGGCGGCCTTCGCGGGGTTGGGGTGTTTGAAGACTTTGGCTTTGTAGCCGTGGCATGGTTTGCCGATGTTCCAGCCCTCGCGCACATGGGTGCAGAGGCCACCCCAGGACTGTTCGAGGGTGTTGAGGACCTCGTACTCGGCCACCGACTGGTTGATCCGGCGCTGCAGAATCCGCTGGGCACGGCTCCCGGAGACCGTGATCGGCTCGTTCGAGGCGAACAGAGGCACATCGTTTCGCTCCAGCTCGCGCTCGACCGACAGACCTTCGAAGGCCCGCCGGGCGACTCGCGCGATGTTCTCGCAGATCACGACGTCGAATCGACGTTTTGGACTGGCGGCCTCGGCCAGGAGGTCGGTGATGCCGCCGTCGCGTGCGATCGGGATGTCGAATCGCTCGTAGTTCTCGCCACGTCCGCGGGATGCGAGGTCCATGCGCCCTGACTCGACGTCGTAGAAGTGCGCGACGATCACCCAGGATTCGGGGATGGCGGCCTTGGAGTTGCCGAGCTGACGCAGGATGGACTGGCGTGGATCCTGCTGGTCCTCAGTGGAGGTTCGCGCGAGGAAGGCAACGCGTACTTCGTCGCGGAGGAGGGCTGTGGGCATACCCAACGGCGACACCGCGTAGTCCGACAGGCCTGACGGGCCGGACACCGGAATCTTCGTCGTGCGGCCATCAGGCATGGACAATAGAGCCGGAGCAGCCGCCGACAACTCATCGGATGAAATCATGTGGGCTTGTCGTCCTCGTGTAATCCGGCACAGGCGCTTTCTTGGGCCCAGCGCAAGAGATCGTTGGTTGCGGCGGCAAGTCGCATTCGGGTCATTTCGGCTTCGGTTCCGTAGACCCGGACAATGTGACCGGAAAAGCTGCGATCGGCGCCGCGCTTGTTCCGTTGAGAGTAGCACCAAACGGATCCGTCAGGACGAGGCGCCGATTCGGTTTCCGTGTCCGCGGATGCTCGCTCCATCGGTCCTCCGAGACTTCGACTCGGCGGTCGGCGCGGGAGCGAGACCTGCGAAAGAGCAGGTCTCGCTCGGTCTCGCATCCGGTCTCGCCGGACTGAAGGGGGTCTCTGAAGACATGTGCCGCTGCACTATCGAATGATTCACACTGGCCAGTGTGCGGACTTTAGGAATACAGAAATCGACGGGATTGATAGAGACAGTGGCGTGTGCTCTCGTTTAGATGCTCAGGACCGAGACTGGCCTTCTCGTCGGCTTGGTTGGAGAGTGCTGCATAGCCCTGCCCAGCCGACTGGGCGTGGTTTCGACAGGCCACCGGTGCGTTTGATCGGGTCTGGTTCAGAGCGCGACGGCGTCGCAAGGTAGCTCGTCGGAGGATCCTGCCCCTCCGAGACCGGGCGAGACCACCTCCCAGTTCCGGCGGAAGAGCCCGGAGACTTCCTCGGCTACCGAAGGTGGCGACCTGAGCAGGTCTCACACGTCGAAGCGCGCCTGGGGTGCCTGGGCCCTCCCGCGCTGAGAAGTGGTCTCGATGGCCCCGCGCCTGATCGGGTGAAGGTCTCCTTGCCCCAGGCTCGGGGCAAGCATGTGAGCCAGGAAAAGAGCGAGGGGCGGATTCGAGTCTCGTGGCGATCTTGTCACCGCTCGAAGGGCCACCACGATGTCCATCCCAGTCGGACCCGCCACCAGTCCGCTCACCGCGCTCCAGCGCCAGCTCAATCACCCGGATTCGCTCTTGAGGTTCGACGCCGCGCTCAGTTCTTGGGCAGCGTGCGATCCTGCGCTGACAGACGCCAGCCTGCACGCGCGGCTATCGGACGTTCTCGTCAGCCGCGATTACGTGCGCCACGACGAAGTTCTGCATGCGCTGTTGCGGCGTGCCGCGCTCGCTGGTGACGACGGTGTCGTCGCTGGGGAAATCGTGCTGAACGCCATGTTGCCCGCTGTCCCGGGCATCGTCGGACGGGTCATCCGTGCCAGCAAGGCCGCGATCGGCACCTTCGGAGCCCGACGTGGTGTAACCGGAGGTGGGGTCTCGGCGAATGAGGCGAATACCGACGTACAAGCTTCGGTAATCGGCCACCTGTGGGAGCAGATCCGCTGCTTTCCACTCCGCCGACGGCACCACGTCGCGGCCAATCTGGTCTGCGACACCCAGAGGGCCGCGCTCCGCACGCTCGGTGTTGACATCACGCAAGCCTCCGCTGAGGTCGTGACTATGGACGACGTGGCACACCGGCCGCCGGCTGAGGTGCCAACTGAGAAGGACGCGTCGGAGCAGTTGCTGGAGTTGCTGTCGTGGGCCGTCGAGCAGCGATGGCTCGACGAACAGGGAGCGGCGATCCTGACTGCTCGATACTTTGGAGAACAGATGGGGCGGGACGGGGTCGCGACCGACCGCCAGCTCGGAGCATTGTTCGGTGTGAGCCAGCCGACCGCGACGCGCAGGCGGAATCGAGCGCTCGACGCGTTAGCGGAAGCTGGTCGCGAATGGCAGTGGCATTTTTAGCGCTCCGGGAAGATGAAGCTTTGTCGTGTCGACGAGCCGAAGGGTTGACCAGTGATCGCGACTCTGCGCCGCCAGGAACTTCCGCGGACCGATGGCCTTGACCATTTCCGGGGCTCATCTCGGAAGGATGGTCAAGAGCTTCCCGCAATGGTCATGAACCGAATCGCCTGGTACCAGGCAGCTGGCCGGCGTAACCGGAAGCGCTATGCACTCACGGAAGTCACTGCGGTCCTCGCCGCGGCTGGGGTTCCTGTGGCGACTACCGTTCGTCTGGACGGGACGGTGGTCGCGGCACTCGGCGCCATCGTGCTGGTGGCCACCGGTATCCGCACCACCTTCCAGATCCACGAGAACTGGATCGAGGACAACCGCATGCGCTACGACATCGAGCGTGAGGCTGCCCTGTTCCTGGTGGACGCTCCGCCCTACCAAGGACCCGACGCCGCCAGGGACCTGGTCGTCCGGATCGAGCTCTTCGCCCACGGGAGCGGACACCGGTGGCTTGCTCGCCGTACGCGGATTCGTGAACAAGAGGAAACCGCCGCAGCGCAGCCTCCCGCGCTCGGACAGTAGGGCTCTGCTCCGGTCGGCGTGAATCAAAGGCTGGTGGGCTGAGCGTGTCTTCGATGCCGCAGCCCGCCAGACCTCAGGGAGCTTCCGTGAACGGACCCCGTGCCGACCTCGCCCCCGGCGAACTTCTCATTGCCCACGCCCGTGTACGCGCGAGGGATCTGGGGCGGCGACTCGAGTCGACGATGGTCGATCGACAGCTGTACGACGAGCTCCAGCGTTTCCTCGACGAGGTCGGATTTCCGGTCTGCGATGGCCTCGACGCGTTTGCCGGTTCTGACGATCGAGAGTTGCGCAAACGCCTGCACCAGGTGCTGGGAATCGAGGCGCGGTGATGAAGCGTCGCGAGAGCCGAATTCCGCAGGCGATCCCTGATGCTCAACTGGAGCCCGCTGTCCATACCGCGGCTCGGCGGATCGGCAGGGTGCTGGGGTGGTGTGTGATCGTCTCAAGCCCGCTAGCCGTGATCGTGGGCCTGGTGGTGCTGCGCCCGAGCGCACCGGCTGAAGCCCTGCGGCCTGAGCGGCTCATCGAGGCCGGCGAGCCGCAGGGCTGGGCGGAGATGTACGTCCGGTCGTGGCTCTCGGCCCACCGTGACGACTCCGCTGGACTGGAGACCTTCTACCCGGAGGGGATGAAGTCGACTCGCGCGGTCGGCACGCAGTTCCCGGTCGACACCAGCACGTTGTCGGTCGTGTCGCCGAGGCCGGGCGCGTGGTCGGTGATGGTCGCGGTCAACATCCTGGTTCAGCAACCCGACGGCAAGCACCGAGGGAGACTGACCTGCGCCCAGGTCAGCCTCGTCGGAAGTGCCGAAGGCTATGTCGCGGCGTCGCTTCCGGCGCCGGTCGCGTGTCCGCGCACGCTCGCCGCGGTCGAACCTGACTACCCGGAGACCGCGGAGCTGAACGGGCCGATCGGTCATTCCGTGCACGGCTTCCTGATCGCCTACCTGGCCGGTCGAGGGGAGCTGAACCGCTACATCGCGCCAGGGACGAACATCGGCGCGATCATCCCGCCGCTGTACGCCGAGGTCCAGCTGCTGGAGCTGCGTACACACGAACTGTTCGAGCCCGGTCAGGCGGCCCGGCCGCTGGACGGAACCGAGGTTCACACAACCGCACGAGCTTGGGGATACGACGTCCTTGGACAGGTCACCACGATCGACTACGCCCTCACCCTCGTCGCGCGGGCAGGTCGCTGGGAAGTCAGTCGAATCGACCCCGCTCCGCTCCTCGCCGGAGCTCCCGCAACACCTCCGACCCCGGCCGGAGAATAGGAGAAGAGATGTCGACCATCGTGCTCGCAGCCGACGTCAAGACCTGGATCGACACCAACCTCGCCTGGGGAGACCAGGCCGTGCGCCGCCTGATTCTGCTCGTGGCCGTCGTGGGCGGCATCGGCTTGCTGATCGGGACCCGAGGCAACTTTACCCGCGCTATCAAGTACGGCGTGATCGCTGCGATCTTCCTCGGCATTTTGCTCAACCTCGACGGTGTGTCGGGCATGTTCGGCGCCTGGTTCACCAAATGACCGTGCAACGTGGGCGCGGTGATGTCCTGATTGGACGGTCGTACACGAGGTCGCGCAGGTTTCCGCGGATGTTCGGGCGGATGCCCGGACGGGACGGCGGATATCTGCCTGGCGGCCCGTACACGCTCACTCAAGGCGTGGTCTTCCTCGTCCTTCTGCTGGTCGTCTGGAAGCTACCGCTCCTGGACTGGCTCGGTCCAGCCCGCTGGGGCGTGCCACTGTCGGCGATCGCGGTCCGTCGCGCGCGGATCGAGTCGCGGACGCCCGCTAGCTGGCTGATCGGCTTGGTGGCACATCTGCTCGCGCCGTCTTCGGGAATGCTGGCAGGTCGGCCTTATCGCCCAGAGCGGCCCGTGTCGTGCGCGCCGCGGTTCCACCTGCACGGTATGGACAAGGCTCAACAGCCTGTGGACAACGTCGCGCCGAAGTCGTCACTGCAGCGGCTGCTCGCCGGAGTCCGGTGATGGAGAACCAGATCCAGGACATCAGCGGCAACCTGGTGTTCTGCGCGGATGGGTCGGTCTGGGCGGTGTGGCGGGCGCACCCGCGCGAAAGTGCTCGCTCGACGGGGAAACAGCTGCACGAGCTGTACAGCCGCACCGTGACGTTCATGAAGTCGCTGCGCGGCGAGGTGATGCTGGCGTCGCTGTGTGAACAGGTCCAGCCGCATGCGATCATCCGGCGTTGCCTTGGCGGTATCGATCTCGATGAGAACCCGCATTGGGCGGAAACGGTGCACAACGCCTGGGACCAGCTCGACGACCTCGACGTGCTCGGCCGCAGCTATTGGATCGCCAAACCCCTCGCCGGCAACGGGTGGCGCGAGGGAGGCCGTGCCCTGCTGCGAGCCGCGGGAGCGGCATTGAGTGCGGGCCTCGGTCTCCCGCCGCGCCCCGCGTCGCCTCAAGCTGTCGCTGAGGCACAGGAACTTGCGCGCGTCATCGAGCGCGAACTCGGCGGTGCGATCCCGCTTCGCCCTGCGACCGAAGCCGAACTGCTGTGGTGGTTGTGCCGCGCTCCGGTCAGGGGCGTTCGCGAGCCGCAGCTCGAACGTGCGTCGACCGTGCACAACACCGGCGCGACCCTGTCACGTGGCCGAAGCCGTGCTCGGCTGGTGACGTTGCGCGGGACCGTGTTCGACGAAGGCGGTCGCAGCGACGAAGGTAAGCGCCTGGGAAATCCGCTGCAGGTCTTGAATAAGCGGTTCCTCAAGTGCGTCACTCCGGACGACGAGGGGCTCATCGGGAGCTACCAGGCCTATCTCGTGCTCGCGGAGATGCCCCGCGCCTTCACCTTTCCCGGGCACGAGATCTTGTCGCGGTTGGCGAACATCGGCTTCGGCGTCGACTACGCCCTGCGCATCGCGGCGAAGACGAACGACGAGGCTCGCGCGGCCAACCGGCGTCGCACCCGCGATCTGATGAGCCAGGACGACGAGCATGGCGGAGATACCGCGGGTGTACCTGCCGATGTTCACTCTGCCCAGGAGGAGATTCAGCACAAGAATGCCCGTCTCGGTGCGAGCACGACCGAAATCGAACTCGAGGTCGGTGTCGTCGCCTGCGTGTGGGGTGCCACCGCCGAGGGGTGCGACGCACGGGCCAAGACGTTGCGGCAGATGTTCTTGGGCGGTGAGTACAAGTGGGAGAGGCCGCTCGGTGGACAGAAGCAGCTCTATCAGGCGCTGCTTCCTGGCTACCGGACGCCGCTCGTTGTCCGGGAATGCAGCCAGAATCTCCTCGCCAGCGACTGCGCGATGCTGCTCCCGATGTCGTCCGCCGAGTTCGGTGACCCGAGTGGCGCCTTGTTCGGCATGGTCTTGGACGGCGGCGCGATCACGCCGTTCCTGCTCGACCCGACCTATGGGCCGACGCACGACTCGTCCGGGGGTGTCGCGGTGATCGGCGAACTCGGCTCCGGGAAATCGGTCGTACTGAAGAACCTTGCCGCCGTCGTCCGGCTGATGCTTGACGGTCGCGTGATCGCCATCGACCGCACACGGAGCCGCGAATGGGCCCCGGTCGCGAAAGCGCTGCCGGGCAACTGCCAAGTGGTCGAGATCATCGATCCCACGCTCGACAGCGAACGTGCCGCGAACACCGAGCTGCGGCACTCTTGCGATCCCTTGCGGGTCTTCCGCGGCAAGACGAAGTCCAGCACCGGCATCGCCGAAATCTTCTTCGCCTCCTGGCTGGACCTGGAATCCAATTCGGCCGAACGCGACGCGCTCGGCCGCGCCCTCGACAAGGTCAGCGGCTCACCGACCGCGTCCAGCAACGCCCTCATCGACGTCCTCACCGACCACGGCGCCGCAGATCCAGCGTCGAGAGGCCTCGCCGACCGACTGCGGCGCCTTCGCCGTGATCCGATCACCCGCCCGATATTCGATCCCGAACTCGAGCCCGTCGACGTGCTCGCCGCAGACATGGTGGTCTTCTGCACCAACGAAGTCCCGCTCCCGAACACCCTGGAGATGAGCAACGAGCGCATGGCCGCCCGTATCCCGCCGAGGAAGCTCTTCGGCCGTGCTTTCCACCTGCTGATCGCGGCGATCGCCAAGGAGATCTGCTTCGGAACCGAGCGGTGGGGCCAATTCATCTGTGACGAGGCCTACAACGTCACTGGTACCCCTGAGGGCCAGCAGATCGCCTTGGAGTTCGTTCGCGATGGGCGCAAGCACGGCGCCGACGCCGCCTTCGGCTCGCACTCCGAAAGCGACCTCGGTGACGAAGTCCTCCGCGGCCTGATCGCTGTCCGGATGCTCGGCCGCCACCGCGACAGCGGTCTCGCCCGACACGGGCTCGCGTGGCTCGGCGTCGACCCCGCCGACACCCGCTACCAGGAGATCGTCACCAAAGACCTCTCGCCGCTCAACCCCGCGGGCGGCGAAGAAGAACGTCGAGCGCGCGCCGGGGAGTTCCTGGTCCGCGATCACGCCGGCCGGGTCGGCAAGGTCAAGATCTTGACCCAGCCCTACCGGACGCTGCCTCAGGCCGTTCTCACCACGCCCACCGTCCGGCGGCCCTGAATCAAACCCGCTGGTACACGCCATGTCTCGGACATCACCGGCGCGACCTCGGGAGACGTTCATGACGCTCAACGCGCGTGCCGCGAAACCTCTCGCGTTCGCCACCATCGTGCTTGTCCTGCTGCTCGGCAACGCCGCGCCCGCCACTGCTCAAGTCGTTCCGCTGCCGCCGAACGAACCGCGGTCGTGTCAGCCGTACCCGCTGTGCCTCGTCGTTCCCGATCCCCGCGCTCCACAGCCGAATCCACCGAGTTTGGACCATCCCGATCCGGATGCTCCGACCCTGCCGTTGCAGGACGACCCAGGGCACGCCGCCCACCTCAAAGGCATGTTCACCATCGATGATGGTTACGGCCGCGACTTGCGCAACTACGACCTTTTCGCCAACCTGCCGTGGCTGGTCAGCAATCCCATGCCGACGATCTGGCTCTGGCTGGCGAACATGGGTTTCGCCGTCGGCAAGTACGCGCTCGGCTTCTCCGTCTGGTTCACCGAATGGTCCATGACCGCCGGCGTCGTCGATTGGATCAAAGCACCTGCGCAGGACCTCGAGAAGATCTGGCAGACCACCGTCATCGGGGGCTTGAAACTTCGAGAGCTGGCTTTGCTCGTCGCGACTTGTTACCTCGGGCTCCTGTTCATGCGCGGCCTCACCACCCGAGCCTGGCGCGAGACCATGTCCACGATCGCGATCAACGTCCTGGCCATCGCGATCATCACCCATCCTGTCGACTTCCTCGTCGGCGACGGGGGAGTGCTCAGCCTCAGCCGAGACCTCGGCGCCGACGTCAGCGCCGTGATCATGGGCAAGCAACCCGGCGGCACCGGCAATCCCGCCGCGCCGATCGGGCAAGCCCTCATCGACAACCTGCTCATCGCGCCCTGGGAGACCCTCAACTACGGAACGCCGGTCTCAGGCAAACAGGGGACGGGAGCCTGCCAGTACTCGATCAAGCAGATCCTTGACCAAGGCCCCTGGTCTGGCAAAGACAGCACCCCGGCCCGTGAGCTGGCCGGGTGTCCTGGCGAGTACGGCAAGTACAACGAGGTCGCCGACGGTGACCGCATGCTCGGAGCGTGGGAGTACGCCGTCGCGATGATTCTGTTCGCGATCCTCACCCTCTGCCTCAACGCGATCCAGATCCTTGCCCCGTACTTCCTCCTCTTCGAAGGCCTCCTGCTCAGCCTCGCCCTGATCGCCGCGTTGATCCCGACACTGCAGCACCAGCTGGCCTACCGCATCAGCTCGATCGCCGGAACCATCGCCAAGCTGCTGATAGGCATGTTCTTCATCGCCGTCATGACCGTGCTCCTGCGGTCGCTCATGCTCGCCGACCTCGGCCCGCAGCTGGTCAAGTTCGCCGTCATCGACCTCGTCGTCTTCTCCGGCTTCCTATTCCGCAAACGGCTCATGGCGAACATTCAGCGGATCCGGTCCAGTGTCAACTCCGGTGTCCAGCGACTCGGCAGACCAAGGACCGGGCCGAAATCCATGCCCTTGCCTATCGCCGAGCCTGGGCCGCACCGGATCAGCCGCACGATCAAGACCGGCGCCGGCGCCTTCACCGAAGCTGTTGCCCCGGCAAACGACCTGAAGAACCGGCTGGTGACCGCGGGCAAATTGGGCGGGAAGGTCGGCAGCAAGGCCGTCTCCTTCACTCTGGGCGCCCCGGTGTCCTGGCCTGCCGCCGCGAACCGCGCGAACACCGCGCTCACCGCACGGGGCACCGCCGCCAAGGCCGCACTTGGGCGCAAGGCGGGCGCAGTGAAGGCCTATGCCTCTACCTACGCCGGAAACATCGGCGCCGCCGCAAGCCCACTGGTGAATGTCGCGACCACCGCGGCGTCGGTTCTCGGCAGTCGCCGTTCATCCAGCGAGTCGCCAGCTGCGCCTCAACCGCCCGCCAGGATTTCGACCACGCCCGAGTTCACCGGAACCGACGTTGCGGCTACCACTGCCGACGGCACAGGACCGAGAAGGCCACGCAGCCAGAGCCCGGACCCGACACCGCTGCCGCCTGGGATGCTGCCGATCACGCCGACGTGGTCGCAACGCTTGCGTACCAGGTTGAACGAGCACCGGCCATGAACCCGCTGCTCGCCCTCCACGTCGCCGAGCACGTCCGCAACGAGGTCCGCGAACACCCGAAACGATGGGGCTGCCTCGCACTCCTTCTCCTTTTCGGGCCTGCCATCGCCTGCGTGCTCGTCGCCGTCTTGATCATCGTCGTCATCGCCGGAGGAGCAGACGGATCAAGCTCTACGCCAGGACACGTGCCCGGCATCCCGGACATCATGCTCACCGCCTACCAACAGGCGGCTCAGCGCATCGACGGCATCAGGCCCGCCTGTGCCGGGATGCGCTGGTCGATCCTCGCAGGCATCGCCGAAGCCGAATCCCGTCACGCGTCCGGCCGGACGATCGCGCCCAACGGGGACATCAGCCCGCCGATCCTCGGGCCTCCTCTCGACGGCAGCGGTGTGGGCGGCAACCGGACGTCAATCCGGAATCCCGACGGGACCCTCGCCCGCGCCGTCGGCCCGTTCCAGTTCCTCACGACCACCTGGGCCAGCGTCGAACAAGACGGCAACGACGACGGCGCCCGCAACCCGCACAACGCCTTCGACGCCGCTCTCGGAGCCGCCGTCTACCTGTGCGGAAACGGTCCCCGAGACCTGAAAGACGACGCCCAGCTCCGCGCTGCGCTCCTCCGGTACAACGCCAGCCAGGACTACGTCGCTCAGGTCCTCGCCAACATCGAGCGCTACGACGCCGTTGAACTCCAGCCTGCGGTCAGCGCTACCGGGGCAGCGAAGATCGTCATCGACGCCGCAATGTCGCAGCTCGGCGTGCCGTACGCCTGGGGCGGTGGCACGGCCACTGGACCGAGCCACGGGATTCGAGACGGCGGTGTCGCAGACCGGCACGGCGACTACAACAAGACCGGCTTCGACTGCAGTGGCCTCGTGCTCTACGCCTACGCCAAGGTCGGTATCACCTTGCCGCACAACAGCAGGGCGCAGTTCGCTGCCGGCACTCGGGTGCCGAAGGAAGCGGGAATCAGCGCCCTGCGGGCGGGCGACCTCGTATTCTACAGCCCTGGCCTTATCCACCACGTGGGTATCTACCTCGGCGACAACAAGATGATCAACGCGCCGTACTCCGGTGCCGAAGTTCGTCTCGATTCCATCGCCTTGGGTGAGTTCGCCGGTGGAACACGTCTGCTGCAGTAGACCGACGAGGTATGCGGAGACGACCGTGCGTCCGCATTTGTCTCGATGTGACAACGACTTCTTCCCCTTGAGCGAACGGTGTATCGGCGAGTTGGCAGGGGACGATCTGCACGCCGTGTGGATCAGACGCGTGCTCATGTGGGTCATGCTGTTCGGGCTCGCGGTGGCGGGGCTGGTGGGGAACATGGCGACCGGCACCGTGCAGATCTCGTCCGCGGCGGCCCCGTGGGTCTGGGTCGGTGTCGGGGTGACGGTCTTGTTGACCATGGTCGCTGGAGCCGCTCAGTTCGACTGGCCGGTGGGCCGGCGTTCCCCTGGTGCGGCCGTGGTTCAAGTACCGCCAACCACCGCGGTCACGGTGCTCGGCGGAGGTCGTACCGGGAGCTGGCTGGGGGCGGCCGGTGTGGTGGGCGCGGCCCTGATGATCGTGAGTTTCCCGATAGCCATAGCGTTCACTCCAGGCACAGGATCCGGGCTGCCGATCTACAAGGCGCCGCCTGATTCTCCATCGCTTTTCGATGCCAACCCGTTGGCTGTGTCGATCGGGCTCGGGTGTATCGGAGCGATGATCCTGGCCTATGCCGTGAGGGTCGGACGGGGAAGCCCTCGTGGCGTACTGGAGATCTCGGACTTGGGGGTCGTCTTTCGCCGTGGTCGGTATCGCTTGGACGTGCCGTGGTCGGAAGTGTCCAGTGCCACCGTTCGAGGGGGCATCCTCACGAAGTACCTCGTCGCGCGTCCGCATGCGACATCGGTGTTGCTGACGACGGACCCGACGATGTCGATTTACCATGCGCGAAGCGGGTTTCTGCGAATCTGTGACCTCACGGCGGCTGGGATTCCGGTCCATGCCGTCCGCGCCGCGCTGCAGCGGCATCTCGCTTCCTCGCCCTGACAATGGTTCTGACCGTCTTGGGTTAGGGCTTGCATCGAAGCACTGTGTGTCGACGCATGTCTGCGCCATGATGCTGTGCACTGGCTTTGCGTTCGACCTGGCGATCCACCCTGCGTATGTCTGGTCGCCCATTTCGTCTGTAGCCGCTGGTCGGACCCTGGGAGCAAGGCGAACCTGGAATGCAGACTTGTTCCCCCATGGCCGTCAGGTCATCCAGGGAACCAGCGCGCCGAAGGCGCTCGATCTTCACCACGTGCTCGCCGAGTCCGCGCTGTGGTGGGTGACCGCGGCGGTGGTCGCGATCTTGATCGCGGTCTTCGTCCTCCACCGACACTTCCGTTCCCACCACCTCCGCTCCAGAGTCAGTTACGACCTCCTCCCGACCGCCACGTTCGACCCGTCCCTTCAGGGCGTTCTGGCGTTTGCGCACCAGCTCGGTCGGGTGCGTCCGGTGCGCGGCTGGGTGCCGAAGTCCGCGGTCGGTGTCCGGGTGCGGTTCAGCACCGACGAGGTGTTCGGGAAGCTGACGATGAGCGTGGAAGGCCGGGAGTCGATCACCGGTGTGATCAACAAGCTGACCTATCCGGAAGTCGAAATCCGCCGCAACGCGGACGACCGAGGAGATTGCTCCCCGGACCACGGACGAGGGCGAAACGACCTCCGTGCGGACGGGGGAGCGCGATGAGCTTCCGGGCACGCCGAAACGGGGAGGCTTCTCCTTCTTCTGAGGAAGCGCAGGTGCATGTGGCACGCGCCGAGCTGGTTCTCGCGCGGCCGGCCCACTTCGCGCTCAAGGCGCTCCCGCTTCGGCCGGACGACCCTCTGCAGGCTCTGGCGAACGCGCTGGGTGACGTCCGGCCAGACCTCGGGGAGAAGGTCGACGTCTGCCTCGACCTGATTCCGCTGACTCCCGCGAGAATCCGCCACCTTGCTCGTCAGACAGCCAAGCCGCAAGGGACGGTAGTCGGAGCACTCGCCGAGGCCGCAGGCGAGATCGTCGGCGAATTCGTGCCGACGGCGCGCGGGGCCCGCCGGCCTGTGCCACGAGCGGTCGCGCCGGTACCGAACAAGTTCGCCACGGACGAGCCGGTCTTCGCGATCCAGCTGCTGATCCGCTGCCGTTCGGACATCCCCGGCCGCGCGGAGGCGCATCTGCGCAGCGTGATCGGCGCCTTCGATGTCTACCGCGGCGACAACTACTGGCGAGCTCGAGGGCCGCGTGTGCTGGGTTGGCATTTCGGCGCGGACACGATCTTGATCCGCAGGTTCTTCGACCGGCGGTTCCACACTGGCTTGGCCAAGCCGCGCAGCCGGTCATACGTCACAGCCAGCGAGATCGCGGCGCTGCTGAAGCCGCCATCCGGGCGTTGTCTGTCGCCGGTGATCGCCCGCAGCCGGGGCTGGGTCATGCCCGCTCCCAGGGAGATCCCGCGTTACAAACCCGGCGCGGGGCTGGTCCGGCTCGGCTATGTGACCGACCTCAACGGCGAGGATCGGATCGTCGGGGTGCCGATTAGGGAGCTGCTGTTCTCGGCGCGGTTCGGGAAGGCCGGCTTCGGTAAGACCGAGGAGGCGCTCGCGCAGGCTATCGAGATCGCTCGGCTCGGCGGTGGGGTCTGGTTCCTCGATCCGCACGCTGATGGCTGGAAGCGGGCGAAACCGTATCTCTCGGATCCTGAGCTACGGAATCGGCTGTGGGAGGTCAATCTCGACGTCCGCGGGCGGGACAAGCGGCTGCCCGGTTGGAACCCGCTCAGCATGCAGGGCTTCTCCGAAGAGGACATCGAGGACCGCGTCGACGCCGTGGTCACCTCGTTCGCCACGGCGCTGGGGTGGGGTGACTCGGCGCCGCGAGCGAAGTCGATCCTGACGAAGGCGTGCGAGGCGCTCTGCTACCTCGCGATGCGGCTGCCGACCGAATGCGCGCCCACGATCTTCCAGATCCCGACACTCCTCGACGACGACACTTGGCGTGACGAGATTCTGCGCTTCCTGAAACCGAGCATCCGCCGCTACTGGACGGACTCCTTCACGAAGCTGGCGCCGGACGCGACCACGGTCGTCACGAACATCATCAACCGGCTACGCACCAGCCCGACCTTGTCCGCCTTCCTCGGCTCGTCGGTCACGACGTACAACGTCCGCCATGCCATGGACACAGGGAAGATCGTCTTCGTCTGCACCACCGGCACCGGCGAGACGAACAAACTGATCACCTCCTTCATGATCTACGACCTGTTCCGCGCCGGCCGGTCGCGTGCGGACACCCCGGTCGATCAGCGCCGCAGGTGCGACGCCTTCGTCGACGAGCTCGCCGCGGTCGATGGAGCGTCGCGCGGGTATCTCGCCGCGATCCTGGAGCAGCTGCGGAAGTACCGCGTCGCGCTGCACGCGATGAATCAGATGCCTGACCGGCTCGCGCCGGAGACCCGCAGGGCGCTGCTGCAGAACCAGTCGCTGCTGATGACCAGCGCCGCGGCGATCGACGGCGCTCGGACCGTGGCCCGCGAGTACGGCGGCCTCGTCCAGCCCGCGACGATCACCGAACTCGAGCAGTTCCACCACGTCGTCACCGTGACGCTCGGCGGCCAGCGCACCACGCCATTCAAGATCCGCGGTCTCCACGTGGACGACGAATTCGCCGAACATTTCCACCCCGAGTGGAACGCCGACGTCGACCGGTGCCTCGATCGGAACCTGACTCGCAGGCCGATCGGCGAGGTCCTCGACGAACTTGAGGACCTCGACGACCGCATCCTCGACGCTTTGCGCGGCAACGAGCGGGCACCTCGTGCACGGCGCGGACGGCCTCCAACCCGCGGGAGCGGCGCAGGCATGGAGCTGCCGGCACCCGAGTCGACGGTGGAGTGATCGATGTCGCGACTCGATCCGTTCAAGCGCGAGGCGCTCGTCGTCCTCTACTGGCACCGCATGGTCTCCACAGAGCAGATGCGGCGGTTGCTCGCACCGGCGGCATCGATCCGCACCGTCCAGCACAAGCTGCTCGCCCTACAGGCGGACGGTCTTGCCGTTGGCTTGCACCGGCACCACGCTCCCCGTACCTGGCACATCACCGAAAGCGGCGTGGAACTGGTCGAGGAGTCCGGGCGAGTGGACGCCCGCTCGTACCGGATCCCGCGGGCGGCTGCGGTGGAGCTGCTGCAGGATCATGCGCTCGACGTGGTCGAAACCGGGCTCGCCTTCACGACGGCGGCTCGACGGCGTGGGGACGAATGCGGGCCACTGTCGTGGACCCCGGAGGTCGCACATCGATTTCGGGACGGCCGTGGGCGACGCCAGGGTGTCGTCATCGCGGACGCGGTCCTCGACTACGTCCTTGACGAAGACGGACGGCGATCGCAGCGCACCTTCTTCATCGAGCTGGACCGCGCGACCATGCCCGTCGCCCGGCTTGCTCAGAAGCTCCGTTCCTACGTCCAGTACCACGACTACATTCCCGGAAAGCCGAACTCGGGTGGGCGACCGGCGTGGCGAAGTCGGTATGCGCGCTTCCCGCGGCTTCTCATCGTCCTATCCGGAGCTGCGGAGCACGTCCTTGGGCGCCGGCTCACGGACCTGCGGGCCTACGCACAAGCGATGCACGGCTTGGCGCTCGCCGGCGATCGCGTGTGCGCGCTGGCCACGACCTTGCGGAGGCTCCAAAACCCCGGACCGACAGCGGACATCGCGCTGCCCTTGCTCGCCGAGAGCGGCGCACCGGTACCCGTTTTCGCCTGGCCGAAGGCCGGTGGATCGTGACGGAGGCGCCAGGCGCCCTCGTTGAGCAGCTCGGGTTTTCGTCCCGGTTGCGCCAGCGCCGGTTCACCTTGCTTCCGTTGCGAGGCGAAGGAACTCCGTTCACGGACTCGCAGGGACGGGCGCCCGGCGACAGCACCGCGCCGGAAGAACTTGCTGACCTGATCTCCTCCATCGCGACCGTCGGCGTCCTTCAGCCAGTTCTGGTCGAGGAGATGGACGCTGGTGACGACAAGGCACCCGCCATGAGGTTGACGGCGGGCGAGCGGCGCCTGAGGGCCTGCCGGTGGGGCGCGGTCCACAAGCCGGAGAACCCGCACTTCACCGCACTCCCGGCGGTCGTGTGCCCGGGACCGCTGTCCGATGAGGAACGCCGCATCTGGCAGCTGGTCGAGAACCTCGCTCGCGAGAACCTGCGGCCCGGCGAGCTAGCGGCCGCGCTCGTCCTCGATCGCTGCGCCGTGCTGCTGGGCAAGCTGATCGCACACGGCTACAAGGTCCCCGCGGACGTCTACGCCATCGATGATCCGATCGCGCGGTTCTCCGCCATGGAGCGGATCCGGGGCACGGACAAGAAATGTGCGGCGCCGTGGTCTCAGGTCCTGTCCCGCCTCGGTCTGCAGCTGACTCCGCGGAAGGCGCGCGAGCTGGTGCGCGCGTTCGCCGAGATGCCCCGCGAGATCGCGGACGAAATGGACGAGGTCAAGATCAGTCTCAACACCCGCATCCGGTTCATCGAGCTCAACCGCGGGCGAGCGCAGGCCGCACAGGACATCTGGGCCGCGGTGAAGAAGACCAACCGGACCCGGCTGTTGAGCTCCGCCTTGACCGCTGCGGCCGACCCGGCGATCACTCCTGACGAAGCTCTTGCCGAAGCCGAGCAACTGCATGAACAAGCGGACAGCGCACGAGCCGACAAGCTCCGCGCAGACTCCGTCGAGACCGCTGGCCCCGCCTCGTTGGTGGAACAACGACTTGTCGACAACGCGCTCGCCAGCCTCCGTCTCCTGGCCGCCGCGCTGGCTCGCGGTGCTCGACTCTCCGCGCACGATCTGGCGTCGCTCCGCCTTCTGACCGATCAGCTCAACGGAACGGAGTGAGTGCCTTGTCCGTCTTCCTCGGCCTGCCCACCGACGCCGCGCCGGCCGCGCGGTGCGACTGCAGGCGCTGCCCCTGGTACGCGGGTACCGATGCCGAGCCGGGTGCGGTGATCGCGCCGTTGTGCTCGGGATGCAACTCGGATTGCAGCTACTGCGGCTGCGCACGCGCAGAGACCGCGCAGACAGCAACCGCATGTTCGAGCTGTCCGATTCGATGCGGTTCCCGAACCGATATCCAGGCGTGGATGGCCGACGTCGGGGAGACCCTCGAATTCGATGACGTCGTCCTCCGCAGCCGCTTGCCCGAAGGCTTGCCCTCCTTCATCCCGCAGGTCGACGGATCCGGCGCCGGTGACCTCGACGCCGCGTTGGGCTGGCCCGCCTACGCCGTCGGGCTTCGTCGCGTGTTCTCTCCACAGACGCACGCCATCTATCCGCGCTGGGATCAAGCCGCGACAGCTTCGGAGGCGTTAGGTCTCCCACCCACGGCGCTTACGGTCCTCTCTGGGTACGGCGAGGACCCGCTGGTCGAAGCGTTCTGGACGGCACGGCACCGCGATCGGCTGCTCGACCGGCTGTCGGCGCTCAAGTTCGATCTCGTCCTGGCTCCCAACTACTCGATCTACGGCAACTGGCCGCGTGCGGAACACCTGATCAACATGCGCAGGTCGCTGCTGCTCGCGGAGGAATTCGCCCATGCCGGTCTGCCGGCCGTCCCGAACATCTACTGGTTCCGGCTCGAAGACCTCCAGCGGTACGCCGCGTGGATCGCCGACACCGCGCCGCCCGCCATCGCGATCAACCTCCAGACCGTGCGCGAGAACAAGAACTGGGAAACCTGGGCATTGCCCGGTCTCAGCTGGCTCGCGGAGAACATCCCGGACAGTCTCCCGGTCATCATCACCGGCCTGTCCCGCCAAGAGCGCATCGCCACCGCCGTCGAGCTGTTCGGCACCAAGCTGATTCTCGTCAGCCAGAACCCGGCGCAGTACGCGCTTCATGGAGCCGTGATGACTCCGGAAGGGCGTAAGGACCTGCAAGCCCGCATCCCGGACGCCTTCGCCAGCTCGGTGCGCTACCTGGCTTCGCTCTTACCCGAAGGAGGCAACTGATGCAGCGGACACTCTGGATTCTGCTCGGCTGGTCGCCCGAGTACGGGGCCGCCACGACCGTCGTCGCGGTGCTCGGTATCGATCACGGAGACGACGGTCGGATCGACCGGCACATCGAATGGGTCCCGCGGGAGTATCAACGCTGCCTCACCTGGCGCGAACGCATCGCTTCAACTCCATCCGGCGACCTTCTCGCTCACATGGAGATCTGGGAGAACTCGCCCACCGCACCCGCCGCACGCGTCGACCTCATCCCCTCGGCGCCCGATCTCGCTGCCGCTGTTCAGTACCAGCTCGACGACCTGCTCGGTAGCACCGGCTGATCGAGTCCCCATGGGAACGAATTCCAAAACCAAGCACGCTGCCTACGCTGTCGGCCCTTCAGCTTCAGAGGGGACGCCACCCGAAGACGGTCCGAAGTGGACTGATGTTGAAATCGCCTTGTCGGTCGTCGAAGGCTTCGTGCTCAACGGAGTCGACCCTGAGAACCCTTTCGAGCCAACGACGCTCGATCTGCCCGATGGCATCGAAGAACGGTACGCGATGCTCGTGGAGGCGGTCCGCGAGGCACAAGAGGAAATCGCGAAACTGAGCGGCGATCCCACCGAGTTCGAGGACGCCTTGCACACACAGTGCGAGCTGTTCCTGAACGGCCTGACCCAGGACGAGCTCAAGGAGCTCGCTGCCGCACAAGGATTCAAGCACCCAGCGCTGGTGGGCCTGTCCGAAACCACGGGAAACCCGTTGGTGCACTGGCTGGATCCGTCCTATCCGGACGATGCGATCACGAAACAGACGATCCAGAGCGTCGCGATCAACAGGTTCGTGGCTTTGAGCTCCGGCGAAACTGTCGGAGGCAAGACTCTTGAACAGTGGCAACAACTCGACGCGAGCCTGGTCGCTACGTCAAGCCACAGTGCGCCTCCGGGCTTCACGTCGTGGACGCCGACCGCTGCCGAAGTGCAGGCAGTACAGGAAACAATCAACTCTGCTGCCGGCGCCGTCGAGACCGCTAAAGCCAACGGCTCGTGGGCTGATCCCGACCTCGTCTCCACTCTGATCGCCGCGGAAAACAAGCTGGCGACCGCCCACAACCCGGCACTGGACGACCTGGAGGCGATACGTTCCGCGGCGAAGCATCAAGTCGACCAAGCCTTCACGGACATCGGTCCACACGAACTCTCTGACGCGATACAGGCCGCGAAGGACCACGATC
This sequence comes from Amycolatopsis sp. NPDC039088, assembly GCF_055598845.1. NCBI lineage: Bacteria > Bacillati > Actinomycetota > Actinomycetes > Pseudonocardiales > Pseudonocardiaceae > Amycolatopsis > Amycolatopsis sp. NPDC039088. The sequence goes on along the minus strand of NZ_JBVKAE010000011.1, from coordinate 83,977 downwards.
GGATCGCGCCTTTCCAGGCCAAGGTACTCAACGCCCACCAGGTTCTGAAGCTGCTGCGTGCGTCGACCGAGAAGCAGGAACGGCTCGATCTCCAGCACCTCGCCGTCGAGCGTGCAGCCACGAAAGCGACGTTCGAAGCCAACATCACGGACCTGCACAACGTGCTCGGACACGGTGGGCTTCCCGACCTCGCCGACTCAAACGGCATCGCGACGATGACCAAGTTCCTTGACCATGCGCACCAGGCGGGCGTCACGTACATGGAAATGAGCGCCTGGAAACCGGTCGAGCCGACACTCGCGCACAACGAAACCCTCCAGATCGCACAAACCGAAATCGCGCCGTGGGCAGACCAGCAAGAACTGAAGGACCTGCGAGCTTTCATCGTCTCCGCTGGTCTCCTCACGACCGATCAAGCCGCGGCGGCGACGAAGTCCTTCTGCAAAACGCTGCTGGTACATCAAGCCTATGGGTCCAGCGCGTCGGTCGCGTCACTGAAACACAGCTTACAAGAGAAGGTCGCTCTCAAGAACAGCACGAAGTCGTTACCGCCCAAGACAGGGAAGCCCGCGAAGGCGCCGATCCTGGCGGCGCCGCGAAGCGCGTTCGGTCGCCAGCACGCCGAGATGCTCTCCGCGCTCAAGCAGGCCAAAGCCGCTCTCTCGGCCTTGCCGAAATCAGTCGATCCGTCTGCTGTCGCGGCTTGGGACTTCGGTGCGGGCAAACCCGCACACCTCGGTGGGATACATCCGAAGACACTGCATACCGGGCCAGACGGCAAAACCTGGCTCGCGAAGGGAGAAGGTACTCCACGGGGCGGTGCGGTCATCGAAGCCGAGGCCGCTACTTCGCGAGCGCTCCGACGTGCAGGTCTGCCCGTGGTTCCCGTATTCACCACCAAGATCAACGGGAAACCGGCCTCCGTGCAGCCGATGCTCGTCGGCGCGACCGAGATGTCCAGCAACCCCGCCACCTGGTCGCAAACCGACGTCGACGACATCGTCCGCCTGCATGTCGCCAGCTGGGCTCTGGGAAACCACGATCCGCACGCCGGCAACGTCCTCCGGACCGGAGAGGGTGGTCTCGTCCCGATCGACCACGGGCAGTCGTTCAAGTTCTACGGTCAGGACAAGCTGTCGATGTCGTTCCGGCCGAACACGACTTCCTTGCCGTCTTCTCTGGCGTAGGTCGCCAGTGGTTCGGCGAAGAGCATGAAGCCAGTCAGCGCGGGCAAGTCCTGAGGTTCGATGTCCCAGCGGTCCCGAAGATTCCGGGCGGCATGGTGAACCATGGGCGTGATGTCGCTGGTGACATAGAACAGCCGCGCTTGATGGAGCCGCCGGTACTCGTCCGCCAGCATCAGCTGGGCGCCGATGTCCGGATCGCCGATCGGGCGAAGCGTTCCTCGACCTTCGCGCACCATCGCCGACGTGAACAGGTGAGCGACGGAGGTCGTGAGGTATCCGGCCAGATGCTCGCGCAAGGCGGGAAGCTCCCGCGGCTCGGGCGGGCACCAGGTCGCTTCAGCGTGCTCGGCCATGGCGACGTCCCTCGAACCGCTTCCGAATAGCCGGTGACCTGGTGTTTGAGTTCTGCATAGCGCCTCCCGATGAACCTTGATTACTGAGTGAACAAGGTTCAGGGTAGGCAAACATCGCATACTTAGTCAACAAGGTTTGTTTGAGGCGAGACATGCCGCGTTGCCGCTGATTCAGGCCGGACGTGCAGGTCCCTGTTAGCTTCAGCCTGGTGAGCGGCGAAAACCATCGGGTAGAAGATGGCCGTCCGGCCGGCGAGGGACTGACCCTTCGGTATCTCGGGATGGTCGAGATCGGGGAGTGGTTCGAGGTTTCGCATCGGACGGTCGCCCTGTGGCGGCGGCGCTACGCTGCCGATCACCCGTTCCCGGAGCCGGACGTTGTCATCGGTCGGACACCTGGTTGGTCGCCTGCACGCGAAGTGGAGATCCGGTCGTGGGAAAGAGCACGGCCGGGTCAGGGTGCCGGTGGCGGCCGCCCACGCAAGGCGACGTAGTCGGCGACTCTTGCCGGCTACGGTTCTTCCATAGCCCTCACTGTCAGCCTAAGAGAAGTCGCCATTTTGGCTCGCACGGTATTAGTCGGATGCTGGCGATCCGGCTGTCGGGCGGCGATCCTCGCGGTTGGAGCTCAGGTTGGAGGCAACGTCGCGAGACTGCTCGCCTGACTTGAGTTGTTCCAGTACTCGCGTCGGCGTTCGACGGCCGCGTGTCGAGTAGTGTTCGGTGTCGGCTGATTGTGTCACCTTCATCGGTACGGCAATTCACGGAACCCGCACTGCGCCGAATGGAGTTTACGTTTGATGGCCCAGATCGTGGTCTTCCAGGCTGGCTGTGGGGCGACGGGACTTCGGTGAAGCCAGTCCACGACATCGCCATAATGGTCGAGTACGACGGACAGGACAGACTCACCCGCGTGGCCGTCCGGGCAAATCGAGCAGGTCGCGAAACGGCCCATCTTCAGAATCTTAGGATTGCTGTTGCGAGGACGTGAAGCGCCGCAGGAGTTCCTGTGTCTCGACGTAGCGTTCGTGGCAGAGGAGGTGGAACGAGCCGACGGATCGAGCTCGGACGGACTCGTACATCCGGAGCGCCAGATTCAACCAACTTTTCTCGTGACGCGGGCACAGCGGAAACGGGTCGACCGTCCGCTCCAACGTCGCCGCTACCCGAATCGCTTGCGCTCGGTTGAAGCGGTTCGACGTCTTCTCGTTGCCGTAGTGCGCTTCCAGAACGACGCGTCCGGCATCGAAGCAGTCGTAAGCGCGCTTTGCGGCCCCAATGGCTAACTGCTGGTCATATGCTGGTCTGGGGTTAGCTGCCTGTGTGCTCAACAGCTCCGACTGGCGGAGGTAGAGGTGGCCCAAGCCCGTGATCAACTCGATGTCCGTGAAGTCGTTGTAGAGGAGTTCGGAGAGATCGGACGACTGATCTGTGCGCTCGTCCGACTCGTCGCTCTGCTCACCGGCGTCCTGCAGACGACGACGGTTCAGGTACTTGCTGATGGAGGTGGGGAAGTCGCTGCGGAACAGCTCATCGAAGGTGCTGTTCATGCGGTGCCAGTCGACCGCCTCGCCCGCCTCCAGGGCAATGCGTTCGCGCAGAACAACAACCTTGTCGGGCTTGTAGTTATGGCCGAGCGGTTCGACCAGGTGACCAGCGGCTTGACGCAGAGCCGACTCACGGTCTCCGTACACGGGCTGCTCATAGCGCACCGAGGTCAAGAGGACCTCGGCCGCCGCGATCTGCGCGATGCGCCGCCGGTAGCCGCTGCGAGACGACGTGATCACCTCTTCGAACTGCTCTACCGCCTCCCCGTACTGCCACATGATGCGGAAGACGCCCGCCCTCGCCAGCTTGACGCGTTCGCTGTAGGGCCACAGCTCCGCGGCCCGATCGAGGACCGACCACGTGGCCGAGTTGTCTACCGAACGCTCAACCGCTGCCGACCGACCCTTCGCCGTCGTCACCAGAAGTTGGCGGTATTGGCGTTCTAGGTCGGCACGCGCCAACAACGCCTCCACCGTGGGCCCGTAACGCCCTTCATGGCTTTTCAAGGCACGACTCCGCACCAGGTAGATTCTTTTCAACCGATCAACTTGTGTCTCGTTGTAGGGGCCGGTCGCCTTCTGGGCGCTCGCCATCAGACTTCGCCCGGCTTGGAACCACTCCTCCTCCAGGCACAGGAACGCAAGTCGGGCATGGTTATGACTCCTGGAGGTCTGCCCCTGCAGCCACGCCTTGACCTGGGCGATGGCTTGGCGCCGTTTCGCTGCGGTCGAACTGTCGCCTGAGGGGTTCACATCGCACTCGGTTTGAATCCCAAGGCACTTCAACCAGACGTGGTAAGAGTCGGTACTGGCCGCGCTGGCCACTGCCGCCTCGGCAAGCTGGACCGCGTTCTTCACCTCTTCAAGTGCCTCTCGCGGTCGATCGTTCTGGAGAAGTGCGGTGGCGTTGAACGCCCTGGCCAGTGCCAGTTCCAGCAGCCCGCTGGGATGACCGGCCATCGCCTGCGCCAGGAGAAGATCCTGCACGGGTACAAGGAGAGCCAGTACCGCCGTAGCGCCGTCGAGCAGCAACTTCGGATCGGCCTGCTCCCGGTGGAGGACCCGTTCAAACTTAGCGACCGCGATCCGCAAGGGCAGGTTCCACTGGGATATCGGCCCGCAGTGGACCGCGAGGATGTCGAGGGCGGACTGGACGCTGCGCACCCGGTCCCGATCTTCGCGCAGTTCCAGCGCATGCGCCTTGACGCTGTCCAGGAATCTCTTGGTCCACAGTTGCCGCAGCGGCTCCGATGGGGCACAACTGTCCAACGCCTGCTTGGCCAGGTCGATGACGGTGGCCAAAGCTCCGAGCCGCTTCTCCTCGTTTACGGCCAGTCGAGCCGCTGCCTTCGCCGCGCGCATGTGCAGCGAGATCCATACGGCGGTACCCGTAGAGGTTTTGGGCCGGGGCAGACGCTCGAGCAAGTGGTTCGCGGCCGCTGCGGTCCTTTCCGCCTCGTCCACCTGCTGTTCGTCCAACTGCGCGACGACGGTGTTCAACAGCCAGGATATCGCGCCGGTGAGGCGGCTGACCTGATCTCGAGCCTCCCGCATCGCATCCTCGCGAAGGGCGTCGCCGATCCCAATGCGGATCGAGAGCACTTCCGCTTGGCACCTGAAGTGGCGACCTCCCAAGAACAGGGCACTGTCGATCGATCGCAGCATCTGCGTGGGGACTAGCGGCGCGGCGTCCGCCAGCAACTCAGCGGCTTTCCTGCCGACGGCCACGAACGCAGCGACAGATACGATTGTTACGGGTTCGCGCATCTTCACGTTGAGTTCCGAAACCACCTGATATAGCAGGTGGGCGTCAGACTCCCCTTCTCCGTCCCCCGGCGACAACTCGGTGGGATCTACCGGAAGGCTGATCGTGTTGACGTCCAGAGAGTTCGCAAACCACGCAAGGGTGAGGAACAACTTCGACAGACGTCCGGGGACGTGGTGTTTAAGCCAGCCGACCCCACACTCGACGGCGAAGAGGATGTCCTCCTGTGCGTGGTCGCCCTCATTCGCAGCCCACTGTCGCAATGCGCTGTCGAACAATTCGTGCGCCATATGGGCCAGTGCGCTGTCGAGCAGTGCGGGATCGGACTCCCCAGATCCCAGGGCAGTTCGCTCAGCGGTGCGCAGCCGTTCCTTTCTCGCACCATCCGACGCGGCCAGAAGGAGGTTCCGGAGGGCCACTTGGGTGGCCATGCTTAGCCGCAAATGCTTCCCCGACGAAGCAGACCGTGCCTCCTCGACGAGAACACCCTGATCAGTCAACCGTTCCAGATCATCCCGGCAGATACCCGCTTGTTCGAGAATGTCCGGTGGAAAGGGCATCTGCTCGGTCAACGACCACACGAGGAACAACGCCAGGCTGTCCGGCTCACCGGAACTGCCTAGCAGTCGGTACCCGGCGTTCGCTAACGCGGTGGTGATCGTCAGCCGGCAGGCATCGAGTAGTGCCAACGCGATCCGCTCCGGGTCCTCGTCGCGCGGTTGCCCGTCATAGGTCGCACGGAAGTACTCGTCGATACCGATGAGGACAATCTTCGGCCGTTTGGCGATGTCGTCGTTCGCCTGCCTGACCACTTCATCGGCATCCGTTCTGATGTTGCGCTTCGTCAGCTCGGTGGAGACCAGTTCGACCGCTTCGCCGTGTTCGAGCGGCCCCAGCCTGATGGCCGGCATGTGGCGAAGCTGTTGCTCACCGTCGGCCACAAGGTCGGTGCTGCTCGCGATGAGCACGACCGACCTCTGGAACGCGGGATTGGCCAGGATGTCGTCGAGGTCCGACTCCAGATCGGTGACATCGTCGGTGAAGCGCGTGCAGTCGATCACCGTGACAAGGTCACTGTCGCTCGACATGCCGATGAGTCGTTCGTGTAGTTTGTCTCGGGCTTTTCGCTCCAGGGACGATGCGTCGCCGCTCCCGTCGTCGTCCAGAGCGTCCAGATCCACCTCGAGTTGGGCCGCGAGGACACGCAACACGGGTATCCTACTGCCTGCTCCGGGGAGCCGGACATTCATGACACTCCACTTCCGCTCCCGCGGCAGCGAGCCGGAGAATCGCGGGTCACTCATCAGCTTTGTGATGAATGCGGATCTACCGGTGTGCTCCTGCCCGACAACAGGGATAACGTGTCCAGCGGACACGAACGAAAGTGCTGCCTGTAGCTGCGCCGTTCGCCCCACGAATCCGTCAGGTGGTTTCGTCGGCAGCGGCAGGAGCAGTGCAGAAGACCGCCGGTCTGTGCCTGGAGAGTTGTAGCCGATGATGACGCGCTGGTCGACGTACTGCGTACCGCTGCCCAACACGGCGGCCTGAGCGTTGTCCTCGACGGTCGTAGTCAGCTCGGTGCGCTGGCCCACGCTTGGCTCCGTCTGCTTGCGCTCGGTCCGCCTCATCGGTCGTTCCTTCGTTGGTCTATGTGCTGCACGCCTTGTCCGAGGGCGTTGATCTGTCCCTCTCCCTCGGCATGGATGTGCATCGTCACGTCGTGAAGCGGCGGTTCCCGGTCGGCAGCTCCGATGGCTGACGCCGCCCCCCGCTCCCGGCCCGTATTCGTCCGCAACGCCGAAAGACCGAGTACGACGGCAATCAGACCGGCACCCGCACCGATACCGCTGCTGATCCGGTCACCCCCCTCGGTACCTAGCCACCAGAAGAGTGCGGCGATCCCGATGGCGACCACTCCGACCACCACAAGGCTCATCCACAGAGTTCTACGCTTTGATCGTGACGTTTCCACACGCATGCCCGGTAGTCGCTCTGCTGGCGGCAGGGGTTAGGGCGAGGACGGGCTTGTGATTAACCTGCAACGATCCCGCATCGCGCGGTGGTCGCCTCGCCGGACTCGCGGACGTACACAGTCCGGGCCACCGTGGTCGGCCACGGCGCAGTCGCGCGCCGTTGAATCCCTCGGCGTCCAGAACGGCAACAACAACCCGGACATGACAACCCGAACCGCAGACCTGGCGCTTACGCTCCTTTGCCGACAACGGCGATATCTTCGCCGCCAGGCAGCTAGTGCCTCATCAAGAAACGTTGACGTTGTCATCGTGTCGCGTGGACATCTGGGCTGGTGATCGCGAGGCTGGCGGTGGAGGTGAGGCTGGTGGCGCGTCAGCCGGAGGTGTTCGTGCGGTCGTTGGAGCCGGAGGAAGCGCAGCGGCTGGTCAAGATCACGAGGTCGGCCCGGGATCGGGTGCGGCTGCGGCGGTCCGGGATCGTGCTCGCGTCGGTGCAGGGCCGGTCCGCGGGTGAGATCGCGATGATGTTCGCCGCGACCGAAGGCTATGTGCGGGAGGTGATCCACGCGTTCAACGAGTCGGGGTTCGCGGCGTTGTCCCCAAAATGGAGGGGCGGCCGACCAGCTAAGTTCGGGTCGGCCGCCCGTGATCAGATCTGCCGCATCGCCGCGTGCAAGCCCGCCGAGCTGGGATTGCCGTTCACGACCTGGAGCCTGACCAAACTGGTCGACTACCTCGCCGCACACGCGTGGATCAGAGCGAGCACCGAGACCGTCCGCCAGATCCTGCGCAAGGCGGGCGTGTCCTGGCAAGCGACGAAGACCTGGAAAGCCAGCAAGGATCCCGATTTCGTGGCCAAGAAGAACCGTATCCTCGACCTCTACGATCACCCACCCACCGATGGACGGGTGATCTGTGTCGATGAGTTCGGGCCGCTGAACCTGCAACCCCGCCCCGGCCGCGGCTGGTTTCCCACCGGCCGCCCGGCCCGGCTGCGCGCGACCTACACCCGCACCAAAGGGGTGCGCAGATGTTCGCCGCGCTCGACCTCGCCACCGGGCAGATGTTCTACCGATTCCGTGACCGCAAACGCTGGCCGCAGTTCCTCGACTTCTGCAAACAACTCCGCCGCCGCTTCCCGACCGGGAAGCTCTACCTGATCTGCGACAACTACGGCCCCCACGGCAAAGCCGAGGTCAGGACCTGGTGCGTGGCCAACGACATCGAGCTGGTCTACACGCCCACCAACGCGTCGTGGCTGAACTGGATCGAGTGCGAGTTCACCGCGATCCGCTACTTCACCCTCGACGGCAGCGACTACCCCAGCCACACAGCCCAGGAAGCCGCCATCGCCGGCTACCTACGCTGGCGCAACCGCCACAGCCACCCCAAACGCCACTTCGCAGTCAACTCCAAGATCCGCCGCCCGGATTACCTACCCAACGTTGCTTGATACGGCACTAGCTGAACTTCTGGCCAATCTGGGCTGAAACTCGTCGCAGAAGCCGCTGCCTGAACCGAGGCGGTGCTCTCGCGTTCCGTGCCCCGCAGGCTTCGACGAACGCGCCCACCGAAGCCGGACTATCGTCGGTGACGAGTTATTATAACTCTTGTGTGGAATACGCCCAAAAGGAGATCGCCTCCGCGCGAAGCGCCAAATAGCGGAGCAACACGCGGTCACGCACGGCAGGATCGTGCGGTAGCGGCGAACACCATGGGACGAAGCTACTCGCAACCTCACATCTGCACTACAGAATTGAACTTTACGGTGGATTCCTTCTCGTCCAGTGCGGTCTCGCGGAGTTCGTTCAGCTTCCGCAGATATGGTGCCATGTCTTCAGCTTCTTCCAGTACCAACATCGCGGCGGCGGTGTGGACGGCGAGTACCGAGTTGCCGTCGTAGCCCTCGAAGAAGCCGAACGCCGTTTGAAAGTCTTCGTCGAAACTGTCGGACGGAATGATGTGCACGTGGCAGTGCGGAACTCCTGAGGTGATCGTCAGCTGAAGGAGTTGTTCATCCAGTACGTCGCTCATGGCCGGGTCGTGGAGAGCGACTTCGTCGATGTAGAAGGTGGTATCGAAGCCCTGCTTCACACCCTTGAGGATCTCCTGGCGCGAGAGTCGTGCCTGCACGGCTTCCTTGACGAGTGGGTCCTTGGGGTTCCGGTTGTGCCGCAGCATCACTTCCGCGTACTGCTCGCTCTGCAGCAAGGAAGGGATCCGCCGCGGTTCGTAGAACGTCATGGTCTTGGCGCTCGCGTGCAGGAAGTCGAGAGTCGGAAGCAGGTCGGGCATGTTCTCTGGGTGGCGCTGGAGGTCGTAGCCATTGGCCGGTAACTCGGCCAGCCTCTTTAGACGATCGAACTCGGCCGGTGCGGTACTGGCTCGGGCCAGGTAGGTGACGATGTCCAGCGTGGACCCTTCGCGCTGTCCGCTTTCCAGCCGAGAGACCTTGGGTGCTCCCCAATCGAGCGAGCGGCAGATGTCGGCCTGAGTGAGGTTGCTCTGTTGTCGCGCTCGGCGTAGCGCGGCACCGATCTCCCGGCTCTTGGCTGTGGACTCCTCGACGCGCTTGGGTTGGGCGGGTCGTGTAGGTGCCGATTTGAACACGATCGATCACTTTCTCAGGTCGGACTTGGGCCCGGCCACTGAGGACTTTGTGGCCAGAGTCGGTGGTGGAGTTCGGAAGGGACGAGAGCCGCCAGCGAGAGCCGGGCGGCGAGCACTTCCCCTGCAGCGACGTCAAATCGTTCGCACGGCCACTGTTTGCCGAAGCAGACGGAGCAGAGGAACATCACGTGAGGATCGGGGAGGTGTGCAGTCAGATCGCATACCGAGGAGGCGACCCTGCCCAACGGACTGTCGCTGTCGACGATCACGCAGTTCCACGACCGGATCGACGGTGGTTCTTCCATGACCGGCTCACCCGCCTCGGCTTCGTCACGGGAATGGGTATGTCTTGCTCGGGAAGCCGCCTTGCGCCTGCTTGATCTCGTGTGACGCCGGAAGCAGGGGTTCTAGGTACGGCCGTGGCTGTGGTGGGAGAACGATGACTTCGGTCGGCTCGTCATCCAGACCTTCAAGCTCGGCCGACGGCCACCCTCTTTGCTCATCCGTTCGCTGCCTTCTGACCCTCGCGACGATCGCCAAAGCCGCCCAGTACGGTTGCCCGCGGAACAGGTGAATTCGACGACGCCTTCTCAGCCGGTTGACGCTAAGCCCGATCAGGCAGACGGTGACTGCGGCAGCACTAACGGACCAGAACATCGACATGGTGGCCTCCCGGTCGGCCTCCGCTCAGAAGCCTTCTCGGAGCCGGTAAGCGAGCCGGACGGAAACGCACGGCCAGAATTGTTCACAGCACGAGCATCGGCCATGAAGCGGGTCGGTGTCGGGGAAAGGCGCGTGCGCTGCGAGATACAACGTCAGTAAGCGGTACAACTGGACGGGTTCAGGATCCTGCGCTCGGTCGACTTGGCCTGCTTGCGATTTGGTCAACCAGAACGGCATCCGACGCTTCGAGACGCGGCGCATCGAGTTCTTGCAGACGGTTGTCGTCATCGCTGGCCTCCGGACGTGAGTGGTTTCTTAGGACTGTCACCACTCTGGCGCGACCGGCTATAGTTACGTAACGGGGTAACATCGCTACGTTTGGTATTTACCCTCATTTACCCCCTGGCAGAGCCGGAGACCACATGGCCGACGAGAACGTCACCGGCGAGACGGCGCGCGCCCGTCTCGCGGGGGAGATCAAGCGGCTCAGAGGTGCGGCCGACTTGAGTCAGTCCGGCTTGGGTGAGCGGGTGGGGTATACCCGGAACTACGTTTCCATGGCCGAGCGGACGGGTGGGAATCTTCCGTCGCAGAACCTCGTCGAGGCACTTGATCAGGCCCTTGGTGCTGCAGGACGGCTGTGCGCGCTTTGGCGTGAAGCCAAGGAGGAGCAACAGGTTCGTCGTCGGCTAGGTCGAGCTACGGCCCTGAGCAGTTCTCCGCTGTCGACCGAAGGGGTTGAAGATGCCGAGCTCAGCCGGTAGGCAGTCGCCGAGGATGCGCGCGATGCCGCGCGGACCGCGCGCATGATCGCGTCTTCGGGAACGACGAATGAGGCCGTCGAACAGTTCGACTCCGAGATCCGGCGGATCGCCGCGGCTTACATCTCTCGGCCTCTGGTCGATGTTTTCGGCGAAATTCGGGAACTACGTCAAGAGGTCTTCCGGCTGCTCGACAGCAACCGGATTCCGAACCAGCTTCGTGATCTCTATCTGCACGCGAGCAGGCTCGGTGGCCTGCAGGCACACGTGTCGCTGGACCTCGGCGACTACCGTACAGCCGACATTCACGCCCAGACCGCGTGGCTGTACGCCAAGCTCGCCGGACATCAGGACATGCTCGGCTGGATCAAGGCGCTCCAGAGCCTGATCTCCTACTGGGACGACCGGCTCGAGGACGCTGTCGAACGGGCACGGGAAGGTGCTTTGTTCCGGCCGCGAGGAACGACTGGAGCTCGCTTGGCAAGTCTCGAAGCGCGGGCCTGTGCGGCACGCGGTGACGAACAAGGAACGCTGATCGCACTCGATGCGGCAGAGAGCGCTCGCGCCGACGCGACCATGGACGAGTACTCCGGCGTCTTCACCTTTCCCGCGGCGAAGCAGTCGGTATACGCCGGAACTACGCTGCTGACCTTGAAGAGCAGCCCGGCTTTGGCGAAACAGGCCATCGGAAAATCGCAGTTCGCGCTCGACGTCTACCAGGCGGCGGCCCCTGCCGATCGGTCCGCAGGAGACATCTTCGCTGCCCGCCTCGATCTGGCTGGCGCGCATATGGTCCTGGATGACCTGGATGCCACGCAGTCGTACCTGGTTCCCGTTCTTGCCGCGCCTCAGGTGCGCCGAACGGCCAGCATCGTCAAACGAGCCCGTGACATTGGAGATCGATTGAGTTCCACGAAGTACCTCACAACGGCTCGCGCCAAGGGGATGCGCAGCGAGATCCGAGAGTTCTGCGCGCCGCCGCCCGCGCTTCCGCCGGGATCGGCGGTGGTCGCGAAGTGACGTCGCGACCTGAGGGCGTGGACACGACGAGCCGTGCCAAGCTCGCTGGAAGTGCGTACAAGGACGAGGCTGATCTGGCCGCACGGCAGTCTCTGTACAGCTGGCAGCAGCCGCGCTACGACCTGCCTGGCATCGTGCTCGATCATCTGCCGAATTCGGCTACGAGCGTGCTCGACCTGGGCTGCGGGAACGGGAAGTTCCTCGACCGCATCCGTTGTGAGCGTCCGCAAGCGCTCGTCATCGGAGCTGACATCTCGTCGGGAATCCTGGCGCCGTTGCCGCCGCCGATCGTGGCGGCTGACGCGGCGGCCCTGCCGTTCGCGTCCGGACAGTTCGATGCCGTCTTGGCGCTGCACATGCTGTACCACGTCGCCGAGCTGCCTGCGGCACTCGAAGAGATCCGCCGCGCGCTCGTTCCGGGCGGCCTCGTCTTCGTCTCGACGAACGCTTACAGCGACAAGGTCGAACTTGACGACCTCTGGTCCGCAGCTGCCGGCGATGTCCTTGGGATCGCCAACGGGCCGAGGAGGGTGGCGCTCAGTGAACGGTTCGCGCTCGAAGACGCGCCTCGCCTTCTCGACCCGTACTTCGAGCAGGTCGCCACGGTCGATCTTCCCGGCGTGATCACCGTCCACGAGCCCGAACCTGTACTCGCCCACCTTCGTTCCTATCGAGCCTGGGCCGACGAAGGCGGCGTCCCGTTCGACGCGACAATCGATCGCGCGCACCAGCTGCTTGTCCGGCACATCGACCTGCACGGCGAGTTCACGATCTCCTGCCGAGGCGGCGTCATCGTCGCGCGCAAACCTCTCTGAACAGGCAACTCACAAGTTGATCACCTTGTGTAGTCGGGTACTACAAACGGGCGAAAAGTCGCTGATCGTGGTCGTCTGACGACGCTCCGGGCATACCGTGAGGTTCGGGAGAGGGACGAACGGCCCGGCATGGTCAGTCCGGCGGGAGCGTGACTGCGCGACCGCATGCTGAGTTGTCGCCTGGTAGTTGCGTGTAGGGGGAACGGATATGGCGGAGCGCCGCCGTGCCGGCTTTGCCGTGCCATTGCGGAACCGGGAATTCCGGGCGCTTTGGGTTGCCGAGCTGCTGTCGATCGGCGGCGACCAGATCGCCCGGGTCGCGTTGTCGTTGCTGGTGTTCAAGGAGACCTCGTCCGCGGCCTTGACCGGGTTGACGTACGCCTTGACCTTCATTCCATCTGTGCTCGGTGGTTTCCTGCTGTCCGGTCTCGCCGACCGCTATCCGCGGCGAGCGATCCTGGTTGTCACGGACGTCGTTCGCGCAGTCCTCGCTGCGGCGATGGCGCTGCCGGGGCTTCCGCTGCCAGTGCTGTGGGCGTGCATCGCGGTGCTCAGCGCGGCGGCAGGACCGTTCAAAGCGGCGCAGTCCGCATTGCTGCCGCAGGTTCTCGGTCGGGAGGACTTTCCGGCCGGGCTCGCCCTGCGGCAGTTCACCGGTCAGGTCGCTCAGGTGGTCGCTTTCGGATCCGGCGGGCTCGTGCTGACGCTGATCGAGCCGCATCTGGGAATGCTGGTGAACGCGGGCACCTTCGTGCTGAGCGCCGTGATCATCCTTAAAGGCGTGTCATCGAGGTCGGTCAGTCGAGCCGACACCGTGCAAGGGGAGGCGGTGCGCACGGCAGGCGAGGCGACTCGAACGTGGGTTCTGCTTTACGCCCTGGTTTTGCTGGTAGGTGTCTACGTCGTGCCCGAGGGCTTGGCGGTGCCGTATGGACATGCGTTGGGGGTCTCCGCATTCGGCATAGGCTTGCTGCTCGCTGCCGACCCACTGGGAAGCGCCATCGGCGCCTGGCTCACGACACGGTTTCGCTTGCCCGCTACACCGCTCACCGCGCTGCTGTTCGCGGTGGTGGCCGGCCTGCCTCTCGCCGCCTGCGTCTTCGAGCCGGGAGTGGTCGCTTCGATCGGCCTTTGGGCCGCGTCCGGCGCTGTCTCGACCGCCTTCCTCATCCAGGTGCAGACCGTCGTCGTCGACCTGGTGCCGGATGCCCGTCGCGGGGGAGTGATGGGTCGGATGTCGACGTGCCTGCAGTGTTCGCAGGGCATCGCGATCCTGGGTGGCGGGGTGGCCGCCCAGCAGTTCGGACCGTTCAAGGCCGTTGCCGCGGCGGGTGCCGTCGCGATCGGCGTGGCGGCGGGAATCGGCGTGCTGTGGATACTGACTCGCTCCCGGCGGCGAGCCGGGAGCGAGCGTGGTTCAGCGAATGAGGACGCGCGAGATCACCAGTCCTTGTTAGTCATCGATGACCCCTCCTCCCAGCGAACGGACTGCCTGGACGGCCCACCCGCTGAGAACACCCCGACGACGGCGTCCGCCGGAGGACCGCCTGGGGACGCAAGCGACTCAAGTATGCAGGTCAGAGCCTCCAGTGTGACTAGCGAGGCTTCCGCTGATACGGAACGTATTTGGAACGTCACACGGTGGAAGCTCTGGTCGCTGCCGCGACGGGTGGTCGCCTTCGTGCTGGCAGTCGAGATCGCCGCGGTCGTCCTCACGCTGCTGCTGGACTGGTTCACGCCGGTGAGCCGATCCGATCTCTTCCGATTCGGCGTCCTCGTAGTGCTCGGTCTCCTCGCGGCGGAGGTGACCCGGGCCGTCGAGCAGATGCGGCGCCGGTTTTCCGATACGCCGCACGTCAACATGAGCTCGGTATGGACTCTCGCGGCGGCTCTGCTGGTCACGCCGACCTTGGCGACGGCGACCGCGGTCATCCTCTATGGGCACATGTGGTGGCGTAGCTGGCGTCGAGTGTCCGGCATGTGCCTGTACCGCGTGGTCTTCAGCGCGAGCTCGGTCGTCGTCTCCTGTTGTTCGGCGATCGCGGTAGCCCGCTGGCTCCCCGCCGTCCAGGCCCTCGAAAACATCGACGACGGTGCACTGCTGGGGCTTGCCGTAGTGGTCGTCTGCTACTGGCTGGTGAACTCGGCGTTGGTCGCCGGGGTGATCGCGTTGTCGCCCGGCAAGCGCCCGATCGGGGCGCTGGTCGGCAGCTGGAGCGAGAACAGCCTCGAGTTCGCGACCTTGTGCGTCGGTGTCCTGGTTACGTTGTTGATGGTCTGGCATCCGCTCGCGTTGGTCTTCGTCATGCTGCCGCTGTACGTGCTGACCCGCAGTGTTCTCGTTCGGCAGCTCGAAGCCGCGGCGACGACGGACAGGAAGACCGGCTTGCTCAACGCCGAGACCTGGAAGACTCTCGCGGAGAACGAGGTGGCCAAAGCTCGGCGTCACCAGGCGCCGATTGGCGTGCTGATGATCGATGTTGACAAGTTCAAGTCGGTGAACAACACGTATGGGCACATCGTCGGAGACAGGGTCCTGCGTGAGATCGCGCAGGCGATCGTCGGAAACGTTCGTTCGTACGACATCGCCGCGCGATTCGGAGGAGAAGAGTTCGTCGTTCTCCTGCCGAACGCTGATACGGCGGCCTCGGTCGGCATCGCGGACCGCGTCTGCGAGGCGATCCGCGAGATGAAGTTCGCGGACGAATTGGGTGATTTGCGGCTTAGCGTCTCAATTGGTGTGGCGGCCTATCCAGAAGCGGGCGAAGCCCTCAACGATGTGCTCGTGGCGGCGGACAATGTCTTGTTCGCGGCAAAGGACGCAGGCCGGGACAGGGTCCGTTCGTTGATGCCGGACCCTCGCCGTACGGCATCCGCGAAGGCGGATTAAGCGCCACGGCGGTCGACCTCGTCAGCTTGGGCGGTCCGCTTGGTAGACCTGAGCCCACTCGGCCAGCGGCCGGACGGCGCGGAGCAGCGAGCGGCCAGTCGGGGTGAGTACGTAAGAGACCGTCGCGAAGTTGCCCGATTCGGCGTGCCGCTCGATGAGCCCGTCCTCGCGAGCACGCTGCAGGGTGTCGCTCAGCACTCGGTTCGAAAGCATGCGGTCTCGATCGGTGCGCTTCTCGACGTCGTTGATCGAGGCCAGCAGCTCCTTGAACGGCGTCTCGCCGCGGGCGAGCCCGGCCAAGACGGCGACGGTCCATCTGCCTCTCAAGAGATCCAAGGCGATCTGGACGCTGTGCCGGTACGGAATTTCCCACCCCTCCATACCGACCAGCTAACACGATTCCCTACGGCTTGCGCGCGAGCAATTCTACTCATTTCTACACCCAGATGAGTGACAAAAGCCCTGATGAGCCAAGGCTCACCCGGTGTTGACCTTGCCCTCACCGGGCGGGGAAGCGGTATTCCTGATTTGCCAGGAACGGACTGCCTGGCGCAGGAGAAAGAATCGAAGGCCGGCTGGACAACCTCCCCCGCTCGAGGAACTCGCAAGCGCCTCGGGCAGCTCCAGCCGGCCTTCGCCTTCAGACAGGTTCACGGAGGGAGGCCGGATGTCAGCCGAATACGTTCTCGACTGCGGTGATCGAGCGAAGCTCCCTGCGGGAGAAGACGACGAAGAACTGTTGAGCCGGTACGTCTGGTGCGACGAGTGCCGGATCTGGCGGCGCGTCATCGAGCAAGTGGATCCCGCCGATCTGGATGCCGAGGTCGGAGGATGACCGTCACCGATTTCACCGAACGCTTGAAGAAGGCGCGACAACGCGTCTCTGATCCACAGCCGCCATCGAAAACTTCGCTGCGCTGGCTTAATCTCGCGACGGTGGTCGTCGCGATGGTGTTCGCTCTGCTCATCGTCCATCTTGTCGCGGTCCTCAGGGACAGGACGGTGCCCGCGCTAGTGCTGACCAGGGACGTCGGCGCGACTCAGCCGTTCACTGAATCAGACCTGGCCACTGTCGACCTAGTCCTTGACCACGACGTCCGCTTCTTCCGAGCGTCCGAGCGAGCCGCTGTCATCGGCCGCGCGCCCGCCGTCGCGCTTCAGAAGGGGACGCTCCTCGCGGCGGCAAGCCTCATGCCGGAGGGCGTGCCGGGAGCCGGGTTTCAGCTGGTCGGCCTGCGAGTGGAAGCAGGCCACCGCCCGAGTCAGCCTCTTTGGCCGCATGCGCGGGTCTGTGTGTCGTCTCTGCCGCAAGCGCTGCCCTGTGACTCGTTCCCGCCAGTGGGAAACGCGTTCGTTGCCCGAGTCGCCGGAGTCGGATCACCTGACTCTGACGGGACGGTAGTAGTCGACGTGATCGTCGATCCCGAACTCATCGGTCCGGCTCTGACCGCTGCAAGCGGGTCCGTGATCATCAGCCTCAGGGGAGCGTGAAATGAAGTCCAAGCTCTTGATCGCCTTGTTCATCGCGGCTACCACGGCCGCGTGCAGCGAGAGCGGAAATACGCCCTCGACCGTGCCAGCCGTACCTCCGGTATCCCCGACATCAAGCCAAGTCCCGACAGCTGAGGACGTAGCGAAGCAGAAAGCGCTCGAGGCTTACGAGGGCTACTGGCGTGTCAGCACCGCTGCGGAGAAGGCGCCGCGGGCGAAAAACTGGCGCTCAGCGCTGGGCGAGTACCTCGTCGACCCTGAGCTGACGCGTCACCTCGCGGAAATCCAGAACCTGGCCTCCGTGCCGTCGCATATGGAAGGTGACTACCGGCGTTCCCCTGCGGTGACCGCGGTGTCGCTCGACGATCGCGACCCGCGGATCAAGATCACCGACTGCCTCGATCGGACTGGGCTCCACCTGGTCAGCGACAAGCCGGGCGAGCAAGGGCGGGTTCTCGACAACCCGGACCAGCCGCGGCGGTACAAGTTCCGTGTCGAGGTCGTCCTATACGCCAGCCTGAACGACCGGTGGCTCGTCCAGGTCGTCGAAGCCACCTTGGACAAGCCATGCTGACGAAGACGATCGGCTCGGCTCTGCTGGTGACCGCGATGGTCAGCCCGGCGACGGCGTGGGCAGCCCCAGTGCCAGGCCCAGGTGGTTGCCAGTCATCGGGGGTGCGCGGGACCTGCTGGGTCGGTGCGACGGATCCCGGTCGGCCGGGTCGCGAAGGTGGCCAGCCGGGGACAGGACCAGCAAGCCAGGCAAAGCGTGCCGGACCTGCTCCGCAGTGCCTTCCAATGGAAATCCCTCAGCCGGCGAGCGGTGACCCGATGTGGGCGGGAAAGGACGCATCGAAGGGGCGGTTGGTCGTGATGATCTGCGGCGTCGGCGGGCCCGGCGGTGGGAATCTCGGCGAAGCTCATGTGGCTTACGTGCCGAATGGGACCGGGGCTCCCGTCGTACCGCAGGTTTCACCGGCTGAACTCGCTCGGCACGCGATCGACCAAATGGGACTCTCCGCGCCGGACATCAGGCTGGCGCCGCCCGCCGATTCACCGCACGGAGCCACGATCGGCTTTCCGGTGTGGATGTGGAGCGCACGAAGCGAGGCCACTGCCGGCCCGGTCACTCGGACGGCTACCGCTGGGGTCGTCAGCGTGACGGCTACCGCCAAGCTGGCTCGCGTCACCTGGTCCATGGGCGACGGAGCAACGAAAGTTTGCGCTGGACCGGGCACGCCGTTCACCGAAGACAGGGCTGGCCTCGCGTCTCCTGATTGCGGGCACGTCTACCTGACGAAGGCCTCGTCCGGTGCCTTCTCCATCGCGGCGACCGGTCACTGGGAGATCAGCTGGTCCGGCGGCGGGATGTCCGATTCCGAGGCGATGGATCTCACCGCGAATGCTCGGCTGCCCGTCCGCGAAATCCGCACGCTGAACTCCGGGGGAGGGCGGCCATGAACGACCCGACTCAGCCTGAAAGGCCTCCACTCGTGCCAGAGGTCCGGCCGCTTCGGCGGCGACCGTCAAAGCTCCTGGTCCTCATGGGCCTTGTGCTGGCGGCGCTGTGCACGACCGGGACAGTGTTCATCTACCGGAACGTCGACACGACGATCGCCGCGGTCGGTGTCGCCGCTCCTGTCCGATATGGGCAGGTCGTGCTCGACAGCTCCGTGCGCGAGGTCCAGGTCCGACCTGATCCCGGCGTCACCCCAGTGCTGTGGAAGGACCGTTCGCAGCTCATCGGGCGGAAGGCCACCACGAATCTCTGGCCTGGGAGCGTCTTGACCGCGCAGGCGGTCGGAGGAGATCTCCCGCCAAGGCCTGGGGAGCAACTGCTGGGTATCGCCGTCAAGCCGGCTCAGCTCCCGGCGACTCCGCTGGAGCCGTTGAAGCCTGTTCTCCTCGTTCCTTCCGGTCAGGGCGGCACCGTGGTCGAAACCTGGGAACCGGTGCAAGGGACGGTGATCCGCGTAGGGGAGCGAGATCAGACCGGGCTCCGCGTTGTCGATGTCGTCGTGGCTGAGCATCAGGGCCCGAAGCTCGCGACCAAGGGATCCGTGGGCACGGTCGCGATCGTTTTGCTGCCGGGGAGTTGAGCGAACCATGCTGATCACTTTTGCTTCTCTGCGCGGAAGTCCGGGAACGTCGGCCGCGACGCTGGCCTTGACGTGGGCTTGGCCGCGCCACGCCGTCGCTGCCGAATGTGATCCGTCCGGCGGCCAGGCGCTCGCGGTGTTCGACCCGAGCGGTTCCCTCGGACACCGAGGAATGTTCGAGGCGATGCTGGCCGCGCGGACGATGCCGCTGCCGCAGGCGTTGTGGCAACAGGCGATCACGCTGCCGGACGGAACTGGACGACACTTTCTCCTCCCTGGGCCGCAAACGACTCGGATCGCGGAAAGCCTGCAATGGCAGCGACTTGCGCTGGCGTTCCGGACCTGGGAGTCGGTCGACGTCCTGGCGGATTGTGGTCGGCTTCGTTCCCGCGGTATGCCACATGCAGTTCTGGGAAATGCCGACCTGACGGTGCTGGTCGTACGCAACGACCGGCATTCGCTCCGAGCACTGTCGTCCTCTGTGGACGTGGTTCGCGAGGAGATCGGCCTGCTCGGTACCGCGGACGACGGCTTGGTGGTCGTTGTGGCGTCTACTCCCGCTGGGGCCCAACGCTTTCCGGTCAAGGAGGTCGAGAGGCAGTTCGCGAAGCTCGGTCTGCCGGTTATCGGTGAGATACCGTGGGATCCCTCCGCTGCCACGCAGTTCACGGACACGTTCAAGCCGGGCAAACGCTTCGAGACCTCACCGATGCTTGAGGCCTCCCGGAAGCTCGGGTTCGAGATCGGCAGGCGAGCCTTCACCCGGTCGCGAAGGCTTCGAGGGCGGGCGATTCCTGAGCAGGCCCCCGCCAGGCAAGAGAGGCCACGACGCGAGCTCGTGAGGAGACCGCCACCGCCTTCGATTCCGCGGCCTGCCGCGTCTGCTGGGGGAGGGGAGCGCCATGGTGGTTGAGCAGGACTTCGAAGGGACGGACGAACTTGTCGATCGTGTCCAACAGGCTCTCGCGAAGCAGGTCGAAGAAGAGATGGCACGCCATAGCGAGCCGGAATTGGGAAGTTTCGAGCGTGCGCTGGCTGGAAAGCTGATCGACGATGTCCTCTCGGCTGCGATCAAGGAGTGGGCTGGCCGGGGCAGGCCGTTCCTTGACCCTGGCAAGGAGTGGTTCGTCAAGCAGGCCGTGATGGCTGAGATGTTCGGTTTGGGACGGTTGGAACCGTTGCTGGCGGACGATGGTGTCGAGAACATCGACATCATCGGCAACGAGCCCGTCTGGCTGTCCTATGCGGACGGCACGGTTATGCGCGCACCCCGGATCGCACCGACCGATGAAGCCTTACTTCGCTGGCTGCAACGCCTGGCCGCCCGCCACGGTCGGACCGAGCGCTCCATCAACAGCACGTCACCACTGCTGAACATGGAACTACCGGGAGGCGAGCGCCTGGCCGCGACCATCGAGGTCAGCGATCGCCCGCACGTCTCCATCCGACGGCATCGCCTGTCCAAGACCGGACTGGCAGACCTCCGCAAGCGGAGGATGATCTCGACGGCGCAACTCGCGCTCTTGCGCGCGGCAGTGCGCGCGGAGAAGAACATCGTCGTCTGCGGCAGGCAACGGGCGGGGAAGACGACGCTCCTGCGGGCCCTCTGCTGGGAGATCCCTCCGGACGAACGGTTCGCGACACTGGAGACCGAGTTCGAGCTCGGCTTGCACCGGCATCGTGATCGCTTTCCTGCCGTGGTCGCGTTCGAGGAACGGGTCGGCAATTCGGAGCGGTCTGGCAGCACCGTCGCGGATCTGTCGCACTTGGTCTGGCAGTCGCTGCGCATGCACACCACGCGCACGATCGTCGGCGAGGTCCGCGGCCGCGAGATCATCCCGATGCTCGATGCGCTGTCGACGGGCGGTTCAGGCTCGCTCTCCACACTGCACGCGCGCAACGCGGGGGACGCCATCAATCGGATGGCCCGCCTATGCCTTGATGGGAACTCCGCGTGGACCCCCGAGCTGGCGCACGAAACCGTGGCGCACGCCATTGATCTCATCGTGCACGTCGACCTCGTCGCCGACGGAAGCAGTCTCGATCGCTACGTTGCCGAGGTCGTCTCCGTCGAGGCCGGTGAGTACGGGCGGCCCGCGCGGACTTACCTCTTCCAACGTGCTGCAGGCCGTCGTTCTGTACCTACCGGGAATCTGCCGACCGACATCGAGGATTACGAGCGTGCCGGGTTCGACCGGAACTGGCTGACCTGTGGCAGCGACGGGGAGTGGGCCCATGTCTGAACTCGTCCTTGCTCTGCTCGGCGCCGGTCTCGTCGGCGGCTTGGCCCTCATCGTCGTCGGAGCCTTCGGTGTCGGCCGACGGCGAAGGCTCGTCTTCCAGCCGAAGGCACTTCGGCGGCATCGTGAGGATCGTGGCCTGCGCTGGCGAGGACCTCTCGCAGTGTCAGCCGGCGCCCTGGTCTGGCTTGTCTCCGGCTGGCCGATCGCCGGAGTGGCCATCACGGCCTTCATCGTCTTCCTGCCGTGGCTTTTCTCAGCCGGGGTGATCGCCAAGCAGCGCATCGAGCGACTGGAAGCCCTGGAAACCTGGCTGCGACGTCTCAGCGACGTCATGGCAGCGGGCAACACCGGGTTCGTCAGCGCCATACAGAGTTCCACCCGCGAAGCGCCTGCCTGCCTCGCCCGCGAGCTGACCACGCTGGCGCATCGCCTGAGAACCTGGGACGTGCAGCAAGCCCTGCTCGAGTTCGCCGACGACATCGACGACCAGATCGGGGATGCCGCGGTGGCAGGCCTCTGCGTCGCGCACCGCCAAGGGTCTGGTGTCGCCGGCCTGCTGCGTACGCTCGCTCGCCAGGTTGCCGAGGACATCGTCGCTCGCCGGACTGCGGAATCCGAACGGGCCCGAAGGAGGTCTACCGCGCGGGTCCTGCTCGGCATCTGGTCGGCGATGTTCTTGGGAATCGCGCTCTTCGGCAGCTCGATGTACACCTCGGCCTACGCCACACCGACCGGTCAACTGGTCCTGGCTGTGGTGCTCGGGTTGGTCGGGGCCTCCGCGGTATGGCTGCGCCAGTTAGGCCTCGAGCCGCCTGCCGCCAGGTTCCTCTCCGCGCGGGTCCGGCGGCGGACATGAGCACGCTCGGCCAACTCATCCTGCTGGCGCTAGGGATCGCCGGCGGAACGACACTGATCGTCGCGGCCTACGTGCCCGGACGTCTCCGGCTCAGCGATGTCCTGAACGGTCCGCGTGTCGTCTCGGGCAGCTCGTCGCTGAATCCCGCGTTGCGATCGGTGATCCGGTTCGCCGACCGGTGTGGAGCGAGGGCGCCGACCACAGACCTCGACCTTGTCGGCCAGACACGCGAATCCTTCATGCTGAACCGCATCGTCTGCGCGGCCGCCGGAGCCCTGGCGGTTCCGCTGACGGATGTCGCACTTGTCATCCTCGGCGCTGGGACACCGGTATTCCTGACGGGAGCGATGTCGCTGTGCGCGGCAGTATTCGGTTGGGCGCTTCCGCGACTCCTGCTGCGCGCCAAGGCGCAGAAAGCTCGTGCCGCGTTCCGAGGTGCCCTGGTTGCCTACGCGCACCTCGTCGCTCTCGGGCGCCTCGGTGACCGCGGTCCGGTCGAAGCGATGCGCTACCCGGCCTCGTTGGGTGAAGGCTGGGCGTTTCACCGGATCCGGCTGGCGATGAACGAAGCGTCCCTGCGCGGCCGGATGCCGTGGGAAGGCCTTGAGCGCCTCGCCGATGAGCTGGGTGTTCGCGAACTCAGGGATCTCGGGCACATCATCACCAGCGCAAGCGAGGGCGGAGCGAGCATCGCAGACACCCTGCGCTCGAAAGCAGCATCGATCGCCCAGCAAGCCCTGGCGGATCAGAAGACCGGCTCGTCGATCCGTTCGGATCGGATGGACATGCCGATCGCCGTGATGGGCCTGGCGTTCATCGTCTTTCTCGCCTTCCCCGGCATCTTCACGATGCTCGGCACCTGAAACAGAGGAGAAGCCCATGATCAAAACAGCGGTCGCCCGCCTGCAGCTTGCCGTCCTCACGATCGGATGCGTCCTGCAGAAGCGCGGAGCGCAGTTCGTGCGCGAGGGAGAACGCGGCGACGAAAACATCACCAAAGCCATCTACGCCGTACTCGGTCTCGTGCTGGCCACCGCGATTGCCGGTGCGGTCACGGCGTTCGTGAACGGCAAGCTGCCGCTGATCGGAGGACAATGAACCTCCGGCGCCGCGCCGCCCGGCTGACCGGCGAGCGCGGTGACGAGAACGTGTCGGCAATCGTCGGCCTGAGCGCACTTCTCCTGATCACCTGGGTCGTCTTGCAAGCCGTTGTGCTCTTCCTGGGGCGGAACGTGGCCCTGGAAGCGGCGCGGGATGGTGTCAACGCCGCGCGCCTGCCTCCCGTCGACGTGGCGGCCGCTGAGCAGCACGCCCAGAGCTACGTCAGCCGGGTGACTGGCAGCTGGCTGTCCAATGTGAACGCCGAAGCTACCAGCGACGGTCGGAACGTCACCGTCGTCGTCACTGCCGAGGCCGCCTCGCTCGTACCGTTCGCGCGGTTCTCGGTGAGCCAACGTGCGTCCGGGCCGATCGAGCAGCTGACGCCATGAAGCGCGGGGATCGCGGCGATGTGAACGTCGAAGTCGTGATCGGCGTCTCGGCGCTGATCGTCCTTTTCGGACTCGCACTGGTCGGGATGCGGGTCATCACTGCGGACTCCGCGGTGGACGAGGCAGCCCGCTCCGCCGCACGCGTGGCTTCCATCGCCCGTGACGGCCATGCCGCGGCGTTGGTAGCCGAGGCACGGGCGCGAGCTGTAATCACTCAGCAGGGCTTGAACTGCGCCGAACTCAACATCGCCGTCGATGCTCGTGACTTCGCCAAGCCGCTCGGTGAGACCGGCTACGTGATCACCACTGTCAGCTGTCAGATCACGTTCGGCGATCTCATGTTCCCGGGTACGCGACTCGCTGCTTCCGAGTTCCGATCACCGATCGATCGCTATGGAGCCCGTCGATGATCCGCTTGCGTGGTGAACGCGGCTCCGTCTCGGTGTGGTTGGTCGGGCTGAGCCTTGCCCTGATCATCGCGATCGGGTGGGCGGTCGACGGCAGTCGCAAGGCCCAAGCCCATTCGGAGGCGACGTCGGTCGCCGAAGAGGCCGCGCGGGCAGCCGGGCAGACGCTCCGCGTACAGGCTCTTGCCGCTGGTCAGGTCGCTGACGTCAACCCGCAGCAAGCCGTCGCTGAAGCAGAGCGCTATCTCGCGGTGACAGGCACTGCCGGAACCGTGGCCGTCCAGGGCAACCGGATCGTCGTTGACACCACGATCACCAAGAACACGATCTTCCTTGGCATCGTTGGTGTTTCGGAGTTCTCCGTGCGCGGCCATGGTGCCGCCGAGCTGGTTTCCGACGGATAGGAGAGCTGCGATGAGAAGGTTCGCACGAATCCTCCTCGGCGTCTTGGGTCTGGTTCTGCTCGTCGTCGGGCCGCCGCTCTTCCTGTGGGCGTGCAGGTCGGTGTTCCTGCCGGACCACGTGCCGACCATCCACGAGGTCGTCGGCTGGATCACCGAGCGAGACAGCGGTCAGGTGTTCCTTTTCCTGGTGGCGATCGCCGGGATGATCGCCTGGTTGCAACTCGTTGTCGCCGTCGTACTCGAATGCGTCGCACTCGCGCGTGGAATGGTCGCGCCGCGACTGCCCGGCTTCCGCTGGGCTCAACGCCTCGTGGCCGGTGTCCTCTTCGGACTGCTGGTCGGTGCGACCGCCGCGGAGGCCTCGCAGTCTGCCGCCCCGCCTTCCATCGTCGCCCCGCAGGTCTCCGGACAAAGCAGCTACCAGACCTCGGATCAGGCAGAGCCTTCGCCTGTCGGCGGGTACACAGTCGTTCCAGGCGACTCACTGATGACCATCGCGGCCGAGCAGCTCGGCGACGAGAGCCGATACCAGGAGATCTTCGATCTGAACCAGGGCCGACGTCAGGCTGACGGCGAGGCTCTCCGCAGCATCGGCCTGATCAAGCCCGGTTGGCACCTCGCGCTGCCTGCCGGACCACTGTGCGTCGAGGTCGTCGTCGACGAAGGTGACACGCTGACTCAGATCGCTCGGAAGCACCTTGGCTCGGCCGCTCGGTACGTCGAGATCTTCGAACTCAACCGAGGTCGGCCGCTGCCTGGAGGCCGGATCTTGGACGACCCGGATCTGATCCATCCCGGCGACGTTCTTCGACTTCCCGGAGCGGCAACGCCTGACGCGGGTGGTGGATCAGCTTCCGCGGGTTCGGCCACAACTCCACCAGGCTGCGCACCCGAGGCGAATGCTGCGCCGGCGCCGCCAGTTCAGCCTGCGGAACCGAGCCCATCTCCGAGGGAACAGGCACCTGAGCCCGCCCCTGTCCAGGTACCTGTCGAGGTGGATGCCGACGCCGAAGGAAGCATCGCACCATTGCTTGCCGCCGGGTTTGGAGGTCTTCTGGCTGCAGGGGTACTCGCGATGCTCGCGCGACGGCGGATGCTGGCGCAACGACGTCGGCGACCAGGACACCGCTTCCGGCGGCGCCGATCCTCCGGCGAACTGGAAACCGCGCTACGGAAGGCTGAAGAACCGGCCACGGTCGAGATGCTCGATGCTTCCTTGCGCACCCTTGCCAGCCGCGTCCGCGAGGCAGGACACGATCTTCCGGCGATCCGTTCCGTAATCGTCGGCTCTCGAGGTGTCATTCTTCATCTGCGGCATCCGGGGAAGGCGCCCAAACCTTTTGTGACGGTCTCCGAAAACGTCTGGCGCCTGGACTCCTCCGCCGAACTAGTCGACGTTGAAGGAGCCGCGCCCTATCCGACGCTTGTCTCGCTAGGCCACGATATTCGTCGTGACCTGGTGCTGGTGAATCTCCACGAGGTCGGTGCGATCAGCTTCGCCGGTGCAGCCGAAGACGTCGAGGCTGTTCTGCTCGCGATGGCTTGGGAGCTGTCGGCGTCAGCCTGGGCCGACAGCCTCGTCGTCACGCTCGTTGGCTTCGGACAATCCACAGCCACGTACAACCCGGACCGGCTGCGGTACTTCGACACCGTCGACGAGGTACTGCAACTCTTCGAACGTCGCGCCGCACCTAGCTCGATGGCCGAGATCATTTTGTCCGCGTGCCCGTTCGACGCCGAGCAGCAGGAACGCATCGCCAGCCTGATGTCAGCGTCCAGTCTTGCCGCCGTCGTTTCGGCCGCATCACCGCAAGGCAAGCCGCCAGGCACATGGGAACTCGACGTCTCCATCAGACCTTCTCCTGTCGCAGCGTTGGGTCTCGACATCGATCTCCAGCGACTTTCCCCCGAACAGGCCGAAGGACTCGTCACCGCGCTCGCCGCTGCAGACGACATGGACCAGGAACCTGCCGATGACTTTCGAAATGTTCCACCCGAGCCCGACAAGCTGCCGGAGACTATTGAATCCGGTGAGCTTGCCGCTCGCGTTGAAGCTGACTCCAGACCCGAGCCAGCCGTCGGCCCCGAGCTTCGCCTTCTCGGCCCCGTCGGTCTGTACAATCTCGACTCGACGAAGGTCGAAGGCAAGAAGATCAACCGCTTGACTGAGCTCGCGGCTTTTCTTCTTCTCCATCCGGGCGCTACCGCGGACGAGATCTCCCGCCAGCTCGGAACTGACACTCAAGCTTGGTCCGCTTCTACTCGACAAGGATACATCTCGCGTCTGCGGACTTGGCTCGGCCGCGATCAGAATGGCGACCTCTATCTGCCGAACGTCGAAGCCAATGGTGGCGGCTACCGGCTCTCGAACTCGATGAGCAGTGACTGGCGCCGGTTTCAGCAACTCGCCGAGCTGGGGCTCAACGATGAGCCGGCTGCGCGCCGACACCACTTGGACGCGGCCCTCGATCTCGTCACAGGCATGCCCTTCAGCAACATCACTCAAGGCAGGTACGCCTGGAACTCTTGGTTCCAGCGCGAAATGATCGACTCCATCGTCGATGTAGCCCATGCACTAGTCGACACCTGCCAGAAGACAGACGACCTCTCCGGTGCGCGCCGAGCGGTGCTTCGTGGTCTGATCGCCGA
This sequence comes from Amycolatopsis sp. NPDC039088, assembly GCF_055598845.1. Taxonomy (NCBI): domain Bacteria; kingdom Bacillati; phylum Actinomycetota; class Actinomycetes; order Pseudonocardiales; family Pseudonocardiaceae; genus Amycolatopsis; species Amycolatopsis sp. NPDC039088. Next base: position 56,754 of record NZ_JBVKAE010000011.1, on the reverse strand, counting down.
ACCGGTCAGCGAACTCTTGTACCGCGACCTACTGCGCGTGGAGTACCGGGCAGGCAACCTCGGTGCCGTGAAGGACACCGTGGACAAACTGGCAGAGCTCGCCACCGCGCTGGACGTCGAACTCGACGACGAAACCACCGCCCTCGTGAGTCAAGTGCTCAATCGCAAGGCCGCCCGACAGTAGGTGCGTACCTTAGGCGCGCGCTGGGGGCGAAGTAGCGCCCGGTCGCAGCGTGTATCTGGCTCTGAAGCTCCGCATCTGTCGACCTGCTTCCAGTCTTCTTACTCACGGGTTCGAATCGCTGGTCCGCTGATGCGGACAAATGACGCCTTAGCTGCCGTCTCAGGACTATCGAACGGGTTAATTGTCCCAGGTGAGGACAGGCTTACCGGTGTTCTACCTTGCCCTCACTGGAAAGCGCTGCGATAGGCATGGGTCTGTCCTCGTTCGAGGGTAAGAGCTCAAAGGAGAGAACATGTCATCCTCTGCAAAGATCCGCGCCTCACTGCTTGTGTGTGCCACGGTGTTGATGCTCGAAGTTGGTGTGAGTGGTACCAGCGTCGCTGCTGCCAGTAATAAGGAAGTGGCTGTCTCCGCCAAGTCGAGTCCTGAGCTGAGAGATCCGTGCGGCTACTTTCCCATGGGAATGTATCGCCACTGTGACGGTGGAACCGGATCGACGATCATGCTCGACGTCCAAGACTTCTGGGGAACAATCTTCCATGTCTGCGTGGGCCCAGGAGTCTCCGACCTGCAGTTCGGAATCCGCTGGCGCGTCGTCGACGCATGGTGGAACGGCGGCGTGGGCTGTATCCCAGGCTTCTACGGCGAAGCCTGAATCTGTCGCGTGGCGGGCGCTTGTCGCCCGCCACGTTTGGTAAGTATCAGCCTGCGAACCTCGATGTTATTCATTGCGGTGGGGCGAGCTCTCAACGTTGCTGGCCAACGTGGCCCCGGTTCTTCCGCGGAGGGGCGAACGAGCTGCCGCCGGACGATCGCAGCATCCCTGAGCTCCGACTCTCGGGCCTCGAATGACCGGTCCTGGAGGCCTCCAGCTCGCGCGGCAGAGGATCGAGTGTGGCTAGGCAGCTACGGTGGCGAGCTACGAGGAGGAGGTGACGTTCCCTCCGGCGTGCGGAGTGCCCACCAGTGTGAGGTCGCGGGGCCGGTAGCCGTCGAAGTAGGGCATCGGCAGGTGAGTGAGGACCAGCAGGATCGCAGCCAGCGCACCGAACCGCGGCAGGTCGAGTTCCCGCTTGTCCAAACGGAGCCACAGCACGAGTACGAAGTTGGTGATGAGCAGGAATCCCCAGCGTGCCTCGTCCCATCCGCCGAAGGCGAGCAGCATGGGTGCCACCACCGCGGTGAGTGGTACCAGAGTCGCCGCCGAAGGCCGGTGCAGCATCAGGAAACCGGCCACCACCACCAGCAGGATCGGCAGCAGGTAGAGCAGGACGTCGGTGATCGAGTAGAGCTGCCAGCTCTGCGCCTGGGTACGGTCGAACAGTTCGAGCGCGTCTTCGCGGTACGAGAAACCCGCGTTCGCCAGTACTTGCTGGAATCTCTGCACCGCACCTGCTTCGGCAGGCGGCACCGCCAGCACCACCAGTCCGGCGGCCGCGGACGGCGCGAGAACCGCGCAGGCTTTCCGGAACGGGAGCTTCCGCAGGACCATGAACCCGAAAACTGGAACCACCGTGAGCAGCGCGATTTCGTGTGTCAGCACGGAAGCCACCATCAGGGCACCGGCGAGTACCGGCCGGTTGCGGTGCAGTGCCCACAAAGCAGCGAACAGCAACAGGTACACCACCTGGTCGAGGTAGCCGACCTCGTGGAACAGGTAACCGCCGGTCGGCAGCAGCAGCCAGCCGATGACGAGAAATCGCCTGCTCACCGAAGAAGTCCGGAAGAACGCGACTACCAGTGCCGTCAGCATCATCCCCAGCACGGCGAAGGCGGCGACGGCGTACAACACGTAGTGGTACCCGAACAGCGACGCGAACGGCCGCAGCACGGTGCCGACGAGGAACCGGCGGTGAAACCCGTCGGTCAGCGAAACGGATTCGAGTGTGACAGCCCAGTCCGAAGGCAATCGGAATCCGGTGTAGCCCGCGAGCAGCAACACAACCACGAACATCATCGTGGCCACTCGTCGTGGCCAGTTTGCGAACGGGACCAGGCTGTTCCGGCGGTTTCCCGCCTGTGATCGTGGTATGTCGACTGGCTGTAATCGGGCGTGAGAGGGCGCGACAGGAATGGCGTCCATAAGAACAAAATCCTCGCGTGAGAAGGAAAAGATATCGAGAAGGCTCAGCGATTCACGACGGTCCGGCGGTAGTCACGGATTCCGGTGACGGCCAGGGCCGCTACAACCAGCCCGGCCAGGCTGACTTGGACGATCGCAAGCATGTCGAAAGTGATGATCCAGCGCTTCAGCATCAGAGTTTGGGTCACCACCAGCGCGATACACAGGGCCAGCGCCAGTGTCCACGCCGCCGTGCGCTGTTCGATGTGGCGCCGTAGAAGCAGGTATCCGGCACCAGCGATCGTGCACAGCCAGACGAGGGGGGACAGCCCGGCATGCCCGCTGAGGTCGCTCGCGAAGACGTACCCGGCTGTCACGGCGGCGACCAGACTTCCGCCGATGGCCCACCACCACGGGCGCGCCGGCGGCAGCGGGGCATCGGCATGGAACGCCAGCAGCAACAGCACCAGCGGAAGCCACTGCGGGGCGTAGTTCACGACGAGGTCCGGGCCGAGGCTGAGCGAGTACCTGGTCAGGCCCCAGAGCGCCCCGGCGGCCAGTATCGCCCCGGCGGCGATCCGCGCCGCGCGGCGCCACCCGTCCACCAGCAGTGCGAGCGGGACCAGGGCGGCCGCCAGCAGGATGAGGTCCCTGATCAGATCGGAACTCAGCGCGGCGTGCAGGACCGGGGGCAGGCCCACGCCAGGACGCGCGATCATGGGCCAGAGGTCGTTGCCGGCGTGGCCCGCGGATTTGAGCACGCCCCAGAGCAGGCCGAAGAGTACACCCGCCCGCACCAGGTCACCCACCGCGACCGTGCGGGAGGGCGCCGCCCGGCCCGCGAGCCGCGTCCGCACACCCAGTGCCAGCAGGGCCCACAGTTCGCTCCACAGTGCCGAGCGGGCCCGTTCGTCGTGCAGGTCGAGCAGGGTGCCGACCATCTCGTCGCCGCGTTCGGCGCGATACCAGACCGGGAGTACCCGCACCAGCGCGCGATACTGGGTCTCGGCGCCGATCATGCCCGCATCTCCGCCGCCTGGGGCCATTGGCCGCGGGCTCGCAACACCGTGCTGGCAGCGTCGACGTTCGCGGCCAGCCTGCGGGTCTGCTCGGCCAGTGCCGCGTTGCCTGCCCCGGTCAACCGGTAGTAGCGCCGGAGCCTGCCCTGGTGGATCTCCTCTCGGTCGTGCTCGGCCCAGCCGTCGGCGACCAGCCGGTCCAGCACGCCGTAGAGCGTGCCGACCCGCAGGCGCACCCGCCCCTCGGACAGCTCGTGCACCCGCTGGACGACTCCATAGCCATGCCGCGGCTCCTCTGCCAGCACGATCAGCATCAGGAACGTCTGCTCGGACATACCTCGCTCCGCCATGAGTCCATATATATCATGAACCGATATATAGCGGTGGGCGTTGCTTCGCTGCTCGCTGCCACTCTTGACCGAGACGCTGTACGAGCAGGTGCAACGCATCGTTCACGGTGGATCATCGAGCGAAGGACGACAGCGCGCACTCGAACGTGTGATTCGACTTGAGTGTGCCCTTGGGACACGGTGTTCACTGCATTCGGCGCGCACCATCGTCCGCTGTGGACGGTGCGATGGCGTCACCCCGAGGAGGAGCACTCAATGCGAAGTTCTGTCGTTGCCGTTCTCGCCGCCGCCCTGGTGGCGCCCCTCGCCCTGCCGGGCTTGGCTGCGGACGCGGCACCGGACCCGCCGGGCACTGTGACCTGGGGGAAGTGCCCCAGTGGCACACCTTTGGGGCCGCTGGAGTGTGGGACGCTGAAGGTTCCGCTGGATTACAACGACCGCGGTGGCAAGACGATCGACATCGCGATCTCGCGGATGGCCAGTGTCAAACCGGAGAAGCGTCGCGGTGTACTGCTGCTCAATTCCGGCGGACCGGGCGCCCCGGCGATGAACTACTCGATGATCTTGACCTATCTCGGGTTGCCGCAGAGCGTGCGGGACAGCTACGACGTGGTCGGCATGGATCCGCGTGGCGTCGGCTACAGCACCCCGGTGACCTGCGACATGCCGCCGGGGACGTCACAGACCGCCAACATCCCGGAATACGCGCTGGATTCGGCCGATGTCGCGAACCGCGCGAAGAGGATGGCCGAGACCGCCAAGAGATGCGGCTCCTCTTCGACGGCGTCGATCCTGCCGTATATGACCACCGCGAACACCGCACGTGACATCGACAAGGTCCGCGAGGCACTGGGTGAGCGGAAGCTCTCGTATCTCGGTGTCTCCTACGGCACTTACCTCGGCGCGGTTTACGCCACGATGTTCCCGAACCGCGGTGACCGGATCGTGCTCGACAGCTCGATGAGCGACGAAGGCAGCGGTCCCGAGGCCTCGCGCGGGTTCGGTCAGGGTGTCGAAGACAGGTTCCCGGATCTGGCGAAGTTCATCGCCGCTCACCCGGAGTACGGCCTTGGCGCCACGGCAGAACAGGCGAAGCTGAAGTACTACGAACTGGCCGCCCGGTTGGACGCGAAACCGATGGCGGACGGCTTCGACGGCAAGCAGTTCCGCAAGGGCACGTTCGAGCGGATGTACACCGACGCGGGCCTGCCCCAGGCGGCCGAGATGTGGCGTGCCGTCAACACCGGCAAGCCCGTGGAACCGCTGCCGGGAACGCCGCCGGCGCCGGACCAGCCTGCGGACAACGCCGCCGCCGCCCAGTTGGCGGTGCTCTGTAACGACCGGAACTGGCCGGAGTCGGTGGAGTTCTACCAACGTCAGGTCGAAACCGACCGGTTCCGGCACCCGATGTGGGGTGCGGGTGCGTCCAACATCTGGCCGTGTGCGTTCTGGCCGACCGAGCCGATCGAGCTCCCGGTGGAGATCACCGGCCGCGGGCCGTCGAACGTGCTCATCGTGCAGAACCTCCGAGACCCGTCCACCCCGTTGTCCGGTGCCGAGAAGATGCGTGCGGCCCTCGGTGACCGCGCCCGGATGATCACCGCCGACCAGGGCGGGCACGGTGCCTACCTCTACCAGAAGAACAAATGCCTCAACGACGCCACGACCGAGTACCTCGTCACCGGAAAGCGTCCGCCGAAGGATCTCGCGTGCGCGGCCGAGGGAACGTCTTGACGAAGGTGGCAGCAGGTAGTGTTCCGCTCGCCCGCTACGATGACAGCCGCAGCCGCCTCACGGTTTCCTTGCGTCACAACATGATCACCGCGGGGCGGCTGCCCTCGTCATCAGACTTCATCCGGATGAGTCAGCCGCTCCTCGGCCGCGCCCCGGGGTGCCAGAAGTTCCCGAGTGCTCCGGTAATCCGCAGTTCCTCGTTGTCGCCGAGTTCCGCGGGCCAGAGCTGAATCAATGCTTCCGCCGCCGCGCCGCGCCCGTTTATGGGCTCCGCGGCTTCCTGGGATGAGACCCGCACATGATAGCGAAGTCGATAGTCACCCGGTAGCAGATCCAGCGGGCTGGCCAGCGTCCTCGACCAGTCCAGTACCGCGGCCAGCCCGGTCGCGGACCGGTAGCCGAATTCGATGACGTCGTCGAATTCCTTGATCTTGTCATCCGGCTCGACGGGTTCGACCTCGATGGAGACCCGCGCCTGCTTCGCGGTCCACGGCACCTTCAGTTGCAGCTTTCCACCCGACGCGGTGGCCATCCCGGTCCAACTGGGGATCGCGAGGTTGATCAACGTGGTGTTCTCGCTGAGATAGAAGTACGGGTACTGCGTATCGAGAACGCAGTCGACCCGATCAGGGTCCGCTGCTGGGACATCGCTGGCTGACATGTTCCCAGATATACGGCGTGCCACTATTTCACACGGGGTACCGGAAACAATTCGGCACTTCTGTCAGCGAGTTCTGGCCGAATGCACACCTCGCTTGGCTTCCTGCCAACAACTTCAGGTTTCGGGGATGCGGATCTCGCGTTCGCGTAGGCCGCGGTCGATGCAGGCGGGATTGACCCTTTCGTCACGCGAGCCGAGGTAGGGCAGGCCCGATTCTGGACGCCGGAGAGGTTTCACTGTCCACAAGGGACACCACCGGGCGATTGGGCGTCCGGTTGATGCCGCTGTATACGTTTCTGTGCGGGGTCGTGAGTGATAATGAGGGTTATAATAGAACGACCCAAATCACTCACGACCCCCTCTCGAAACCGGGCACAGTTGACTCGAAAAGCGTCCCTTATAGACGGTCAGAAGCAGGGTGAGGCCTTTTGCGTGAGCCCGCTCCCGCCGGGGCCACCACGACACGTTCGCCCTGTCCCGCTCCAGCGGCGGAGCCGACCAGCAGTTATGCGACTTTGCCGGGACCCTGGCCGGGGAGGGAGGAATGGGTCAGTCCAGTCCGGAGATATCCGCACGCCTGGTCGAGACCTTGATGTCGTCGTACCAGGCGTAGCTGTCGTTCCGCGGGGCGAACTTCGTGGTGGCGCCGCCCGCGAAGCTGTCGAAGTACGCCTTGTCCACTTGGTCGTCGTTGGTGACGAAGCGCAGGCCGGTCACTTCCGCGGCCCGCTCGCCGTTGTAGAAGACCTCGATCTCGCCGTCGCGGTTGGCCTGGCCATCCGTGACACTGTTGACCCTGACCCGCTGTACGATGTGGACCCACTCGCCCTTCGGCCAGTGAACGATCGAGTCGTTCCTCTTCAGTGAGACGTAGTCGCCGTACTGATCCTGCTTGTCCATGTGGTAGTAGTACAACGCCGCCTCACCGCTCGCGGTCCGCCAGATGAAGCGGGAGCTGAAGCCGTTGGTGCCGTCACAGGTCTGGCCGCCGGAGCACGACGCCCCGCCCGCGAGTCCGATCCCGACCTTGCCCGCGTATTCCGTGGTCCCCCAACTGAAGCCCTTGTCGAATCTGACCCACATGGACACGTAGTACTCGCGCGACTTCTCCAGTTCGAAGGGCGCTTGCGCGCCGGATTCCTCCGGTCCGATCTTCCCCTTGGGGTACTTGACCCGCAGGGACTTTTCGCCACTGTGCGCCGGGACGGTGTCGTCGATCAGGGTCCGCTCATCCATGCCAAGAGACCAGGGTGCGGTCCAGCCGTCCTTGCTCCAGTTTCCGAGCGAGTACGGTTTACCCACCGGTGGGCGCTCGAAAGTGTTCTCCAAGTAGGCATTGGCTTTGGCCGGTTCAGGGGAGGAGCCCAGGTCGAGGTGGCCGACCACTGGGATCAGCGTGAGCGCGGCCGTGGCACTGGTGATGACCGCCATCCATTTCAACGTCGTTCCTCGCTTCGGGTCTTGTTCGATCGGATCGCTGGCCCAGGGAGGCGTGACCTCGGGCAGCGCGCGGAGCAGGCAGGTGCGGGGCCGGTGTTCCCGAACAGCTAGGAACGCTGGCTCCACCTCAGGGAAGCCGGCACTCGGAGTCGTTCGCGGCGTTCGCTACCCACCTGATATTGCGAAATGTGGCGTCGAAAGAACCGGTCGAATTCAGCAGGAACGGAACTTCGACGAGATTGGGGTTCAGGCCGTTGTTGACGAAGCAGCTCAACGGAATGACGACCGTTCGATGTTCACCCGCGCGAAGGTTCTTGAATATCGGGGTCGTGTCGACCTTGCCCTCGCACGGAAGCCCACACTGCGCACTCACAGCCGTCGAACCGTCCGGCGGTTGGTGCACCTGCATGTCGAACACCAGCGCCCCACGCTGATCAGTGTAGGACGACAGGTCCACGAATTGCTTCACCGACTGCAGGTAAACCTGCCCTGAGGAGCCGCCCTGCCACGTCACGTGCAACCCGTCCTCGATGCGCGCCTTGATCACCGGATCCGCTGCTTCACCGAGAATTTCTTTGCTGCGCCTTTTGCCCTCGTCCGAGTGGATGAATCCGCGGTAGGGCTTGACGAGTGCGTCGCTCAAGAACACCCGTGGTTCGGTGGGGGATGTGACGTTGCTCGATGAGCCGTCTGTCGCACCTGCTTGCGGAGAGCTCGTAGGCGAATCACGAAAGCCGGGGTAGTACACCGTCAGGGCGATGACGCCGACCAGGGCGAGCACCGCGCCTACCGCCGTCACGATGGTGCCCGACCTGCGTAGCTTGCGCTTTGCCGACTTCGGCTCTCGTTCGAGTGCGTTGGTTACCGATACCCGTTCGGACGTCGGTTTCTCCGCGACCGGGCTCGAGTGGAGTTGGGCGGCCGCCGCGGCTGCGCCGAGCGCCACTGTGAACTTCGGGTGTTGCGCCACTCGAACCGGCTTGCCGAAGGCCTCTGAGATCAGCTGGGCCACCAGCGGGATCCGCGATGAACCACCCGCGAGCAAGACAGCGGACAGGTCGTCGCCGCTCAAGCCCGCGGACGCAACCGTCCGCCGCAATGCGCTGACGCTCAGTTCCACCGAGGGCCGGATCACCGTGTTGAACTCCCGACGGGTGATCGTCAGCTCCCGTGGCCCCGACGGCAGAGGCACGGTCACTGTCGCGTCGGGCTCGATCGACAGCTTGATCTTGGTGCGCACGCAAAGCCCGCGAATCGCGTCCAGCGCTTGGGCGGAAGACGGGTCGGCCGGATCGAGATGAGTGATCGCGCCGTCGAGTCGCGCGTCGAAGTGGGACAGCAGGGCGTCGTCGAAGTCGATGCCACCCATGTGCTCGATGCCTTCGGGTGTGCCGAGTATCTCCATGTCGTCGGCGCGCATGCGCAGCACGGTGGTGTCGAGTGTGCCGCCGCCGAGGTCGTAGACGGCGACGACCTCGCCGTCGCCGAGGGTGCGTTCGCGGCTGTAGTGCGTGGCCGCTGCCTCGGGCTCGGTGATCAGGTGTGCGTTCTGGAGGCCGGCCAGTCTGGGTACCTCGGCGAATTGCTCGCGCCGGTAGGGCCCCCACACTGCCGGGTAGGTCAGTGCGACCGATGTGGGCGCGCTACCCATCGATCGGGTGATCTGGTCGAGCACGTCACGGAGCTGGGCGGCCATCAGTGCGGTCGGTGAGTAGGCCGAGCCGCCGAGCAGTAGCGGTGTCGGGTCGCCGATCCGCCGCTTGAAACCGCGTCCGATCCGGTCCGGGCTGATGGCGGCCTGCTCGGCGGCCGCGCCGGTCAGCAGTGTCCCGTCCAGCGCGTGGTAGACCATTGAGGGCACGACGATGGCCGGGGACAGCGGCACCATTCTCGTACCTGCGTCGTCGCTGATGGCGGCCGAGGTGAACGTGGTGCCCAGGTCTACGCCCAGCGCGTACGGCACGACACCTCCAGCGCTTGTTTCGATGCTCGCTTTGCTGGCCCAGGCCCGAGAAACGCCTGGTGCCGCGGCAATCGGAAACCGCCGTGGCCGATCGTCGATCTGGCGGGTCTCCGCGCCATGAAGTCCTCCTCGCGAAACCGGGCCGACCGAAGCCGACTGTGCCTCGACGGAACACCATGCCCCTACGGCACAGTCAACTATCGCAACCTCAAGACTGGCCTAAGTGGTCACCACCGGAAGTCCTTCGGGGTCTCGACGGCCCAGCTTCCCGCTGGACGCACGGCCGCGAGGCCCGAGTACAACCCGGTACGAGGACCTCGCGGCCGCACGCCCAGCGGAAACCTGGATCCGCCGAATACCCCCGAAGGACTTCCGATGGCAACCACTAAGCGAGCTGCGTGATAGTAAGGGAAAGTCTCGACGTTCGACGTCGGCGGAGGCATTTCATGTCTCTTGGGACAGCAGACTCTGGCCGATCGTCACCAACCGCAAGCTCCGGGAGTTCATCGGTCGGGGCCCGGCGGTGCGGTGACTTGCCGCAAGGCCGACGAAGCGCGCTCTTTGGCCGGAAACTCTTCCCGCAACAGCCAACCTGGCTACGCCGCCCGCCTTTGTCCACCCTTGATGACGGCGTCAGCGATGGAGCGCTCCTCTTTCGATCGCGGTGACGATCTGCCGGGCGAGTAACAGGAACACGCAGATCACCGGAAGTACGGCGAGGGTCGCTCCGGTCAGCATCAGGGCGTAGTCGGTGAAGTATCCGCTCGCCAGGTGTGCGAGAGCGACCTGGACGGTCGGATTCTCGTTGGGGTCCAGCACGATCAGTGGCCAGAAGAAGTCGTTCCAGGCCGTCATGAACGTGAGCATGCCGAGTACGGCGGCCTGAGGCCGGATCGCGGGTACCGCGACCTGCCAGAACATGCGCGGGAGGGAGCAGCCGTCGATCCTGGCCGCGTCGACGAGTTCGGTGGAGATGGATTCCTCGCAGGCCTGCCGCATCCAGAACACACTGAACGCGCTCACCAGACCGGGCACGATCACCGCCTCGAGCCTGCCATACCAGCCGAGCTCGCCGACCACCAGGTACAGCGGGATGACGCCGAGCTGTGCCGGCACGAGCATCGTGCCGACGACGACCGGGAACAGCGTGTTCCGCCCGGGAAACCGCAGGTGCGCGAAGGCGAACCCGGCCAGGCTGGACAGGACCACATTGGACACCATCACGGTGACCGACACGATGAGCGAGTTCTGGATGGCCAGCCAGAAGTCGACCGTGTCGAAGACCGCGCGGATGTTCTCGACCAGGTGGCCGCCGGGCACGAGCGGCGGCGAACTCTCGCCGATCGCCGCGTTTCCCCGCGAGGCCACTACGAACGACCAGTACAGCGGAAACACCGACGCGGCCAGCACCGCGACGAGCATCCCGTAACCGAGGAACCCCGGCCGCTTCTCGCGCGCTGTCATGGCTGCCCGATGAAGCGCCCGACGAGCCGGAAGTTCACCATCGCGAAGGCTCCACACAGCACGAACAACAGCCACGCGACCGCGGCGGCGTAGCCCGCGTCGAGCCTGCCGAAGCCCTGCTCGTACAGGTACATGACCAAAGTCTGGAACTGCCGGTCGTTGCCTCCAGTGCCGGACAGGCCCGACGAGTCGAACAGCTGCGGCTCCGTGAACAGCTGAAGGCCGCCGATCGTCGAGGCGATCACGGTGAACACGATCGTCGGCCGGATTCCGGGAACGGTCACCGACCAGAACGTCCGCCAGCGCGAGGCACCGTCGAGCTCGGCGGCTTCGTACAGCGCCTTCGGCACGGCACGCATCGCGGCCAGGTAGATGAGCGCGTTGTATCCGCACCAGCGCCACATGACCATGGATGCGATGGCGAGGTGGGACGACCAGGTATGCGACGACCACTGCACAGGGTCGATTCCGACCAGGCCGAGCAGCCAGTTGACGACGCCGTAGTCGTGGGCGAACAGCTGCGTGAACACGAGCGCCACGGCCACGACCGAGACGACGTGGGGCAGCAGCACACCCGCCCGCCACCCTGTGCCGGCCCGCAACGGCCGGTCCAGTAGCGCGGCGACGCCGAGTGCGCCGAACAGTTGGGGCACGGTGGCGAGCACGAAGATGCTGACGGTGTTGAACAGCGCGTTGTAGAAGTCCGGGTCACTCAGCAGCGTCGTGAAGTTGGTGATCCATACGAACCCTTCGTCGCCGTTGACGAGATGCCAATCGTGCAGCGAAATCCACGCTGTGTAGCCGATCGGGAACAGGCCGAAGACGCCGAAGATCACGAAGAAGGGTGCCACGAACAGGAGTGGCGAGCCCCTTCCGTCCCAGCGTCGCGGCCTTTTCCTGGTCATTTCGACAGTACGCCTCGCGCGCCGGCGACCGCTTGATCCCATGCCTGCGGGACGGTTTGCTTCTTGTCCTCGACCCTGCCGAGCGCCTTGCCGAACTCGGGACGTACCTCCGCGTCCCGCAGCCCGCGATAGTTGGGCCGTAGTTCGTCGGCCGCCGCCGCGAACAGCCTGCCGACCGGTGCATCGCTGAAGTACGGGTCCGTGTTGTCGAGCACCTCCGGCGCCTGGTAGGCCTGCGGCTCGCTGGGCAGGATCCCGGCCTCGAGGAACAGCCTCTTCTGCTGCTCGGGCGCGGTCAGCCACTGGGCGAGTTCATAGGCCCGCTCGGCGTGCTCGTTCTGCGCCGGCACGGTCAGGAACGAGCCGCCCTGGCTGCCCCCTTGTCCCGGCACCCTCGCGACGTCCCACTTGCCCGAGTTCTCCGGACCGCCCGCCTCCTCTATCATCGTCAGCATCCACGACGGGCAGGCGATCGTCGCGAACGAGCCCTGCTTGATCGCCACGTTCCACTCCTGCGTGTACGTGGTGACACCGGCGGTCTGGCCCTTGTCCGCGATGGCGCCGGACACGTCGAACGCCCGCTTCACGCTCGGGTTGGTGTCGGCGATGAACGAGTCGTCCTTGACGGAGAAGTAATTCTCCGTCGACTGGTTCAGCATGGCCGTGTAGACCGTGCCCGCCGAATCGGTGAACTTGACATCGGCCATCGCGGCACTGAATCGGTCGCCGGTCTTCGCGAAGTCCTCCCACGTGGGCCACAGCTTGCCGACCTCGTCACGGTTGGTCGGCAGCCCGGCCCGCTCGAAGTGGTCACGGCGGTAGCACATGGCGAGGCTGCCCATGTCCGTGCCGAGCCCGAGGACGAAGTTGCCGTTGTCCGTGACCGCCTGCTGCCACTTCCACGGGGACCACCGGCCCGCGAGGTCCTTGGCACCGTGGTCCGCGAGGTTGACGAACTTGTCCTTCGACTGCAGGAACTGGGGGATGTACTGTTCTTCGATCGCGACGATGTCCGCGGCTCCCCGGTCGGTGGCCAGCTGCGTGATCAGTCCTTTGTGGTGCGAGTCGAAGTCCGCGACCCTGCTCTCGATCCGCACGTCCGGGTGCAGCTTCTCGTACTGCTCGAACAACGGCCCGTAGCCGAACTCGCCGAAGGTCGCCACCGTCAGCGTGGTCTTGCCGTCCTCGGCGCTGCTCGCGCATCCGGTCAGCACCAGCGATGCCGCCGCCATGAGGGCCAGGGCTCGCTTCCGCCTGAGTGTGAACACGATTCCTCTTCTCCGTCGCGTACCGCTTGCCTGAAGCGGTCCCGTGTCTCCGGTGCTCGCTGGTTCACCGGCGCCGGTGACAATGCCCGAACGCACCCGGGAATCTGAACAAAAGGGCACAGATTTGTTCAGGACACTGGATGGTGCCGGTGCGCAAGGTGTAGGCGACGGTATGCGACCGGTTGCGCAGGTGCAGCCTGGTCGTCATCCCGTACCACGGCACCGGCCACCTCCGCGAGCCGATCGCCCGTCGCCGCGGCCTTCGGCACGACGGCGGCCACCCGCAGCCCACGCAGCGGCTCGAGGTGCTCCGCGCGAACCTGGTTGGTGACCAGAACCCGGTGAGACGCCTGGTGGTCTGTTCGATGGGGACTATGCGGAGCGACCGCCTGCCAGGCATGTTAGCGGCCAGGCGGTCCCTGGGCTTCCGGCGTCGCGATCGACAATGTCAAGTCAGATCCCCATGACCCTGCCCTTCCGCGCCTCGACTTGACCACCTTCGCGAGTGGCGGCACCACGATGCGAAGTCCGCGGACCACGTACCGATCGGCCATATCGCCGAAATGCGGAAGCAATTAAAGTGTGCCCGATATTCGAACCGTTCTGACCGAAAGTCTCTAGCGGGCGAAGTCGTGATCTGAGATAGTGTGAAAATCACTGACACGTACTATCAAGCCTTGCCATCGCGATGAATAAGAAAGACTGTTCGGGTATGTACATCGATCGATAGTTGATGAACTTCAATTTATTGCTACTCGCTACTCGGGGGTTCGCGAATTGAGCCGTGTCGTTCACCAATTGTCCTTGAACGAGAATCACTGGCCGATGTTGCCTGGAGTGCGGGAGGCATTGGCGAAGTCGCTGCCCTCGGTCAACCTGACCGGTGACGCCCTCGCTGCACGACTGGAGTCACGGCTGGCCGACGAACTCGGCACCGAGCCCGGCCGGGTCGTCGCCGGCGCCGGGTCCGGTGCGTTGCTGCAGCAGTTCCTCGCCGCGCACTGCGAACCCGACAGCGCGGTAGTGCACACTTGGCCGTCGTTCGAACTGTACCCGCTCTTGATCCGCAACGCGGGAGCCGAGCCCATCGCGGTACCCGGTGATGCCGACGACCGTCAGAATCTGGACGCCGTCGTCGAGGCCGTCTCCGACCGGACTCGAGTCGTTCTGCTGTGCAACCCGAACAACCCGACAGGCGAGGTGCTCGATTCCCGCCAGCTGACCACCTTGCTCGATGCCTTGCCACCGCACGTGCTCGTACTCGTCGACGAGGCTTATCGGGAATTCGCCGATCCCGGTTCCATCGCAGATGCGACAACGTTGAGCGAAGACGACCAGAGGATCGCGGTGGTGCGCACGTTCTCAAAATCACACGGTCTCATCGGATTACGTGTCGGCTACGTCGTGGGTGCCGAGGAGGTGGTGGGCCCGTTGCGCCGGACGACACCGTTTCATCGCGTGTCCACTCCCGCCCAGGCAGCCGCCTTGGCCGCGCTCGACGCGGGCGAACGCATGCGTGACCAGTGTCGTGAAGTGGCCGCCGAACGCGACCGGGTCCTTTTCGGACTGCGCGACCTCGGTTTCGACGTTCCCGCGAGCGGGGGAAACTACCTCTGGGTCCGGCTCGGTGCGCGTAACCAGGACTTCGTCGCCCACCTGGCCGCATGTGGGGTAGCGGTCCGGGAGATCGCCGGAGCAGGGGTGCGCGTGAGCACAGGCGTTCCGGAGGCCAACGACATCGTGATCGAGGCTGCTCGCCGTTTCGCCGCGGAGACGGTTCGATGACCGGCACGACACGCGAGGCGGCAGGAGAGCATTTCGCCACGATCCGCGATGCGCTCGTCCGTCGCCGCGATCGATCCGACGACCGCTTCGAGGAACTGACCTGGTATGCCATGTCGGCACCGGGGAAACTGTTGCGCCCGTTGACGCTCATAGCCGCCGCGGAAGCGGTCGGCGGCACCGCCGACGCCGTGCTTCCGGCCGCCGTGTCGCTCGAGCACCTGCACGTGGCGTCGCTGGTACACGACGACATCATCGACGGTGACGACCTGCGGCGTGGCCGCCCTTCGGTTCATGCGCGCTATGGCGTGGCCGACGCCATAGTGGCCGGTGATGCCCTGCTCTTCGACGTTTTCGCGGCTGTCACCGAATGTTCCGCGCCGTCCGGCACGGTGGCGTCCGTCGTCGCCGAATTCGCTCGCGCCGGCACTGATCTATGTCGTGGTCAGGCACTCGAGTCGGCCTTGGTCTCGCCGGCCGCCGACCTGACGGACTACCTCGAAGTCGCCGAGTTGAAGACCGGCGCGTTGTTCCGAGCCGCGGGCAGGGCGGGCGCGCTGCTCGGTGGTGGAACCGCCGAGCAGATCGACCTGCTCGGTGATTACGGCCGGGACATCGGCGTGGCCTTCCAGATGCACGACGACTGCCTGCCCTACCTGGATTCTCCCGATCGCGCGGGAAAACCCGCGGTCAGTGACGCCGCCAATCTCCGGCCGACCTGGCCGGTGCTGATCGCGTATCGCGACGGCGGTCCGGAGCACCGCCAGGCCGTCGAGACCGCGCTGTCGGGAACCCTTGCCCCCGAAGAAACGCTCAAGTTGCTGCGTACTTCCGTACTGGGAAGCGGCGCGTTGCGGACCGCGTACGAGGGCGCCCGGGAGCGGACCCGCGGCGCGGTCGCGCGGTTGAGCGAGCTGCCGCGGACAGCCGCGATGGCGCGGCTGGTCGAGATCGCCGAAATCGCCGTCGATCGTGACAGCTGAGGTGCCGGTGCCGCAGCGAGTCCGCGAACAGGTGACGGCCCATTGGCAGACCTGGCGGCCGTACACGACGCCCTACCCGGCGTTGCTCGGGCTCGCGGGCACGCTGGTCGCAGGCGGACGCGAGCCCGTCGAACTCCTGGTAGCGGTGCTCGCCCCGGTTCTGGGGTGGCTCTCCGGGCATTACCTCGGCGACCATTTCGACCGGCACCTGGACGCGATCGCGAAACCGCAGCGGCCGATCCCGTCCGGCCGGATGTCGCCCGCCGTGGCACTGGTCTGCGGGATCGGCTGCGCTGCCGCGTCACTGGCGATCGCGGTCGCGGTCAACTGGCGCATTCTGCCGGTCTTCGTACTGGCGATGGCCGGCATCATCGCCTACAGCGCGTTGTTCAAAAGAATGGGGCTCGCCGGGAATCTGAGCCGCGGGATGCTGTCAGCGCTCGCGGTGGCAATCGGTGCGATGACCGCGACGCCTTGGCCGCCGTGGGCGCTCGCCCCGGTGGCACTGGGATTTCTGTTGCACGACACCGCTTCCAACTTGATCGGCACGATCCGTGACGTCGACGGTGACCGGGCGGGCGGCTACCGGTCGGTGCCCGTCCGGCACGGCGTGGTGGTGGCGGTGCGGCTCGCGACCGGGTTATGGGTCGCGGGGATGGTCTCCGTGGGCGCGGGGGCGTTCGTCGCGGAATCGCCGAACGCGTATCTCGTATCGCTCGCTGTCGCTGCCGTGCTCGGCGTCCGCGCTTTCGTTGTCGCGAGCCCGATCGCGCTCACGCCGAGGCGGGCGCTGCGGTCACACGAGTTGCTGGTCGTCGAGCGGCTCGTGCTCGCGGGGGCGGTTATCGCCGGCGCGGCCGGTCTTTCCGCCGCCCTCCTCTCTCTGGTGCCGGCGCTCGCCTTCTCGATTATCACGCAGGCCCGGATGAGGGCCCGTCACGAGTTCCCCGCCGGGAACGGAAAGGACAAGCCGTGACCTCGGTCCACACCGGAACCGGACGGAACGAGGCGGAGCTTTCGGCCGCCATCACAGAGGGCGCGGAACAACTGTTGCGGGCGCAACGGCCGGACGGGGTCTTCGACTACGGCGCGAGCACCCTCCGGTCCACGCTCGCGACAGCGGGGGCGATTACCGCGCTGCACTTCGCGGACCCGCGCGGCAATGCCGATCTGATCGAGGCTGGTGCCGACCGGCTCCGCCGCACCCAGGGCGACGACGGTGGCTGGGCGATGGTGCCCGGCCTGGACAGCGAACCCGGCCCGACCGCGGTGTCGGCGGCCGCGCTGCATCTCGTAGACCAAGACGGCAGCGCCGAGCAGGTGGCCGCGGGACGCCGGTGGATGACCGAGTACGGGGGTTTGGAGGCGATCCCGCATCCGGAGGTCGTCTTGTGGTGCCGCCAGTTCTACGGCATGGCGGGCTGGCTGGCGCAGCGGGACATGCGGCGCTTCCCGCTGGAGCTGGCGTTATTGCCGGGGTTGTACCGGCGTCTGTTCGACCTGCGGCTGCCGATGGCGTCGGCACTCGGTCTCGCGCAGACCCGGCACCGTCCACAGTCCCGCGGGCACCGCCTGCTGACCCGGTTGGCCGAGCCGAACGCGCTCAAGGGAATTCGCCAGGCGTTCGAGCACGAAGGTTCGGCCGGATCGTGGTCGGAGGACGCCTGGGTGACCGGTCTCGTCTGTATCGGATTGGCACGGGCGGGACTGGGCCAGGACATGGTCGACGCGGCCGTCGGCTGGCTGCGGCGCACCATGCGTCCCGACGGTTCGTGGACGACGACCCCGTTGGACGCGGCTTGGACGATGTACGCCGTCCGAGGACTGGTGGAGGCTGGCTATCGCGACGATCCCCGGCTCGCGGTGTCTCGAGACCTGCTGGTGAGTCTTCAACAGGACCGGCCTTTTCAAGCGTTCGGCTGTCCTCCGGGGTTCTGGGGCTGGTCCGGTGCCCACGGCTGGCCCGCGGTGCTGGAAACCGGCGAAATCGTCTCCGCGCTGACCCGGTTGCCCGGTACCGGACAGGCCGAGGCCGTCCGTCGGGGCGTCACCTGGCTCAGCGGCCGCCAGGACAGCCGCGGTTCCTGGGGCCTCTGCGTCCGCAACACCAAAGTCGCCAACAGCGGCCCCTGCCCGATGACGACCGCACAGGCCGTAGACGCCATGCTCGACGCCGGAGTTCCCGTCGGCGACCGTCGGATCCGCCGGGCGCTGCGCTGGCTGGGCCGGGCGCAATTGCCGGACGGGAGCTACGAATCCGTCTGGTACCGCGAACACACGATGGGTACCGCCGCGGTGCTGGAGACCTTCGCCCGGTGCGGGCGGGCCGGCGGTGACCCCGCGGTGCGGGCGCGGGCGTGGCTGATCTCGGCCCGCAACGCCGACGGGTCCTGGGGCGACGGCCACGGGACTCCCGGGTCTGTCGAAGAGACGGGCTGGGCGGTGTCGTCGTTGCTGGCCGCGGGCGCGGAGCCCGCCTCGGTGGCGGACGGTGTGCGCTGGCTCCTCGACACGCGCCTGCCCGACGGCGGATGGCAGCCGCAGCCGGTGCACGAGTACGTCCGCCGGGTCAGCCGCTACGCCAACCCCGGCTTCACCCAAGGAATGGCGCTGCGTGCTTTGGGCAGGTACCGGGAGGCGGGTCGATGAGCGGATATGACGTCGTCGTCTGCGGCGCGGGAGTGGCGGGACTCGCCGCCGCGTGCGCGCTGGGCGGGCTCGGGCATCGCGTTCTCGTGCTCGAGAAACGGCTCGTGCCCCCGCCTGTCGCCAAAGGGGAGGTTCTGCAGCCGGGTTCGCTGGCGATCCTGCGGAAGTGGGGGGTGACCGATCGACTCGACCGGGCGGGCGCGTTACGGCTGTCGAAGCTGGTCGCTCGCGCGGCCGATGGACGGCCGCGAATGACTCTCGACTACAGCCGGCTTCCGGCCGGCCAGCCGTGGTTGCTGGCCCACGACTACCCGGTGATCCTCGAAGCACTGGCCGACGCGCTCCCGTCCGGTGTCGAAGTGCGCCGCGGGGTGGTGTTCGGCGAACCGCTGTGGACAGCGGGCAGGGTGACCGGAGTGCGGAGCGACGAAGGCGACGTATCCGCCCCGCTGGTTGTCGCGGCCGACGGGATCTCTTCGCGCCTGCGCACGGCGGCGGGGCTCAGCGTCGAACGCCGCGACTACCCACACCGTATGGCGGCGTTCGAACTCTACGACGTCGACACCGTGGAACGGGATTTCTCGGCCTATGTCACCGAAGGCGGGCTGCGGCTGCACTACCCGCTGCCCGGCAGGCGTGTCCGGCTCTACGTCCAGGTCGGGCCGGACGAACTGCGGGGTCTCGACAAGGACGGGTTGGGCAGGTGGGCCGAGCAGGTAGTCGGCGGCTGTCCCGGCCTGACCCCGATCGCCGCGGCATTCCGCGCCGCTCTGGCGCGGAAACAAGTACTGCCCGTGTCCCGATCGCTGGCCGAATCCTTGGTGGCGCCCGGAATCGCCTTGGTGGGCGAGAGTGGGCATTCGGTGCATCCGATGGCCGCGCAAGGGATGAACAGCGCGATCGCCGACGCTCACGAACTGGCCACGATGCTGCGCCAGGGTGGTTCGCTGACCGCCGAGGTCCTCGACCACGCACTGCGCCGCTACGACAGCGCCCGCCGGGTCGACCTCGGCCACATCGGGCGCACCAGCCATAACGCGGCCCGGATGATCACCAGCCGGAGTTGGCTCGGTCAGCGCGCGTTGACCGGGACGGGCGGCAACGATCGCATTCGCCACGAAGTGATGCACACGATGTCCGGACTCGGGGTGCGACGACTGACTCCACTCGACCGGCTGCACCAGATCGGGCTGCCCGATCCGCGTTCTGCCCGGCTGCCCACCTGGGTCCGGACTGATCCCGCCTCCTCGGAACACGACGGCGCCGAGGAGGCGGTGTGATCAGCTCAGCTCCGCGCGTACTCCAGAATCACCAGGCCGTTCGCGCCGTCCAGACGTTCGCGCCGCACCAGCCCGGCCCCGGCGGCCAGCTTGTCGAAGTCCTCCGGCCGCCGTTCCCGGCCGCCCAGCAGGGCCAGCGACTGCAGGTCGAACGAGGAGTTGTTCTTGGCGTGCTCTTCACCGGCGAGGACCTCGACCGCCAGAACCCGTCCGTCGTCACCGATCGCTTCCGCACAGCGGCCCAGTATCCGGCGGGCGTCCACATCGGACCAGTCGGTGAGCACCCGCGACACGATCACGACGTCGTAGCCGGTCGGCAGCGGGTCGAAGAAACTTCCGCCGACGAACTCGGCCCGGCCACCGAGTCCGCTGCCGTGGAGGAATTCCTCGGCCTCGGGCCGGACTTCGGGCAGATCCAGTACCGCCCCGGTCAGTCGTGGATGCGCCGTCAGTATCGCCGCCAGCAACGCCCCGGTGCCGCCGCCGACGTCGAGAACACTCGACACCGTGCTCCAGTCCCGGCTGCCGGCGACCTCCGGACCGGTCTGCCAGGCGAAGCCGGCCATAGTGGCGCCGAAGAACAACCGCAGCCGTTCGTCGGCACGGTAGTCCGACCAGAAATCCGTGCCGTGTACGGCTCCGTAAGCCGACGCCCCGGTGCGGACGGAATGCAGCATCCCGCTGTAGGCCAGATCCATTTTCTGCCCCGGGCCCTCCGCGTCGAGCCACGAGCGCAGCAGGGCGTTGCGGTCATCCAGCAGTGCCCGCGATACCGGCGTGAGCACGTGCTCGCCCGGCGAGGACTCGCTGAACACCCCAACCGCCACGAGGTGCCGGAGCAACCGGGCGAGCGCCGCCGGGTCGGCTCCGGACGCCTGTGCCAGTTCCGCCGTCGTGGTGCGCCCGTCACGGACGTGTTCGGGCAACCTCAGTGCGACCGAGGCCCGCACCGCGAACGGCGTGACCAGGTCGATGAGAGCGGCGAGAGCGGCGGTGCCGTCCGCGTGATCTGTGTGCTGAGCGGTCACGTCGGTCCTTTCAGGAATTTGGGATTTCCTTGGAGAATGCACTTGTAGAACAGAATCTGCAAGTGCTGGAAAACGCCGTTCCGTCGCGCGGAATGGTCATCGATAATGCGCTGAAGGAAGAAGAGAATGGATTCCATCGAGGTACGGCCACTGACCGGTGCACTGGGAGCGGAAGTCCGGGGCGTCACACTCGCAGACGTCGACGATATCTCTTTCGGTAGGATAAAAGGGCTGCTGCTGGAGCATCTCGTACTGTTCTTTCCTGATGCCGCCGGACTCGCACCGGCCGAACACAAGGCGTTCGGCCGCCGTTTCGGCGACCTGGAGGTCCATCAATTCCTGCCGAAGCTGCCCGAACACGACGAAATCGTCGTGCTCGATTCCGATCTGGGTGCCAAGGCCGACGTCTGGCACACCGACGTCACCTATTCGCCGTCCCCGCCCATCGCCTCGATCCTGCAGATCGTGCGGTCGCCCGAAGTCGGCGGGGACACGATGTGGAGCAATCAGTACCTGGCCTACGAGGCGCTGTCCGAGCCGATCCGGGAGCTCGCCGACGGTCTCACCGCGCTCCACGTCTTCGAACATCCCAACGGGTCCTACCGCAGCGAGGCAGAGCATCCGGTCGTCCGGGTGCACCCGGAGACCGGCAGGCGATCTCTGTACGTCAACCGGATGTTCACCCGCCGCATCCCTCAGCTGACCCCTGCGGAGAGCGCAAGTCTGCTGGCTCATCTGTTCACCGTGTCGGAAAGTCCACAGCGAACGTGCCGGTACCGATGGACCGAGGGCGCTGTGGCGGTCTGGGACAACCGGGCCACCCAGCACTACGCCGTGAACGACTACACCGAACGCCGGGTCGGCCAACGGGTCACCGTGCTCGGCGACGAGCCCAAGGGGGACGGCGCGCGCTGGCCGCATCATCGGGTCACCGGGATGAGCGCGACGGCGGTCAAGGACTGAAACCGCCGCATTCCCGGAAAGGAACGGAGAACCACATGCGCGACGAGGACTTCACGGAGTGGTACTGGCGCGACCCGCACAGCGCTCTGGCGCACGCTCGCGAACACGCCCCTGTCCGCGAGGTGACTTTCGAGACCGGAACGACCTGGCTGGTCACCCGCTACGCCGATGTCCGCGCCGGACTGACCGATCCTCGGCTGGCGAAGGACTGGCGCGCGTCGTTGCCCGCCGAAGATCGCGCGGCTGCCCCGCCGGGGCTGCCCGCGCCGCTTTCGCACATGCTCACGTCGCTCGACCCGCCCGATCACACACGGCTGCGCAAACTGGTCAACCATGCGTTCACCACGCGTCGGGTGGCCAGGCTGCGCCCGAGAATCGAGTCACTCACCAACGCCCTGCTGTCCGAGCTGCCCACGGACGAGCCGGTCGATTTCGTGGCGCGCTTCGCGATCCCGTTGCCGATGGAGATCATTTGCGAACTGCTCGGCGTACCCGAACTCGATCAGGAGGATTTCGCCCACTGGTCGATGGTGCTGATGGACGAATGCCCCGAACCGCTGCTGCTGGAGGCTTCGACCCGGCTGGCGGAGTACCTGGAGAAGCTTGTCGCGGCCCGCCGGGACGAACCCGACGACGCCCTGCTCTCCGGGCTCATCGCCGCTTCGGAAGACGGCGACCGGATGTCCGACGTCGAGATCGTGGCGATGGCGATGGCGCTCCTGATCGCCGGCCACGAGACCAGTGCGGTGTTCATCACGAACAGCGTGCGCGCCCTGCTCGCCGACCCGGCGGCGCGGTCACGGCTGGCTTCGCCCGCGACCGCCGTACCCTTGATCGAGGAACTGCTGCGGTGGGTTTCGCCCGCCATCAACACCTCCCTGCGATTCGCCACCGAAGATCTCGACATCGGCGGCATCTCGATCCCGCGCGGCGCTTCCGTCACACTCTCGGTCGGCGCCGGGAACCGGGATCCGGACCGCTTTCCCGAACCGGAGCGACTCCGGCCGGACCGCGACACCACCGGGCATCTCGCCTTTGGGCACGGCATCCATCGGTGCCTCGGTTCGGCGCTCGTACGGCTTCAGGCCGAAGTCGTGCTGGCGGCGTTGTTCACCCGTTTTCCGCACGTCCGCGCCGCAACCGGCGAAGATGAGCTGACCTTTCGGCGAAGTGTGCATGTCCACGCGCCACTGACGTTCCCGGTGGTACTCGGGCCGCAGGATGGCGCAGGCCGACGATGAAGGAATTGGGACGTTGACTGTCCCGATTCCTTCACGGACGCGGGGGCACACCCTCCCCGCTCGACCCTCGCGGGCACGGCCGACCAGTGTCCCGCACCTTGAGACGAGAGCCGGCCACAGTGGGGTTAACCCTACGAGGAACGCGGGCTAGCACACCGACCGAGAGGGACAGACCCAGCGACTTCCCCGTCGCGCGGCGAGAAGCTTTGTCCACAAAGGGCAACGCGAGACGGGCGAGGTCAGCAAATGGTCACCATCGAGGACATCGTGCACACGCACGGCGCCGCTCTGCACTCCTACGCCACCCGCCTCACCGGTGGCGACCGGCACGCGGCAGAGGATGTCGTCCAAGAAACCTGGGTGCGGGCGTGGCGCAAGCTCGACCGCCTCACCGAGGACCGCGGCTCGGTACGCGGCTGGCTGATGCGGGTCGCGCACAACGTGGCCATGGACCAGCACCGCGCTCGTCGCGCCCGGCCCCGCGAGGTCAGCCTGCCGGAAGGGGGACTTGAGTCCACCGCCGTTCTGCGGTCGACCGACGAGGTCGAGGTGCGCATGATCGTCGGCAACATGCTCGACGAGCTGCTGCCACCGACGCACCGGGACACGCTCGTCGAAGTCTACTACGCCGATCAGACCGCCAAGTCCGCCGCCAAGGTGCTGGGGATTCCAGCCGGGACAGTGAAAAGCAGGCTGCACACCGCGCTGCGCACACTGCGGTCAACCGTTCCCGGCCAGTTGGAAGCGGCTTGAACCGTTCGGTCGAAAGGCGCCGGCTCGTGGAGGGGAACACCATGCGGGGGATATCCCTAAGCGCGGCGAGGGTCACCCCCCTTGTCCAGGACCAGCCGCAGGACAACGCTGGCATGATGCGCCGCCTCGCCCTCTGGTTGCACCGCCGACACGGCAGCTCGTTGCCCGGGGCGGTCCGGCCTCCCGACCACGCCACCGCGGTGCTGCGCTACGGCCTCGAGCAGGTTCTGCATGACGGCGCGGTCGTCGAGATCTCCACGCTCGCGCTGGATCTCGGGATGATCTCGGCCGCCGCGAGCGGCACCGGCCTGGAGCCGCGGCTCGCCGCCGCGCAGCGCCGGATCACGGACATCCTGGAGGCGCTGCGAGAGGTCGGGTCGGCGATCTACCCGCCGGTGCTGGCCAGCTCCGGTCTCGGCCCAGGACTGCACGCGGTCGCCGAGGCGAAAGGGCTGCGGCTGCGGCTCGACCTGCCGAGGTCCGAACTCGGTGCCGAGGCGAGGGCGAGGGCCGGCCTGCTCGTCGCCGACCACATCCACACGCTGCGACCCGGTAGCATCCTGCGTGTGCGTGTGCGAGGACGACGGCTCGTCCGGGTGACGATCATCGACCAGCCGCCAGGCGGCACGAAGTGGCACGGGCGCCGAGCGGTGCTGCGATGCGCGTAGCGGTCGGCGAGGACGGCGCGTTGTTCCGGGAAGGCCTTGTACTGCTGTTGCAGGCCGCGGGCCATGAGGTCACCGGCTTTTTCGACAACGGAGACGCGCTGGTCGCCGCGGTCGCCACCGACCCCGTCGACATCGTGATCTTGGACATCCGCATGCCACCCGGGCCCGACGGCGGACTGACCACCGCGGAGCGGGTGCGGACCCTGCACCCGGACACGGGCATCCTGATGCTGTCGCACTACGCGGAGACCCACTACCTCATGCGGGTACTTGAAATCGGATACGAGCGGATCGGTTATCGGCTCAAGGATCGCGTCGCGGGCGTGCAGGTGCTCGGTGACACGCTGGACAGGATCGCGGCCGGCGAGATCGTCATCGAGCCGGTACTCGCGCGGCGGCTGGTTCGCGGCGGCGCGAGCCAGGACGGCAGCCCGCTCGCCGCACTCTCCGAGCGCGAGGGTGAGGTGCTGCGGTTGATGGCGGAGGGCCGCGCGAACAACTCCATCGCCGGCGAGCTGTTCATCTCGGCCAAGGCCGTGGAAAAGAACGTCGCCGCGATCTTCACCAAGCTCGGCCTGCCCGGCGACGCGACCATGCACCACCGCCGCGTGCTCGCCGTACTGGCCTACCTGCAGGCTAGGCGGATCGACGGTTCGGGTAGCTGAGGGATGCGCGCGTTTCGCAGGCGGGCATCGAGGAGCAAACCGCCTTATCAGGTAGCCGCCGAGCATCCCCCGGCGCGATTGGCAGGTGCGCTGATCCGCAACCTCGCCGAGTATGTCGGCGGTCAAGTCGCCTATGTGGGACCCGGCGACCGCACCTTCGCGGTGATCGAGTCGTGGCCGCCGGGAGTCACCGTTGTCGCGGGCGCGATCGGTGTCGCGCAGGTACGCGCCGGCGGATCTGTCCATGTCATCTCGCCGGACCGCTGGGACGACGAGGCCCGTCGCCGGCATCGCGACACGGCGGCCTGGCTGAGCATGACCGTGCGAATGGCCCGCCTCCAGACCGAGCACGAGGTGGCGGATCTGCGGGCGCGCAGGCTGGGCAAGGAGCTCGACACCGCCCGCGACCGGCTGGCCGCGGTGCGAGACCTGGAACGCCATCGGCTGGCCAGCGCGGTCACCATGTCGACCTTGCGGGACCTCGGCGAGGTGCGGGGGTTGCTCCAGGTGGCCGCCGAGACGGGTGGCGGGCTGGCGAAGGCCGAGGACGCGCTCAACGAGCTGATCGACGACTTCCGCGTGGTCGTCCGGGGGGTGTTTCCCGCGATGCTGCCCGATTCGGGCCCGAGAGCCGCGTTGGAGGAGCTGGCCGCGACGTTACCGCGCGCGGTGTCCTTCACCGGTGAGCTGGGCATGCGAACCGGATGGCAGCTGGAGTCCGGCTTCTATCACGCCGTCGCCGCCACCCTGAGTCTCCTGGCGGGTGTGGACTCCGCTCGGCCGGTGACCGTGGCCTTCGGCCGAGACGAGGCGCTGCGGGCCAACCTCACCGCGCCCGGCGCACCGGACGTGAGCACCCTGCGGGCGGCGCTGGGCCAGGATATCGAACGCATCGCGGTGCTGGGCGGTGAGCTGACCTGCACGGTCGTGGACGGTGTCGCGCAGGTGACCGTGCGGCTGCCGGAGCGCAGCGAGCCGCTGATGTCGTTGCAGGCCGACCCGGTGGAACTGGAACGCTGTGCGACCTACCGGCAGGTGCGCGAGCTGGTCCGGCTGGGGCAGGAGGCCACCGAGGGCACAGCGGCCCGCGCGGCGTGGGACGCGGTGGCCGAGCGGTTGACCTTGGCGCCCAGGCTCGCCGTGGTCGGGCAGGTCCCTGACGTGGGAGAGGTAGCCGGTGCCGCCGTGCTGGTCGTCGACGCGCAACCAGACCGTGCGCTCGCGGAGGAGCTCGTAGCCGATGACCGGCTCGGGGGTGGCGTCGACGGCGTGCTGTGCGCCGTCGCGCCGACACCGGAGTTCCGCGCGGTGCTGCGGAACGCGAAGAACCGGGTGGTGCTGGCGGAGGTGGGGCCGTCGACGGTCACGTCGATGGCCGCGGTGCTCTCCGCCCGCGGTCCGGTGATCGCGGCGAGACGGGCGGTGGTGGCGATCTCCGAGCTGGTGGGGAGCCTGCCTGCCGGCCACCGGCTGCGGTGGGCGGTGGACCGGATGGCCGTCGACACGCACGAGTTCGCCGAGCTGGATCTGCTCGACGCCGTTCAGGGTGGTGGGCTGCTCCGCTGGGCGGCGGCCGAGGCCGCCCGCCTGCTGGGCGCGGACGGCGTCGGCGCCCGGAGCAGGCTGGGTATGCCCGCCGACGCCACGGACGCGACAGTCGCGGAGGCGGCCAGAGCCGCGGTCGGCCGCTGGCGAGCACACGCGGAACACCCGGCGGTCGGTGCCCGCGACCGGGCGGCCTGTGAACTCCTGATCCGGACGGCCGAACGCCTGATCACGTGAGCCGGTGTCCCCAGTGGCATTGGGGACGCTCAACGTGACCACTTAGTGTCCTGAGTTGGAAGTTTCGCGCTTCCACAGAGAACGGCCGGTGCTGCTGTGGTGCGTGCGACTGGAGACCAGGCTGAGGCTGGCTCACCGAAGTCGCCTACGTGGCCTAAGTGTCCATAAAGGACTCAGAACTTGGCCACATGTCCGCTTGTTCCGCGAGCGTCCGGTTTTGTAACGCTGTGAAGGCCTCCTTCCCTACCCTCAAGGTAGGGTCCCGGCAAAGTCGCAGAGTTGCTGGTCGGCGCTGTTCTTGGTGGTCCGGATGTGGCATCGCTGATGCCTGTGGGGTGCGAGTGTGGAGGGTTTGGGACGGTGAACGTCCCAAATCCTCCACACTCGAGGTACATCAGGTTCAGGGGCATGCCCCTGAAGTTCTGTTGATCAAGCTTCGCAACCGGGTGCGACCCTGTGTCTATGAAGGAATTGGGACATTCAACGTCCTAATTCCTTCATAGACGTCGGCCTGCGCCATGACGAAGAGGTCCCCGACCTGCACGATCCCGACTTTGCCGGGGCCCTGCCCTCAAGGTCAGGGTCCCGGCAAAGTCGCATAACTGCTGTTCGGCTCCATTGCTAGCGCGGGTCAAGGCGAACGTGTCGTGGCGTACCCGGCGGGAGCGGGTTCACGCAAAAGGGGCCTCACCTGGCTCCCGACTGTCCATGAGGGACACTTCTCGGGACCAATGTGCCCGATTTGGGCGAGTTGCGGGGTTTCGTGAGCGGGTCGTGAGTGATTTGGGTCGTTCTAATACTGCAACGGCAGTTTGGTGAGTGGGTAGCCGCGTCGTTTGTAGTGGCTGAGGCGGGCTTGGTGTTGTCGTCGGCGGCGGAAGTGTGACCAGTGCCAGATGTGTTCGGCGGTGTCGGTGACACGCAGGATGAGTTTGGCGAGCAGGCGTCGGATCTCCGGTAGCGTGAATCCGATCATGCCTGGTTCGCCGACACCGATTCCCCTTTTATGGCAAGGGATCGGGAGACGGCGAGCCAGGCGTGGGCGAGCATCGAGAGTGTGATGTGGGCATACCACGCGCGCCAGGTCCGGACCTGGTAGTGATCCAGCCCGGCCTCGTTTTTGGCTTGCTGGAAGCATTCCTCGATCCGCCACCGGGTGCCGGCGATCCAGGCCAGGTCCAGCAGGCCCGAGCGGCGGGGCCCGTAGCAGACGTAGTAGGCGATCTCGGTCGGGTCGCTGATCGAGCGCCGCGCGAGCAGCCAGTGCCCGCGACCTGCCCGCCAGCCGACCCGGATCGGGATCCGCGCCCAGTCGTACTCGCGTGGGCCGTGCGCGCCGGCCCCGACCGACAAACGTCGCCACGACCGGGCGGGCAGGTCCGCGATCAGCTCGTCCGCCCGGGCCTCGGCGCCGTCGGTGGTGCTCAGCAGGTCGTTGACCTTGGTGGCCAGCACATGCGCGGCGTCGTGTTCTTCCAGCCACGCCCGCAGGTACTTGACCTGCCCGTAGGCCTCGTCAGCGGTGATCCACGCGAACGGCACCTTCGCTTCGAACGCCCGTGTCAGCATCCCCATCGCCTGCCGCGGTTTCGTCTCGAACTCGGTTCCGTCCGGGATTCCGGCCCGCCGGGCGCGGTCCCGGTCGGCGATCCACGGCTCGGGCAGATACAGCGCCCGGTCGATCAACGCATGCCCACGATCGGAGGCATACGCCAGGAACGTGCCGATCTGACAGTTCTCGATCCGGCCCGCCGTCCCGGAGTACTGCCGCTGCACCCCCGCCGACCGGACACCTTTCTTCAGGAACCCGGTGTCGTCCACGATCAGCACACCATCCGGCTCGCCGAGATGCTCGATCACGTAATCGCGCACGTCGTCGCGGACTCCGTCGATGTCCCAGTCCGCCCAGCGCAAGAGCCGTTGCATGCCGTCCGGGGACATTTCGCCGGCTTGCTCGGCCAGCGTCCAGCCGTTCTTCCGCTCCAAGCCCGCGACCAGGCCCGACACATACTCCCGCGCCCTCGCCCGCGGCTCCGACCGCGTGAACCGACCCGCGATCCGATCATGCACCCGACCCAGCTGATCCATCACCACATCGACCACCACCACGATGATCTACCACACACCACCCAAGTGCCGTTGCAGTACTAACCCTCGTTAACACTCACGACCCCGCGCGGAAACGTATTTAGCGGCATCACTCGGACAGTCGATCGGCTGGCGGTGTCCCTTGTGGACACTGAAGCCCGACTGGCATCCAGAATCAGGCCTGCCCTACCCCGGCTCGACCTTGATCAACGGAAGATCGGGGACCTTGAGTGTCCCTGATCTTCCGTTGATCAAGCTCCGCCACTGGTGCGCGGCCCGTGACAGTGCAGGAATAGTCGCCTGACCTGCAAGATCGCGACTTTGCCGGGACCCTGCCCTCAAGGTAGGGCCCCGGCAAAGTCGCATAACTGCTGGTCCGTATCGCTCTTGGCGATCCGAAGGTCGTGCGTGGGCTGGCCGGCCGCACCCTGAGCGTCCACAAGGGACACCACTGCCGGACGCGATACCCGATGTGCGCACTTCGCGTGGGGGTCGTGTGTGTTTTGTGTCGTTAGAACGACACAAAACACTCACGACCCCGATCGACGAGTGCCGGAATCACCACCTTCAACCCACCTGACCAGCGATTACGCGACTTTGCCGGGCCCCTGCCCTCACAGTAAGGAAGGAGTCCTTCACGGACTTGACGACCACTCGGGAGGGACGCCCCTGACCTGTCCAAGAACTTAAGGCGCGAATTTCCAGTCCAGGACATTAGAGCGGCACGATTCCGTCGACCGTCGTTCCCGCGCCCGGGGTCGAGCGGACCTCGACCGTTCCGCCGACCGACGCCGCCCGAGCGGTCAGGCTCGGCAGGCCTGCCTTCGGGGTCGTCACCACGAAGCCGGGGCCGTTATCGGCGACCGTGAACTCCAGGCCCTGGTAGCTGTCCCGCACCGCCACCATCACCCTGGCGCCGGGCGCGTGCTTGCGAGCGTTGTTCACCGCTTCCAGTACGACGAAGTACACCGCGGACTCGACAGGTGCCGGGTAACGGCGGATCGAGCTCGCGCAGTCGAGCGTGACATTGTCGTACCGCGCCAACTGGGTGCGCAACGCCACTACCAGCCCGTCGGTCACCAGTGCGCCGGGCAGGATTCCGGCGGCGGTCTCCATCAGCACCCGTTCCGCGTTCTCCAGCTGCGCCACCAGCTCCCCGATCCGTGCCCGGCCCTGCCCCTCGCCGATCGCGTGCTCCGCCACCGCCAGCGACATGCGAAGCGCCACCAGATGGTGTTGCGCACCGTCGTGCAGATCGCGCTCCAGGCTCCGCCGTTCCTGCTCCATCTCAGCCGCCGCGCGCCAGCGCTCGTCCACGAGTTCACGGGCCGCCGCGTCCCCCTCTCGACGTAGCCGGTCGGTCTCCTCCCGCAGGTGCAACGCCGCCACCAGGGCTCCCAACATGGCCGACACCGCCGTCAGCGGGCCCGCTGACGGCGGTGTCAGCGCGAGAACGCCGCGTAGCTGTCCGTCGTAGGAAACCTCGTGTTCCAGCCAAGGACCGTCACCTCCACCCCACTGGAAGCGACGTTCCCCCATGACCAGCGCGCACCCCGTCGCACCCGCTGTTTCACCGATCACCCGGACCAGCTCGAAGGGGTCCGGTTCCTGTCCGTCTCGAGCGAGGAGACCGGTGATCGCCTCGGCGACGAGCTGCTCTCGAGTGCGCACGCCGGGACGTTAACCCGACCGCTGCCGGTTCCTCCAGCTGGGGCGCGGCACTGCCCGCCGGTGCCGGCTAGATCAGTCCGGCCCGGAGTGCGTGTGCGACCGCGTGCTGACGGCTGCGGAAGTTCGCTCGGGTGGTCAGCTGGTGAATGACGTTCTTGACCGTGCGTTCGGAGTAGCTGAGCGTGGTGGCGATGTCGGCGGTGAGCAGGCCGTCGGCCATCAGCTGCAACACGCGGATCTCTCTGGGGGTGAACTCCTGGGCCGCGCTCCGGGGGCTTGCCGGTTTCGGGCACACCCGGTCGGCCGGAATGCTGAACTCCGGCCGACCGGCTGCGCCGTCTGCCGCAGCCAGGATCGCCGAGACCAGCCGGGCCGTGCTCACCTCGGCCCGGGTCAGCAGCGCCGCGACCCCGGCCAGCTCACGAAGGTTCGTGCCGCTCACCGAGTCGGTCACCAAGATCTTGGGTATCCGCGGATTCACCGCACGCTTACGGCGGTGTCGCCCGTCGGCGGGACAGCACCGGTCGATCGCGACGACGAGGACCCCCTGGTCGTCCAGTTCGTCCGTCGAGACGAGGTGTATGTCGCTTCTGGACTCCAGTCTGCTGGTGAGTCCTGCTTCGGTGAACGCGTCCGTCGCGTCGATCGCGACCGAGACCGGTGTCATGGTGCTCCTGTTCAGATGGCGCCGGTTCGCATGGCGAAGGCCACGGCGTGTGCCCGGGTGGTGAGGCTGTGTCGTTTCATCACGGCGTAGAGCACGCTTTTGACGGTGCTGGCCGAATAGGCGAGTCGCTGGCCGATCTCGTCGGTGTTGTATCCCTCGGCCAGGAGCCGGAGCACGTCTCGTTCCTTGGCCGACAGGCCGGACAGGGTGAACCCATGGGGCTCGAGCACGTTCCGGGAGATCTGGTCCAGATGGGCCAGTAGCCTGCCCTGGATCCGGGGTGGCAGGTACGCCGCGCCCTCGTTCACCGCCAGCACCGTGCGCATCACGTCCTCACCATCGACACTGCCTCGCGGCAACATCGCGGCCATCCCGCTCTCGATCGCCGAGATCAGCAGCCCCGACCCCAACTGGTCGGTGACCAGCACACACCGCGGCGGCGACTCCGCCCCCGACCCGGCCCGCAGCTGCCGCACCAATCCCAGGACCTTTTCGTCGACACGCTCCTCCACCACCACGATCACCTCGGCCTGATCGGCCTCCTCCTCGTCCAGCAGGCGCACCCGCCCATCGCCAGCCAGCATGCTCGACGCCCCGCATGCCACCAGCGGATCCGACGCACACACCACCACCCGCACCGGCCCACCACGATCCTCGGCCCCAGCCACCGACATGTTCATCCCTCGCTCACGACGTCCAACACGACCCGAGTCCACGGTGATGCCTTGGTGGGCCCGCCGACGGGTGGCTGTCGTGGGCGGCACCGGCACAACCGGGGGATTCCGGAGCCGCCCGCTCGAGTTGCCGGGACTCCGGGGCGTTGCCATAACGCTCATAGCCTCCATGACCTTGCCACGGTTGGTCAGCCGTATCGGGTTCACTGGGCGCCGTAACGCGATCGGCGGGGGCGGGTCGTTGCCGAGGTGGCCGACCGTTGGAGCGCGGCGCTGACGATCTGGTGGATGTCCGTCAACTGCTGCGTGTCGCGCTCCAGGGAACGCAGCGTCTGTGTGACCACCCCGATCGCCAACCCGGAATGGGCCGCCCACAAAGGGGAATGTCGCTGGTTGAGGAACTCTTGTTTTGCCGGTGGTGCGCCCGGTTCACCGGACCGGGCGCACCCGCGTTGTGCTCTTTAACGCATAGTGGGCGCGTTCGAGTGCGTGCTATCGGTTGACTCACCGGTGGGCCATTCTGCCGGGCAGTGTGTGCCGGGGGCCGGTGTTCGGACGGTGAGCAGGTAGGCATCGATCGCTGCCCGGGCGCAGGTACTCAACAGGTAGGTGCCGTGTCCGGTGCCGTCGTAGGTGAGCAGGGTGGCGGTGGGCAGTTGGCTGGCGACATTCTGCGCCCACTGGTAGGGCGTGGCGACGTCACGCAGGCTGTTGGCCATCAGGATCGGCGGGGCGTGCGGCACGCGCAGCGGACGTTGCGGATTGTTCACCGCGCCGGACCAGCCGAGGCAGGCGAGGATATCACCATAGAATGGGGTCAACCGGGTGTGTGGTGCGACGGCTTCGGCTTGTGCCCGGTAAGTGCTCAGTGCCGCGTAGCTGTCGGCCTCGCTCCATTGCCAGTCACTGCACCAGATCGGCTGCGTGGTTTTGGCCAGGTCATCGTCCGGATTCGCCGACTGGGCCGACAGCGTCGTCGGGGTGCCCTCCGCGGCCGACTTGAGGAACTCTGCCAGGCCGGGCCACCTGACTGGGGTGTACATCGCCCATGAGGCCTCCTCGCGGAGGTGGCTGGGCGTGATCCAGCCCAGTTTGCCCGCGGTGGCCTTGGCATAGAGGTCGTCCCAGAAGACCAGCACGTCCCGGTCGTGCAAGACGCAGGACGTGGTGCGCTGACACCAGGCCGCGAAATCGGTGAAGGACTGCTCCAAGGCGAGGTTCTCCGGCACGAGGGTGTCCGCGACTCCCGCGCTGTGGTCCATAGTGGAGTCGAGGACCAGGGCACGCAGATGCGGACCGAACAATTCGGCGTACTGCTGGCCGACCTGGGTCCCGTAGGACTTGCCGTAGTAACTGATCGTATTCTCGCCGAGCAACTCGCGCAGCGCGTCCATGTCCCGCACCACACTGGTGGTGTCGACATGGTTGGCCAGTGCACCGTTGTGCTGTATACAACTCTGGGCGACCCTGTCATTGTGCGCGAGCACCTCACCGAAGTCCTTTTCGGACTGCGGTTGCCATGGCCACGTCTCGTTGAGCACACCGTCGTCGCATTTGAGCTGTGCACTGCGGGAAACGCCGCGCGGGTCGAAACCGATGATGTCGAAGTTGTCCGACAACGTCTGGGACAGCTCATGCCTTTCCGCGATGGCGAACGCGTAATCGACCCCGGACCCCCCTGGCCCGCCGGGATTGACCATGAGCACGCCCTTGCGCTGCTCGGGTTTCGCCGCCTTCGCACGAGCGACCGCGATCGGTACGGTCTGCCCGGCCGGATTCGCCCAGTCGATCGGCATGTGCACGGTCGCGCAGTCCAGGGCCGGGTGCTCGCCGCAGGGTCGCCAGTCGATTGACGATACCGGGCGGGCCACGCTCGACAACCCCGCGCCAGTGGCGCCCGCGCTACTGGTCCCGGCGAGAACAACCGTCAGCGCGCAGACCAGCGCTGTTGTGCCACGTAACAGCCTCATTGAATCATCTCCATCTGTCGGTGCCCGGTCTATCGGTACATCAATTCCTCGTGCCCGCGGATGGACCCGCCCCGCCCATCGAGGCTTGTTACGGTTATGAGAGCCGTTTTCGCGCGAGCTCGGCCGAGAAACATACAGAAATCAGTTTCCTGGTGGGACGGTCCCGATCTGGTCGGCGATAGCGGTGTGAACAGAGCTGGAGGAGGTCACGGTGCCGGGCTTGAGGCCCGCCCTGGTGAAATCCGCGCCGTCCGGTTTGAGCTGAGTCTGGCGTTCCCCGATGAATTCGCCGGTGGCGGGGTCGACGATGATTTCCATGCGGAAGGTGCCGTCAACGGGATCCACGCCCAGGGCGACGCCCGCGCGGCCGTCGAGGTTGGCCACCTGCTCGGTCACCTTGAGGCCGGGGATCTTGGCCACCGCGCGATAGATCGACTCCTTGAGATCGGCGGGCACGGTACCGGTCTTGAGCAGCTGTGACGCGAGGCCCAATACCCCGCCGAGCTTGGGTTTGTTCACCACCGAGAGATCGGCCGCCATGAGGTCGTACAGCTTCTGCGGGTCACGCGGTAACTCGGCCAGCTGCTGCTTGGTGGGTGCACCCCATTCGTCGTCGTACCGGGCGACGATGGCCATGGCCTTGCCGGGAAACTTTCCGCTCTTGGCGCGCCACTCACCGCTCGGCCAGAATGCGTTCAGATCAACACTTTGACCTCCGAGGAGCTGCTCGGTGCCGGTCTTGAGCGTTTGCTCGCTACCGACGAGCCATTTCTTGTTGCCCGTCGGCGCGGTTCTGAGCAACCATTGCCCACCGAAGTCGTTGGGTTGCCAGGTCTGGGTCAGCCTTTCCCCGTAGTAGGTGACCGGGATCCTGCTGTCGTTCCACAGCAGCCAGCTGCGGGTCGCGATATAGCGGAACTTGCCTGCGGGAATGGGAGTCTCGCCGGTGACATGGATCTTGTCGGCGGCGATGTTCAGAGCCTGCTGCACCGACACGAACTTCACCTCCGGCACGGACGCGGACGACTGGGCCGAGGGGTCACCGTGATCGGCTCCGGTGATCGCCACGGTCGCGCCGGCGGCGACGACCACTGCCGCGGTGGCCGCCACAAGCCATGTCCTGTGCTTGGCTCGCGGCGGATCGATCGCGACGGCAGGCTCGGTGCGCCACATGGTCGGTCCAGTCGAACCGGTGCCGCCTGTCCTGCCCATGGCTGCCAACAACCGCGTCCGGTTCACGTGGAAAGACTCCTCCGTCATCGGAGGCACCTCGGGCATGACGTGCCGGTCGATCGCCTCGTCCTCTACGGGCCGGGGCCCGCCCTGCTTACGCATCGTTGTTCTCCTCACGGTTGGGTCGCTGGCAGGGGTCAGTCATGCGTTCGCGGACTTTCGCCCTGGCCCTGTGCAACCGGGAACGCACCGTGGCTGCGGGAATACCCAGCACTTCAGCGATTTCGGTGGGGTGCAGGTCGGCCCACGCGACGAGGAGCAGGACATCCCGCTCCTCGTCGCGCAGCCCTGCGACAGTGGTGGCCAACTCCTTGGCCACCACCTGCGCGTCGACCATGACCGCGGTGCGGTCACCGATGTCCTCTGTCAAGGACCGTTGCCCGTGATCGCGTGCCCAGGCCCCTAACCGGCGGACCTCGTTCCGGGCGTGCCTGCGCAGCAGGTTCGTGGCGATGCCATACAGCCAGGCCTTGGCAACCGCCCGCTCCGGATCGAAGGACGCCCTCTGTTCCCACAGGACCAGAAACGCCTCACCGACCAAGTCGTCGGCCGTCTGTGGACCCGCCCTGCGGGCCAGATACCGATGCAGGTCGCGGGCATGGGAGTCATACAGCTCTATCAGAGCATCCTCGCCGAGCAGGCTGCTCACCTCCGGCGCAGTATCGGTTTGCACGGCGCTACTTGCCCGCAACCGTCTTCAGCGTTCCGCCGTGAAGGTCGACACGTAGGCGTCAGTGTCGAACGTCACTGGCCGGCAGTACCTCGGTCGATATATCAGCCACCGCTGCCGGTGTCTGGTGGACGGCCGCACTGTTTGCTGGGGTCGCATCTCTGGGTGGTCCTGGCTGGGAAGCGGCATGATTCGCTCGCGTTGAGCGGCGTGGGATCCGCGCGACCATTCCGGAACCTGCTGACCAGATCCGTCATCGGCAGGCGCGCGGGAAGGCGGGTGGGTGTCCACCCGCCTTCGATCGTGAACGGGACAAGCAGCGCAATGTCGTGGAGCGCTGCGACAACAAGCTCAAGAGTTCCGCGCGGTCGCCACCCGCTACGACAAACGCGAGTACATGTTCCAGGCCACCGTCGATGTCGCCTCGATCCGCATCTGGCTCAAAGACCCAAACCAAGATTCACCAGACACGCCCTGGTCGTTTCAGAACTTGACCCACAGTTGGGTCGTATTGCCCGCGACCCGGCAATCGACGGGTTTGCCGGGGTAGCTTTGCCGGCCTTCCGATTCGCAGACGAGCCTGACGTACCTGTTGGTTCCCTGGTACCACTTGATGTAGACCCAAGTTGCCTGGGTGGACACTTCGTGTGTGCCGGTGTCGGCCGATGCGGTCAGCCCGGGTGCCAGAGCTACTGCTCCGGACAGCGCGATGGCAATACCGAAGCTGGTCACAAGTTTGCGAAGCATTTCGGGTTCCTCGATTCTTGAGCGTGCGCGAAATTCGTGCTGCGCGCGCACGCTAACAAGCTGAGCCGTGGAGCAGGGCGATCCAGGTCCGATCGGTCGACAATCTCGGCCGTCAAGGCAAGAGTCGTCAGCGATGGAATGCTCCTCTTTCGATCGCGGTGACGATCTGCCGGAACATGCGCGGGAGGAGCAGCCGTCGATCCTGGCCACGTCGACGAGTTCGGTGAGTTGCCGCGGCGAGTGGCCGATCGTCGCCCTGAGGTGGCCGATCGACCGGTTGGCCCGGACTCGGCGGTCTGCCACCATGAGCCGCATGTCGATCAAGAAACTCGCCGGGCCGGTACTTGTCGGCCTGCTGCTCGTACCGCTATTGCCGGGAACAGCAACGGCTGCGGACGGCCTGTCTTGGCAGCCATGCCGAACCATCGCGGACGGTTGGCCCGCGGAGGACCAGCGCACCGAATGCGCCATGATCACGGTGCCGGTCGACTACGCGAAACCGGACGGGCGCACATTCGAGCTGGCGGTGAGCCGGATCAAGGCCACCGGCAGCCGGGACGGGGTCATCCTGGTCAACCCGGGCGGCCCCGGCGTGTACGGCATGAGCATGCCGCGGGAACTGCTGGCCACGAAGGCCGCGGGTCTCGGCGCGCACCACGACATCATCGGCTTCGCCCCGCGCGGAGTCGGCTACAGCGCCGGGCTGTCCTGCCCGCAGGACAGCACGCCGCCGGATCCTTCCTTGTCCGACAAGGAAAAAGCCCGCTTCGAGTCCGAACGCGACGCCCGGCACTACCAGGATTGCGTGGCGCGGGACCCGGAGTTCATGGCGAATCTGACCACCGCGAACGTCGCCCGCGACATGGACCGGATCCGGCAGGCGCTCGGCGAGGACAAGATCGGCTACTACGGGGTTTCCTGGGGCTCCGCGCTGGGCGCCCAATACCGCACGCTATTCGACGACCGCGTCGCCGCGATGCTGCTCGACTCCGTCGTGCCGTCCACCTTCGACCTCACCGCGGTCGACCACGACCAGATGACGGCGCAGGAGAACTCGTTCCATGACTTCGCCGGCTGGCTGGCAGCCAACGACCGCGTCTACCACTTCGGCGCCACG
This sequence comes from Amycolatopsis sp. NPDC039088, assembly GCF_055598845.1. Classification (NCBI taxonomy): domain Bacteria; kingdom Bacillati; phylum Actinomycetota; class Actinomycetes; order Pseudonocardiales; family Pseudonocardiaceae; genus Amycolatopsis; species Amycolatopsis sp. NPDC039088. Next base: position 19,073 of record NZ_JBVKAE010000011.1, on the reverse strand, counting down.
AAGGAGGCGGTCATCAAGGCCCTGCTGGACCTGCGGGCGCAGGCCCCCGACCGGAACACGGTCGACAGCCTGCTCCTCGGAGCCCGCCGCAAATGGCCGAACTCGGCCCAGCAACTGGTGAAACTCCGCTCCGGCGGCAACGTGCCCAGTGCGGCTGGGCCCGCCCGCACCGGCTTCGACTGGCACGATCCGAACCCGACGTTCAACGTGGACCAGCAGAATGCGTTGATCTGCAACGAATCGAGCGGCACCCGCGACTTCGAAACGCGCTGGCGCAACCACCTCGCGTTGTCCGCCGAACTCCCGGTCGCGGGAAGCCACGGCTCCTACGACGGCCACTGCGCCGGCTGGCCGTTCCCCGCCACCACGTGGCAATTCAAGCCGGGTAAGAGCCCACTGCAGCTCGTGGGTCACGCCTACGAGTCGGTCACGCCGCTGTCGTGGGCCCACGACATGCGTGCCCGCATCGGCGGCTCGCTCCTCACCGTCGAGGACGACATGCACGGCTCACTGTCAATCCTGCCGTGCGCCTCGAAAGCAGTCGAGTTCTTCGACACGGGCAAGACCTCCGACGCCATCTGCCCAGGTGTTCCGATCCCCCCGGCGTCCTAGCTAGCCCGTCAGGGGAAGATGCGAGCTATGTCGAGCCATTTCCGCGCGTCCTCGCCGACACGATCGACACCATGCTCGACCGCCTGCGCACGAGTTTCCAAGCGCAGCAACGCTTCGCCGCCAACGCGTCGCACGAGTTGCGCACCCCGCTGACGACCATGCGCACCATGCTGCAGGTTGTTCAGGCAGCTCGATTCGCAGATCTGGTGGTGAATCGCGACCTGGATCCGCGGCAAGCACAATCGCATCAGCTGGAAGGACCTTCGGCGCCGGTTTTGGGATCGGGGGTTGGAGATTCGCCTGCAACGGGGTTGTGTTCACTGGCGCTGCCAGTGTTTCGGTGACCCGTTATCGCTGTCGCAGTCACGCTATCCGGACCCATTGGACCCCGACGCTGGCAACTCAGGTGAGCTGACCAGCGGGAAACAGCACGTGGAGAGCCCGTTGCGGGGCCAACTCGCACGGCGGCTTATTTTGAGAGGTAAGTCAAACGTGGCGTGATCGGCTCGCTGCCCGTGAAGGCCTCTTCCCTACCTCAAGGTCAGGGCCCCGGCAAAGTCGGGGAGCTGCTGTTCAGTGCTGCTCTTGACGTGTCGGTGCGGCTCTGTCGCGGGTCCGGTGTCTCCACTGTGGCATCGGAGACGTTGAGTGATGCTGTTGGTTTATTCGGGTTCGGGCGGTTTCGCGTGATCAGACGGAGGACACGCGTGATCAGACGGAGGACACGCGTGTCTGGACGGACGGCACGCGTGCAGCCGGGTTCCGCCGCGTGTCGTCTGTCTGGACACAGGTGTCCTCCGTCTGATCACGCGTGTCGTCCCTTCAAGCACACGAGATCGCCATCCGATCACGCAGGTCCTCCCTCAGAGCACGCGACGACCAGGGGATCCTGCGCTCAACACGAATAAACCAACAGCATCACTGCCCCCACACCCTTTGAACCTCAGTGCCGTCGTGGTATCGATTTCGGAATTACTCGTCTAGGCCTGTCCGCGCAGGACCTCGGCGAGGTCGGTGCGGGCATATGCGTCGAGCTTGCCGAGCACGCGGGTGACATGGGCCTGCACGGTGCGCCGTGGCAGGGACAGCTCGGCCGCGATGTCCGGGTTGGACCGTCCCTGCGCGACGAGCATCGTGACCCGCCGCTCCACGGCGGACAGCGAGTCCCAGCCCGCGCCAGGGCGGGAGGCGACCTGGGCGGCCGTCACACCGAGCGGCCGGAGCCGCTCGGTGGCGCGGTGGATGTCCCAGTGTGCGACCAGCTCGGTGAAGATACCGATCGCCTCGCCCAGCGCCGCCTCGGCCTCGCCGGCGCGGCCCGCGCGGGCGAGCAGTACCGCGGCGTCCTCGAGCGCCTCGGCGCGTTCGACGACGCGGCCGACGTCGGCGTAGTGCCCCGCGGCCTCGATCGCGGGGCCGGGCTCACCGGTCAGCAGCGCCTGGCAGCGCAGCAGTGCGGCGTAGGCCCTCGCGGGTACGGTCTCCTTGGCCGCCTCCTCTTTGCACACGGCGAGTGCCTGGCCGGCCCTGTCCTGGTCTCCCACATCGAGTGCGAGGCGGGTGAACCCCGGCAGCCACTGGTGTCGCAGCATCATCGCGGCGTAGGTGGGGTTGAGGATGGGCGCGAACAGCTCCAGCGCCTGCTCGGGTTCGCCGCGCTGCTCGGCGGCGAGCGCCTGAGCGGCGAGCAGGAAGTCGACGCTCTCCCGTTCCGCTCCCGTCACGGGCGCGTGCGCCTCCGCGGCGTCGAGGTGGCCCGCCGCCTCGCCGCGGTCGTTCCTGCGCCCCGCGATCAGCGCCGCGACGCCGTGCATCAGCAGCGTCCCCGGCCCGATCTCGCGCAGGCCGAAGAACGTGATGGCGGGACCGTCCTCGGTCACCGTGTCCAGTTCGGCGAGCGACTCGTCCCAGCCGCCGTCCCAGTAGTGGTGCACGGCGGTCGGCACCTGGAGTCCGCCGGGTAGGGAGAACCGCGCCGCGACGTCGTGTGCCTCGTGCAGGGTCTTCTCCGCGTCGCGGAGCCGGTCGAGGTTTTGCAGCGTGAACATCCGGTTGTCGAGCAGGTCGACGCGCAGGTCCGCGAACGCGGCGTGGTCACCGATGACGGCGATCGCCTCGTCGATGTGCTCCAGCGCCGAGTCGTGCCGCCGCCGGATGGAGTCCAGCAGCCACCGGGTTTGCAGGGCGTGCGCCACCGAATACGGCTCTCCGTCGGCGAGCTCGCGCGCCCGCCGCGCCGCCGCCTCCGCGGTGTCGAGGTCGGACAGGTCCCCCCGGCGGAAGTTCGCGAGCAGATGCTTGTGACGGACCCGCCAGATCTCGGGGACGTCGGGGTCGTCGTCGGCGGTGGCGATCGTCGCGATCCCCTGATCGTTCCGGCCGAGCCGGTACTGCATGGCGGCGAGCAACTGGCGCATCTCGGACCGGCGATAGCCGTCGCCGATTGTCTCGAGTGCCTGCTTGGCCAGCTCCTCAGGCATGCGGTCCAAGCGGAACTGGATCTTGACCAGCGCCCACAGGAGCACGTCGTAGTGCTCCTCGCCGGGTGCGCAGCCCGCGACCGCGCGCTCCAGCAGGTCGGCGGCGATGAGCGGGGCGCGGTTGGACACCACCTGCGTATGCCCGGCAAGCCAGCGCCGCACCCACCCGTCGATGGGTACTGGCGCGGCGACGAGCTGTTCGGCGACCCGCCACGGCGGCGCACCCGCGGAGGCGATCGCCTCCGCGGTCACGCGGTGCAGCCCGGTCCGCTCCGGTCCGGGGATGCCCTCGTAGACGGCCTGGCGCAGCAAGGGATGCCGGAACGCGAACCGGGAGCCCGCGTCGACGACGACCTTGGCGGTGACCGCGTCCTCGAACGCGCTCACCAGCGCGGGCATGCGCTTGCCGGTGATGGCGGCGATGTCGGCGACGGAGAACTCCGTGCCGAGCACCGCGGCGTGGCGCACCACGTCCCGTGCCCCCGCCACCAGCCCGTCGAGACGCCGCGCGATGGCGGAGATGAGCGAGCTGGGCGCGTCGGCGGTGTCCTCGGCGGCGATGTCGGCGACTCCCATGCTGGTCCGGACCGCTCCGGAGCGCACGAGCGCGTCGACGATTTCGATGAGGTACAGGGGGTTTCCCGCCGCCCGCACGGCGAGCTCCCGTAGCGAGTCGCCTGCTCGCGCGCCCACGAGCGCGGTGACGAGCTGTTCGGCGTCGGCGCTCGTGATCGGGGCGAGTACGAGCACCTCGCCGCCGCGGTTCGCCACGCCGCGCCGTAGCTGGTCCAACTCGGCGCGGCCGGAAGCGGGGCGGGCCGCCGCGACGAGCAGCAGCGGCAGCTGCCGGGCCGCCGCGCACAGCCGGTGCCACACGAGGACGCTGGCCTCGTCCGCCCACTGGATGTCGTCGAGTACGAGTGTCAGGGGTGCCCGTGCGCACAGTTCGTCGACGTGGGTCAGTAGCCGGTCGACGCCGAGCGCCACGATGTCGTGCCAGCGGCTGGACGGCTCGGAGCCCTGGTCGTGGTCGATGCCGAGACAATCCTGGATGACCCGCAGCGGCACGCGCGGCGCCAACTCGTCGGCGGCGGCCCAGCCGAGCTGGCAGCCCTGCGCCTGGGCGTCGGCCAGTGCCTCCTTCATCAGCTCCGACTTCCCGATGCCCGCCTCGCCCTCGATCCACACGACGCGCCCGCGCCCGGTCAGGACATCCGACACCGCGTCCCGCAGCAGGGTCCGCTCGCGTTCGCGGCCGACGAACGAGCCGTGCGCGCCATCGTGCGGCGTGCTCACTACTCCAGCGGGAAGCACGGACAGCAGTGGTTTCTCCGCAGGCGCGTCGGAATCGCCGGGTCCGGCGGCGAGGATCTGCTCGTGCCGTCGCCGCAGCGCCTCGCCTGGCTCCACGCCGAGCTCTTCGACGAGCGCGCGTCGCGCGTCGCGGAAGGCCTCCAGCGCTTCGGCGTGCCTGCCACTGCGGTACAGCGCGATCATGAGGTACTCGCGCAGCGACTCCCGCAGAGGGTGCTTCCGCACCAGCACGGTCAGCTCGGCCGCGAGCTCGATATGCCCGCCCGTGGCGAGGACCGCCGCGGCACGCCGTTCGAGTGTCTCCAGCTTTGCCCGGTTCAGCCGATCGCGTTCGGCTTCGGCGAGCGGTCCCGGCACCCCCGACAGCGGTTCGCCGTGCCATCGGGCGAGCGCGGCGTCGAGCGAGGCCAGCACCTCACGCTCGGCCGGGCTCGCCAGGGGCGCGTCGAGACCGGCCACCCCCGCCGCCGTGGAGGACGGCGTGGGCACGGCGCGGAGACGGTCGAACTCGGCCACGTCGAGCGCGCCGCGCGGCAGCCGCAGCGAGTACCCGTGGCCCTCGGAGACCAGAAGTCGCCGCTGGCGACCGAGGCGGCGGCGCAACCCGGAGATATAGGTGTACACGCTGCCCTCGGCCGACTGCGGGGGCGCGTCACCCCAGACTGCCGCGATGAGTTCGCGCCGCGACACCACCGCGTTCGCGCGCAGGGCGAGCGCGGCGAAGACGGCGCGCTGCCGCGCGGGTCCGAGGTCGAGCTCCTCGGTGCCGTGCCACGCGCGAGGCGGGCCGAGCAGTTCGACGCGCAGACCGGTGTCGCTCGGTACGGTGTCGTCCGGCAAGGCGCGTACCCCCGATGACATGGCACTCGGTGTACGGGAAGCCTACGATCAGCCGGTGTCGGAGTGGAACCAGGGTGGGTGGGTCTCTCCCGTGGCACGCAGAAGCCGCAGGCGCGTGAGCACTTCGGCGAGTGTGGTGCGGGTCTGGGTGTCGAGGCCGGGCTGGGCGAGCGCGTAGGTGAACAGGCCGGTCGCGAGCCGAGGTGACGTCGTGCCCAGCTCGTCGGCGTTGGCGGTGAGCCAGCCCGCCACCCAGCCGTCCGTCGGCACCGGCGCCGCGAGTTGCTCCGCGACGCGCGAGGCGGGCGCACCCGAACGGGCCAGCGATTCGGCGAGCTGCCGGTGCACGGCGACCCGGATCGCACCCGGAGTCGCGTCGTAGAGCACCCGGTGGACCAGGGGATGCCGGAACGAGAACGCCTCGCCGGACTCGGCTAGTACGAGGGCCGCCCGCGCCTCTGCCAGCGATCCGGCGACCTGCGTCGCAGGCTGGTCGAGCGCGGTCACGGCCTCGTCCAGGGTGAACGCGCTGCCGAGCAGCGCGGCCCAGCGCAGGAACTTCCTGGTCTCCGCGGACAGGAAACCCAGGTCACGGGTGACCGCCGCGACGAGTGCAGGGGGCAGGGCGCTCCGGAACTCGCTGTCCTCGGCCAGCTCGGCCGTACCGTTCGCACACACCACGCCGCCCTCGGTGATCAGCGTGTCCAGCGTCTTGTGCAGGTAGCGTGGGTTGCCTGCGGCCTGTGCCGTGACCATCCGCAGCGCACTGCCCGGTACGCCGCCGGCGCGCTCGCCGACCAGCGCGCGCACCGCGGGATCCGCCAGGGGACCGAGTGCCAGCACACCTGTTTCCGCGCGTGGGTGCCGCAGTTCCGCCCTGTCCGGCACCGGACGGAACGCGCCGATGAGCAGCAGGGGCAGATCGGTAGTCGCGTGCAGCAGGCGTGGCAGCACGCGGAGGCTCGTCTCGTCGGCCCAGTGCAGGTCGTCGAGCACGATCGCCAGCGGGGCACGCGCACACCGCTCCGTCACCCACGCCACGATCCGGTCCTCGTCCGTGGCGGCGTCGTCGACGCCGAGGTGGTCGGCGAGCAGCCGTCGCGGGTAGCGGCGGTCCAGTTCGTCGCCGGAGCCCCAGCACAACGAGATCCCGGACGGGACGTCGGCGCAGACGCGGGCCAGCAGCGCGGACTTGCCGATGCCGGGCTCGCCCTCGATGAGCACGGCTCCGCCGCGGCCGCCGGCGAGTTCGGCGAGCCTGCCGCGCAGCAACGCGATCTCGTCATCCCGGCCGGCGAGAGTCGCGGGCGGCGCGGGTACGGGGGGCGCGGACCGGGCGCTGGTCCGGCTCGTGATGCGGTTGTGGACGGCCCGCAGCGCGGCGCCCGGCTCGGTGCCGGAGTGCTCGATCAGCGTTGTGCGTGCGTCCTGGTACACCTCGAGCGCCTCGGCTTGCCGCCCATCCCTGGCCAGCGCCGTCATCAGCAGTGCGCGCGGTGTCTCCCGCAACGGGTGCTCGCGGACGAGTTGCCGGAGCTCCGCGAGCGATTCGTGGAGCGCTCCAGCGGCGAGCGCGATCTCGGCCCGCCGTTCGACGGTGGCGATGCGCAGCTCGGCCAGCCGCGCCCGGTGCCGCTCGGCGAACGGTCCCGGCAGCCCCGAGAACGGCTCACCGCGCCAGAGCCGCAGCGCCGCGTCCAGCTCGTCGAGCGCTCCTGCGAGGTCGCCGGAGTCGTGCCGGGCCTGCGCGCGTTCGCGGTACAGGTCGAAAGCGTGCGCGTCGACGGCATCGGACGGCAGCAGCAGCGCGTAGCCGGAGCCCCGGGAGGAAAGCACACCGGGCCGGCCGGGGGCCAGCGCCCGGCGCAGACTCGACACGTAGGTGTAGATGCTGCCGCTGGCACTGGCGGGAGGGTGCTCGCCCCAGAGCGCGTCGATCAGTTCGGTGCGGGAAACGACATGACCTGCCGACACCGACAGCACCGACAGCACCGCACGCCGGTGGGCCGAGCCAAGGTCGAGCTCCGCGTCGTCACGTAGGGCCCTGACCGGGCCCAGCAGCTCGACTCGCATGCCATCGAAGGCCTCTGACACACCGCGAAGCCTACGCGGCGGCGGTGCCGACCGTCGGCGACCAGCCCCCAGGGCTCAGATGATGCCGGCGCTGATGGCGTACGCGACGGCGTGCGCGCGGTTGCGCAGGTTCAGCCGGGTGGTGAGGCGGTGGATGACGTTCTTGACCGTGCGTTCCGAGTAGTTGAGCTTGGCCGCGATCTCCACGGTCTCGGCACCGTCGGCGATGAGGCGGAGCACGTCGACCTCGCGTGCGGACAGGCCGTCGTGCCTGTGGCCGCGCGGGGACGGTACCTCCTGCCGTAGCTCTCGCACGTGTCCGCGGAGGATGCCGAGCACCTGCGATCGGGACATGACGCCGCCCGCCGCCGCGGCTCGCACGGTCCGCACCAGCCGGTCGCCGGTGGCCGCGTTCCGGGGGAGTACGGCCACCACCCGGCATTCCATGGCGACCATGATGTCGGCGTCGCGCATCTCGTTGACGACGAGGACGGTCGGCACGCCGAGCTCGTCGGCCGTGTAGCGGAGCAGGGTGATCGCGGCGCCATTGAGCTGTTCCGCGGCCACGACCGCGACATCGCAGCGGCCGCTACGGTCGCTGGCCACCGGCTCCAACCCGTGCCTCGTGCGCAGTGCGCCGGCGAGGCCCGCGTGGCTGACCGGGTCGGTGGCTCGTACGGTGAGCCTGATCGGTTCGGGATGCGACTGCTGCTGTGTTGGCCGGGACTGGGCGCCGGCTGTCTCCTGCGTGATCGACACCACTACAGCGTGGAACAGCGACCTTCACACATTCTCTATGGCCCTCCAGGCCGGGCAACGCGACGGCGTCACGGATAGCTGACGACGCGGGACGGGGTGGTGCCAGGCGGTGTCGCGTCGCCGGTGTCGTTGACGACGTGGGTGATGCCGCCGCGTTCGTTGAGCGACACGGTGCCGAGACAGCGCAACCGTACGTCTTCGGTATCGGGGACCTGGAAGGCGTGGTGGCTGGTCACGGTGGGGTTGTCGTCGAAGAAGCAGTAGCTGGTCATGCCCAAGCCCTGGTGTGTGGTGACGTCGGCGCCGACCTGGTACGCGGGGTAGCCCGCACGGTCCGGCGAGGAGCGCCACGAGGCGTTGCCGGGAACGTCGTAGGGCATCTCGTTCTGGAAGAAGATCGTGTGCCCTGCCTCGCCGTTCCAGACCACCTGGGTCTTCTGGTAGTGCTCGACGAACAGGCCGGTAGCCAGCACACCGTAGCCGGTGACTTCGACGCCGGTGTCCGCGGTGTTGACGTTCCACCCGACGGTTCCTTCGTTGCCGTGGTCCGCGCGCCACGCCCAGACGTGGTCGAGGATCGTGTGGTCGCTGTGGACGATCAAGCTGGTCGTCGCCGTGCCCGCGATATCGCCGCCGATGCGGAAGAACACGTCGTGCAGTGATGTCGGGTTGTCGCCTCGGTCTCCGCCGCCGTCCGGTGTGCCGACGGTCAGCAGCGACGGCGAGCGGATGGTGCCCGCGTCGAACAGCACTCCCTTGATGCGTACTCCGCCGACGTCCGCCACCCGCATCGCGGTCACCCCGCCCTCGGGCACCAGCGTGGGATAGCCGATGCCGAGGACGACCGTGTCCGGGTTCGGCACCTCGATCGTCTCGTCGAGGTGGTAGACGCCCGGTGTCAGGAGCAGATGGCGGCCGCCTGCCAGCGCGGCGTTGATCGTCGCCGCGCCGTCAGCGGGATCGGCTACGTGAAATCGGCTCAGTGGCAGCGATTCGCCCGGCGTACTGCCGTCCGCCCAGCTGGGTCCCGCCGCTTCGGTGCGCAGGGATGGCAGGAAGACACGGTAGCCGCCGTCCTCGTCGACGTAGAGGTACGGCACGTCGCGCGACAGAGGGGTCGTCACGAGCGAGGTCACGGGTGGGATGGGGAAGGTCGTCGGCGGAGCGCCCTTCGTGCCCGAGAAAACCATGTTCCACACCGCGCCCTCCCAGCCACCGTCCAATGTGGAGTCGCGGGTGTACCACTGTTGCTGCGAGGCCGACACGACCCGGCCGTAGACACGGGTGTCGGCGAGGTAGCCGCCACTGGCGTAGCCGTTGTCCGCCGGGTGGAGGGCGAGTTCGCCGCGGACGTCCATGCGGCGGAACGGTGCGCCCTGCGAGACTGCCCACCGGGTGAGGCCATCCGGTGGCGCCACTGTCATGTTCTCGGCGGACCGCCAGAAGTTCTGCAGCGCGGAGCCGTTGTCGGAATCGTTGAAGGCGTCGACGGTGATGCCGCCGTCGATGAGTACGTCGCCGGGGTTCTTGCCGAGCCCGGCGATCGACGTGTAGTAGCCGACGTTGGCGTGCACGCGGTACGTGCCCGGCGTGAACAGATGCGCGATCCGGGTACGGTTGAACTGCGCCGTCCGCGTGCACCGCTGTGCGGCGAAGTCCGCGTCCAGCTGTGCCTGGATTTCCTCAGCGGGCATGCCGGGATCGAAGACGCGCACATTCGGCCCCAGATCCGCGTTTTCGGTTTGCTGTGCTTTCCGCACGGCGTGACCCCTCCAGTTTGCCTTGTGCCGCACGGTAACGAGCGCATGCGCGGGGTGCAACGAATAGTGACTTTCGGGCAAACCGCGACGCAGGCACTCGGATTGCCCGAATCGCCACGTCGTGCGGAACGGACGGGCAAGCGAGCCGGGACGCGGGCACGCGGAGTTTTTGTGGATCCGGCGGTGAACGTCCAGCTCGAAGGCATCACCCTGGGCAGCGAGCCGCCCGAGCACCTGCCGAACACGCATCCCCGGTGGACTTTGCACCGCGCGGAGCTGAGAGCCGGTGGATCCACCGCGCCGGGCCGTCCGCGAACTCCACGTCGCCTGCCACCAGGAAAAGCCACCGTCATCGCCACCTCCAACGTCGTGGTCACCCCTGTGCGCCTGACACGGCTGGGAGGTCGTGCTCGGGTCACCGCGCACGGTGGAGCGGCGGCGAATGGCCTCCGGCGATGACCGATCGCACCGCGCCGGTGTCCGTTCGTACTTGCTTCAGGTTCTTGCTCCGCCGGGTTTGGCAGTCTGGGAACAGGGAGTGAAAGCTCACCAGTGACAGCGGAGATGGAGTTGTACCCCATGGCCTTCATCAGCGAGGACCTAGACCAGCTGCTCCAGTCGGCTGCGGCTGACGACACGGGGCTCGTCATCGACCGGCGCGACGGAGTTCTGAGCATCGGCCTGCTCGACGATCCCGAAGAGTGAGCAGGAATGGGATGATCAGGTCGCGGATCTGACGTGGGACGTGGTGGCGACGGAACCGGCGCTGATCATGGCCTATCCGGATTCCGCCGGATTGTTCGACGTCGTTTGGCTGGTTGGGTTGCCACGCAACGGGAATGGCAAGATCCTGCGCCTCAGCCACCAAGGTCCGTGATGCCGTCGCGCCGACCCGAAGCTGCTTCCGCAGCATTTCTGCTGAGATGGGATGTCGGTAACGTCGCCAAGGTGACGGGCTCCCGCCGTTGTGGAGAAAAGAAGTTTGGCCTCATGAGAGCCGTGGAGTCGTTCAGCACGGCTCCGCCGCCACGGTTAGCCGGAACGCCCGCGGGCTGGTACCCCGCACCCGTTTGAACGCGGCACTGAACCCGAATGCGTCCGCGTAGCCCACGGCTTGGGCGACCTGGGCGACGCTCATCGATGGCTCGTCTACGAGCAGGTCAGCGGCCATTGCCATCCGCCAGCGGGTGAGGTAGGCCGCAGGTGATTCGTCCATCAGCTCGGTGAAGCGTTTGGCCAACGTCGCCCGGGACACCCCGGCCCGCTCGGCCAGCGACGACACCGTCCAGCCCGCGGCCGGGTCGCTGTGCAGCAGGCGTAGGGCACAGCCCACCACCGGGTCACGCTGGGCGGCCCACCAGGCGGGCGGTGTCCCGCCCTCCCGGTCGAACCAGGTTCGCAGGGTGCACACCAGCACCCAGTCCAGCAGCCGGTCGAGCACCACTTGCTGGCCTGGTGCGTCCACGGCGATCTCGGCGGCGAGGTGGTCGACCACGGCGTCCCCGGTGCCGCCGGCACCGACCCACAGCACGGTGGGCAGAGCGTCGGTCAATCTGCGGCTGATCTCCCCGCGTACCGGGTACGCCCCGGTGATCAGTGTGGTGGCCCCGTCGACGCGCGGATCGTGCCAGCCCAGCCGGTGGCGGGTGCCGCCCAGCTCGGGGACGGCGCAGTCCTGCCCGCAGATGATGGGCTCGATCCGCGTGTCCGGGGCGTCGACGACGGTGAACTTGCCCGGACCCCGCACGATGATCGTCTCGTAGGGGTGCAGCCGGATGGGCTCGGCGTGCTCGGGCACGACCCAGCCCGATCCACCCAAGATGGTGCACAGCGTGAGCGGGGCACCGTCGACGAAATGTAGTGCCCAGGGCGGTTTCAGCGTCGTGCTGCCGAACAACGACCCCTGGGCCCGGACTCCGCGGAACAGATCACCGAACGCATCCACCCTGCCAGGTTAGACGAAGACACAGGTAATCCGGTCGTTCACCCATGGCATCGTCCAAGTCGTCGCGGTTCACTCAGGTGCATGGATTCCGACACAGTTCTCATCCTCGGCGCTTCCGGGAAGACCGGGCGCCGCGTCGCCGCCCGGCTGCGGCTGCGCGGCGTGCCGGTCCGGGCGGCGTCACGGTCCAGTTCCACCCGATTCGACTGGGACGATCCCTCGGGCTGGGACGCGGCCCTGAAGGGCGTGGCCGCTGTCTATGTCGTGGCTCCGACCACGCCCGGTCCGGTGAGCGCGTTCGTGGCCCGCGCCGAGGCCGCCGGGGTGTCACGTCTGGTCCTGCTGTCCGGACGGGGCGCCGACAACTGGGGTGATTCCCGGTTCGGGCGGGATATGCTCGACGCCGAGGCCGCCGTCCGCGACTCCACTCTGGAGTGGACCGTGTTGCGCCCGACGAACTTCTTCCAGAACTTCACCGACCCGCAGGCCCACCGCGACACCATCGCCGCGGGTGAGCTGGCGCTGCCCGCCGGCCCTCTCACCGAGGCGATGATCGACGTGGACGACGTCGCGGACGTCGCAGCGACGGTCCTGACCGAACCCGGCCGCCACGCCGGCCAGGTCTACGAGCTGAGCGGACCCCGCGCCCTGACCTACCACGAGGCGGTCCAACTGATCTCGCGCGCGACCGATCGGCCGATCAGCTACACCGAGATCGACCTCGACGACTACGCGGCGACCCTGATCAGGCAAGGACTGGACGAGCACTACGCCTACGACGTCTCCGACATGTACGCGATCATCGCGCGCGGCACGCTGGCCACACCGACCGATGGCGTGCGGACCCTGCTCGGCCGGGAACCGCGTGCCTTCGAGGATTTCGTCCTGCGAGCCGCCGCGGACGGGAACTGGCTCACTGAGCCTTTTCCATCCTGAGGTTCCGAGGGTGTGGGGTCGTGAGTGGTGACGGTTCTCGCGGACCGGTACTTGCTGGCCTGCTGGAACCTGAGTTCATCTCGACTGTGCCAGCCGCAGGACCCGAGTGGCACAACCTTGCTCAACGGAAGATCGGGGGCACTCAACGTCGCCGATCTTCCGTTGATCACCCTTCGGGGCCGGGGTGACCTCGTGACGATGCGGGAATCGGGCCCCCTTTGAGGCGTTGAACCTCGCCGAGTGCGGGGCGGGCCTGCTGAACGCGATCATGCCGTTGACGATCGCGCCTTCGCCATGCTCCTGCATACCGCTCAAGGCCGCGCGGGTGAGCACCTGCGAGCCGTACCAGGTCATCGTCAGCACTACCGCTGACAGCAGCGTGACCAGCGTTCTCCCGCTCCAGAGCGCGAACGCCGGGAGCGCGCCACCTGCCCGCGCCAAGGGGGTCAGGTCGCAGACGGCGGCGCGTTCCCGAGCACTCGGCCGGAAAATCCCGGTGACAGAACGGATGCACCTACTGCACGTGTCGCTTGGCGAGGAAGGTTCATCCGCAGCCGGTGCGCGTCGGCGACGCGCTCGAAGCTTTGGCGGCGAGCCTCGAATCCTCCTCGGCTACCGCCGTGTAATCGATCACCTCGTCAGCGCCGAATCCCTCGACGAGTTCCCGCTTGCTCCCTCGGCGGTCGTGATCACGTGCGCTCCCAGCGCTTTCGTGGTCTGGATCGCGACATGGCCGACCCCGCCACCACCGCCGTGGATCAGGACGCGGTCTCCCGCGGCGCTCCGGCGGCGCACGGACTCGCCCGCCGCCACGCCTACGCCGAGGTCCCGCCACGCGTCGAGTACGAGCTAACGACTCTCGGAGCGACACTGATCGGTTGAGCCTTACTCGCGGCCGTGATCACTTAGGTAGTTCTTCCGCAACCGCACGAGGCGACAACACCCACTGCGACAACACTTGACCGATCGACCGCTGACCGCGCTCTGACCGGTGGAGTCTTCCGGACAGGCTTCTCTACGCCGACGGGCAGTTTTCGGGGCTTCCTGTGTACAGCCACGCTTTTGGTGAGAACGCTTGCCGCGTCCGATCGATCAACTTCTCCGAGCAGAGGACTATGATCACTCATGTCGTTTACCAAGCGTATTAAGGCTGTTGCGGGCGCGGCCGCCGTCGGTGCCGCGATCAGTGCGGTCTCGATGGTGGGATTCGCGGGCACCGCGAACGCGGCCAGCTACAACTTCACGTTGTGCAACAAGGGAACCACGTACACCGTGAAAGCCAAGTTCGAAGGCGGTCGGTCGTCGTACGTGGCGTCCCCCGGTCGGTGTGTGAAGACCCGCCTTTCCCAGGACACCGACTTCCAGCTGGACTTCGACCTGGGCGGCGGCCGGCACAAGACATCGAAAATCCTGAACACCTTCAGCGACGGACCCACCCACGTCGAAACCGACAATTCCTTCCGTGTGAAGATGACCAAGCGCTGAGCACAGCCGGCCGGGCAGTCCGGGCAGTTCGGTGCGGATATGCGCCACCCCCTTGCTGTGGAGCTGTCGTTCCGCAGCAAGGGGTTGTCGTCCCGGGGCGGTCAGGGTCGATTACTGGGCGGATCGGCCAACGGCTGTTTGCCGGGTGCGGCGGCACAGGGCTGGAATCGTGTCCGATCGTGCTGTCCAGTCCCTCTCGTCAGCGAAAATGTGAGGACAACGATGTTCGCGACGATCCCGACCGGGATATTCCGGCGCAAACCGATCGATTCCATTTCGGAGACCGTGCTTTCGTTCCTGATCGCGGGCATCACCGGTATCGGCGTCACGGTGCCCGGAAGTTCTCAGTCGACTCGACTTAGGGGCAGTTTCGGTCTGATGGGCGCGTTCCGGCGTGATACTGGCGATCGACCGTTTGCTCAGACTTCAGGAGCGTCATGACCGCGCAGACCGGCAGCGAACCGGAGCAGGACAGGGGCCGCTGGTACCTGCTGATGGACCCGCACTGGACCCCGGAGGACGAGGACGACGCTCCGCCGATCGAGGCGGTCGCCGGGGCGTGGCCGGTCGAGGAGGACGACGAGGTCGGGTTTTTCCAGCCCAATCCCGAGTACCGGCCGGTCGACGGGACCTTGCCGACCGACCCGGTCGACGTGCTGCTGCGCGAGCTGGCCGAGGGGAACGGTGAACCGGAACATGTGCGGGCGCTGCTGCGGCAAAGCCTGGTCTTCCAGGCGATGAACGGGGACGGGCGGCCTTTGGTGTTGCCTGCTCCCGACCACGCGCCGTGCGTGGTGCTGACCACGGCGGCGCCGCACGCGGCGCGGGTCCCCGCGCCAGTGTGGCGCCGCGTCGACTATGCCGGGTTCGTCGAAGAGCTGGAGGACGGCATCGACGTGCTGGTCAACCCAGAGGGTCCCGCGGCGGCGCGCCTGACCGGGAATTTCGTTCGCGAGGGCGCGGAGGCCGATGAGGAGTTCCTCGCCGGGCACACACGCGCCGACGATGACAGCGGGCTTTACGTGCTGCCCTGGACCGCCGGACCAGCCGAGCCGGACACGGATCCGGGGCGATCGTGAGCGGCGAAGAGCGGCGCGTCCGCGAATGGCTGTATCGCACCTACGGGGATCGTGTCGTGCTGGGTGACGCCGAACCGGTCTTCTCCGGCGAGCGGTCGGTGTTCTTCTCCTGCCGTTACCACGACAGCGCGGAGTCGATGCTCGCCGCAACGATCTGCGTGCCGCGTGATGGCTCGGATCCGTTTCCCACGGCCAACGGCGACCCGCTCGACGAAGAGTTCAACCTCGAAGGCGGGAAGGACGCCGCGCGATGGCGGCTCAACGCCCGCAACTGCGTGGTGGCGGCCGACGCGGTGCTGAGCGGTCACGCGGCCACCGCGTTGCCGTGGCACCCGGACGACGAAGCGCCGGGCTGGTGGGACCGGCTGCTGGCGACGCATTTCCCCGGCGCCGAAACCACCACGTGCCTTGACTGGGAGCAGGCGGCGAAGAAGATCGGTGAGAGCGGTCCTGGTACCCGCGGCGTCGTGTGGCTGCGCCGACGGCTCGATGGTCACGTGCTGACCGGGCATCTGCTCTTCGCTGAGTACGGGGAGGAGGGCGTGGTCTTCCTCGACGCGCAGCGCGGTGTGTACGCCGACGTCGATGACGACACGACCGACGAACTCCTCGTCGCCTGTTTCGCCGCGGCGAAACGACCGGCGATTTCCCTACCCGCGGTCCCCTGGGAGGTGGCCGCCGACGAACTCTCCACCGCGATAACGAAGGCCGAGCAGTGGCTTAACGGCACCTACACCGACGCCGTCCATCTGGTCGATCCGGTGCCCGAGGACGAACTCGACCGCGGCTGGTTGTTCGCGATCACCACCCGGCGGTTCACCGAAACCGGTGACTGGCGGGACCAGATGCTGGACGCGGCGCTGGTCGTGCCGAAGGCGGCGGGCGAGCCGCCGTTCGGGTTGCCGAACCGCGATCCGTGGCGCTGGCTGGACGACTGGGACGCCGGGCTAGCCGAGCTGCCGACCATACCCCTTCCCGCCGAAGCCGCGTGGTTCGCGCCCGCCATGGCGCAGCTGGGCGAGGCGGAGGAGACCCAGGCCCACTCGAACTGGGTGGACGCGCTCGAGTGGGTCTCCGGCCTCCCGTCCGCGACGCGGGTCCTGGTCTGGGTGCGCCGCAAGGACGAGCGGGGCCGGGAAACCGTCGGACACCTCCTCTGGGCCATCCCCGGCGAAGGGGGAGTCCGGCTGGTCGACCCGATGGCCGAGGACGGCGAACCGCTCATCGACCCCGACCCGTTCGAGCTCCGAACCATCCGGATCGCCGCACCCGCGACAGCCAAGACCGACCCGCGGCCCGGAACGGCCGGAGCCGCTCCACCGGGCAGGTTCTGGGAGGACGACACCCTCTAGTGCGAGCGCGACCCGAAAGGAATCCGATGCCCTTGCTTACCCGGCTCCGCTGGTTCTCTCATGCCGGGAAGGACGCCGCCGCGAACGGAATCGGCGACGCCGTAGTAGTGCACCCTGGCGACGGCGGCACGGACGAGGCACGCATGCTGGCCGCGTCACTACCCGCCGATCCCGAACACCAGATGGTGGTGGCGGACCTGCCACCTGGAGCCCCGATCGGGGCGTGGGAGTCCTTCGCGGCCGCGTTGCCGAAGGACCGGCGGCCCGTTCGCCTGGTGCCCGGGCGGCGGCCCCACGAGATCGCCCCGTCGAGCGTGTCCTGGCTCGTGGAGCGGATCGGCCGTCCGGTGCTGGCGCCGTACGGCAGGGTGCAGCAGGCCGCCGCGGGCGGGTTGTTCGTCCACTCAGGACCGAGTACCGGCTGGGGCTGGTTCCGGCCGGGGCAGCCCGCGGTGTGGACGGCGAAGCGCTTCCCCCTGCCTGCCTGGGAGTCCCCCGCGTTGGCGGAGGTCGTCGCGGCGGGCACGGGCGCGACGGCCGAGCCGTTGCCGGCCGGGATGTGGATTCACCCGGTGGGCGCGGACGAGAAGGTCGCCTGCGAACGCCTCCGGCTGGTCGGTTCCTTGCCCTGCCAGCCGGGCATTCCGGTGATCGTGCTGGGCAGCACCGAGGTCCCCGGGTTGAATTTGGGTGACGTCGCGGCGTTCTGGCGGACCCTTCCCTCGGAAGTACGCGACCGGGCCTGGTTCGTGCTGCTCGGCGGGATCGTGGTGCCCGAGGGTGGCGCGGCCGGCCCCGCGCTGGCAGCCGCGATCGGTGCGGAAGTGTTGTGCTACAACGGGATCCCGGTCGGATCACCGGACGCGCCGCAGGTGGTCGTGCGGCGGCCGGATGGCGGGCCGGGATGGCAGACCTTCGCGAGGGGGTTCGCGTACCGGCCGGGGGACGCCCGGCCCCGGTTGCGGGGGCATCGCTTACCGGTCAGGGATCTGCCCGAGATCGTGCCGGGTGTCTACCGGTACGCGCCGGACGTGGTGGTCGAGATCGTCCAGGCCGGACTGTGGGTCCGGTCACTGAACGGCGCCGATGGAAGTACTGCCGGCGTGGCGCGCTCGGTTCCGGCGGACCCGGCGCGCGCGCTGGTGCTGTACGAATCCGCCGACCCGGCGAGGGCCGGACGGTTGCGGTCCGCTGCGGAAGACCTCGTCAAGAGACTCGAGCCGGCGGTGCGGCCGACGGTGCGAGCGCTCCTCGTCGGTACAAGGCGTGTGGACACACAGGAGGGGCGGACGGTTCGGCTGACAACGTCGCCGCGACGCAAGGCGGAAGAGGGTGCGGAAGCGGAGGCCGGATCCGCCGAGACCGCGTTGCACTTCTTGTCCCGGATGATGGAAACGGTGGTCATACCGGCCCCGGCTTCCGCGCCGCGCCCCGCCCTGTCCCATCTGTCGGCCCGGCTGGAAGGACACGTCGATGAGTGAAGTCACCGACCAGGTACAGGTCGAGGTACTCGTCGATCCCGGGTGGCCTGCGACCGAAGAGATGCCCGAGCCGCCGATCGAGGCGCTGATCGGGGCGTGGCCCTTGTCGCCGGACGGCGATCGTGGCCTCTTCATGCCGAATCCGGCCTACCGTCCGTCCACACCGGACTCACCGCTCGACCCGGTCGACGCGCTGCTCGGGCGGATATCCCGCGGCGAAGCCGATGCCGGGCAATTGCCTGCCTTGCTGCGAATGGTTCTGTTCGGCATCGCGGTGGACGACCAGGGCGTCGCGATCGTACGTCCCGCGCCCGATGGCGTGCCCTCGGCACTGCTGACGACCTCCTACGGCCACCGCGAGCGGGTGCCCGCCGCGGACTGGCTGACGGTGACGCTGCCACAACTGGCCGAAGTACTCCCGGAGAACGGGGTCGACGTCCTGCTCAACCCTGGCGCGCCGACCTCCCTGCGGCTGCTCGCCGGCTCGGTCCGGATGGTCGCCGTCGGCGAAGACTGATTCCGGCGGTGAACGGGGGTGCTCACCAGGGATGTCACGGCAGCACCACCAGCCACCTCGACTGCGCGTGAAGGACCCCAGTGAGCGGAGATAGGTTTCGGGACCTGCCACCTTTGCTGGCTTGAGGCTTGCGATGAGGCGTCGGTGCAGGTAGTCGTGAGTGGCGGGTTGACGGACATCATCAGCGCCGCGCTCCCATGTCGGCCGCCTCGGCACGACCATCATCACTGTCGTGAGGGGTAATGACGGTTCTCTTGAGGGGTAAGGCAAAGGAGGTGTGGGGGGGGGAGGGGGGGGGGGGGGGGGGGGGGGGGGGGAGGGGGGGGGGGGGGGAGGGGTGGGGGGGGGGGGGGGGGGGGGGGGGGGAGGGGGGGGGTGGGGGGAGGAGGGGGGGGGGGGGGGGGGGCCGCCACCGGTCTGGCGGCCGAACCGGATCCGGT
>NZ_JBVKAE010000010.1:161965-261692 GCF_055598845.1 Amycolatopsis sp. NPDC039088 | reverse complement strand
GCCCGGTCCCATTCCGAACCCGGAAGCTAAGCCTGACAGCGCCGATGGTACTGCAACCGAAGGGTTGTGGGAGAGTAGGACACCGCCGGACTAACATTAGAAAACGGACAAGGGTCCAGGACCTGGTCGAGAACCACGAGTTCTCCCAGGACCTGGACCCTTTCCTCATACCCAGACCCCACCACACCCGTGATCAGCCGGAGAACACGCGTGATCAGCCGGAGAACACGATGATCTCCAGCCCATCACACGAGTTCTCCAGCTGATCACACGAGATACCCGGCTGAGCACGTGAGATACCGGGGTTGGTCAGGCGGTGGTGGGGCGCCGCAGGTGGTAGATGTCCATGATCCAGCCCTTCCGTGTCCGGGCCGCGGAGCGTGTGGAGCGGATTTCCGAAGCGAGAGCGGCGGTGAGCGGGCCGGACAGCAGGAGTTCGTCGGGTGTCCCGAGGTAGGCGCCCCAGTAGATCTCCAGTCCTTCGTCCACGAACCGCGAGAACGTGCACTGGGCGTCCAGCATCACGAAGACGTCGTCCACGTCCGCGGGCCAGCCGGCTTCGAGACGACGGCCGGTCGTGATCAGCACCGGTCGTCCGATCTGGTTCATCGTGGTCCGGTGCCGCGCCGTCAGCGCGGCCACGCTGCTGACCCCCGGGACGACCTCGTACTCGAACTCGACGTTCCCCCGCGCGAGCACCGCGTCCAGCAGCGTCAAGGTCGAGTCGTAGAGTGCCGGGTCGCCCCACACGAGGAACGCGCCCCGCTCGCCGGGGCCCAGCGTGCGGATCATCTCCTCGTAGACGTCGGTGCGCAGCCGGTGCCAGTCCGCGACGGCCTTCCGGTAGTCATCGGGAGTACGGTCGCGTTCGGGGTCCTGCGCCCGCACGACGCGGTAGCCGGGCCGCTCGACGAACCGGTCGAGGATCTCCTGGCGGAGGCCCACCAGGTCTTGCTTCTCCGAGCCCTTGTCGAGGACGAAGAAGACGTCGGTCTCGTTCAGCCGCTCGACGGCCTGGACGGTCAGGTGTGCCGGGTCGCCGGCGCCGATGCCGATCGCGGAGATCTTCCTCATCGCCGCAGTGTGCCCGCCCCCGTCCGGCACACCCCTACCCCCATGGGGTATAAATGAAGATGATCGCTTCGTTTGTCCTGTAGAGGAGTTCGTACCGATGGCCGAAACCACCTACACCGTCAAGGGCATGTCCTGCGGGCACTGTGCCGCCTCGGTCACCGAGGAGGTCAGCGGGATCGACGGCGTCAGCGCCGTGAACGTGGACGTGGCCGGCGGCAAGGTCACCGTCACCAGCGAGGCTCCGCTCGACGTCCAGGCCGTCGACGCCGCCGTGACCGAGGCCGGTTACCAGCTCGTCTCGTGAGTACCCCCGTCAAGGTGTCGGCGTTCGCCGCGGCTCTGGTCGCGGTGTTCGTCGTCGCCTGGGCGATCGGCTCCGCCGTGGGGCCGCTGGACGAGGCGCCGAGCCCGCCCCCGTCGACCAGTGAGCACGGCGGGCACCATCCGGGAGGCACGCCGTGACGACCCAGCGCGTCGAACTGGCCATCGGCGGGATGACCTGCGCGTCCTGTGCCGCCCGCGTCGAACGCAAGCTGAACAAGGTCGACGGCGTTTCCGCGACGGTCAACTACGCCACCGAGAAGGCGCAGGTCGATTTCCCGGCCGCGGTCTCGGTGGACGACCTCGTCGGTGTCGTCGAGTCCGCGGGTTATACGGCCGAGCCGCCCAAACCGGACGAGGACGCGGAGCAGGCTGACGGGCTTCGGACACGGCTCCTCGTCTCCGCGGCCCTCGCTGTCCCGGTGATCGTGCCGGCGATGGTCCCGGCCTGGCAGTTCACCTACTGGCAGTGGATCTCACTCGCCCTGGCCGCCCCTGTCGTCACCTGGGGCGCGTGGCCGTTCCATCGGCCGGCGTGGACGAACTTCCGCCACGGCGCCGCCACCATGGACACCCTGATCTCGCTCGGCGTCGCGGCCGCCACGCTCTGGTCGCTGTACGCGCTGCTGTTCGGCACCGCCGGGACACCCGGCATGCGGCACGGCTTCGAACTGACCATGGAACGCGGGTCCGGCGCGGGCAACCTCTACCTCGAGGTCGCCGCCGGAGTGACCACGTTCCTGCTGGCCGGGCGCTACTTCGAGGCTCGGTCGAAACGCCGCTCCGGTGCCGCTCTGCGCGCACTGCTCGAACTCGGAGCGAAGGACGTCGCCGTCCTCGAAGGCGGTGTCGAGCGTCGCGTGCCGATCGGCGAACTCAAGGTCGGGGACGAGTTCGTCGTGCGGCCGGGCGAGAAGATCGCCACCGACGGTGTCGTGATCGACGGCGGGTCGGCGGTCGACCTGAGCATGCTGACGGGTGAGGCCGTCCCGGTCGAGGTGACCGTCGGCGACGCCGTCGTCGGCGGGACGGTCGACGTGGGCGGCAGGCTCGTCGTCCGCGCCACCCGGATCGGTGCCGACACCCGGCTCGCGCAGCTGGCGCGGCTCGTGGAGAACGCGCAGAACGGCAAGGCGCAGGTCCAGCGGCTCGCGGATCGCGTGTCCGCCGTGTTCGTCCCGGTGGTGATCGCGCTCGCGGTCGGCACGCTCGGCTTCTGGCTCGGGGCGGGCAGCGGCGCGGACGCCGCCTTCACCGCCGCCGTCGCGGTCCTGATCATCGCCTGCCCGTGCGCGCTCGGCCTGGCCACGCCGACGGCGTTGCTGGTCGGCACAGGTCGCGGTGCGCAACTGGGCATCCTCATCAAGGGCCCGGAGGTGCTCGAATCCACTCGGAGGGTCGATACCGTCGTCCTGGACAAGACCGGCACGGTGACCGCCGGGAAGATGAGCCTCACCGACCTTTACGGAGCCCACGAGACCGACGTCCTCCGGCTCACCGCGGCGGTCGAGCACGCTTCCGAGCATCCGATCGCCCGCGCGATCGTCGCGGCCGCCGAAGAACGGCTCGGTGACCTGCCGCCGGTCGAAGACTTCCGCAACGTCGACGGCCTGGGTGTCGTCGGCGTGGTCGAGGGCAAGACCGTCCTGGCCGGTCGCACCGCACTTCTCGAACAACACGGCATCACCCTCGGCGAGGAGTTTTCCCTGGCCAAGGCGGCCGCCGAGGAACGCGGCGCGACCGCCGTCGTCGTCGCGTGGGACGGTGAGGCGCGGGGTGTGATAGTCGTGGCCGACACGGTCAAGCCGACGTCCGCGAAGGCCGTCGCGGAACTGCGGGCGCTCGGGCTCCGGCCGGTCCTGCTGACCGGGGACAACGCCGGTTCCGCGAACGCGGTCGCGGCCGAGGTGGGGATCGACGAGGTCATCGCCGAGGTGCTGCCCGCCGGCAAGGTCGACGTCGTCAAACGGCTGCAGGCCGAAGGCCGGGTGGTCGCCATGGTCGGCGACGGCGTGAACGACGCGGCCGCGCTCGCGCAGGCCGACCTCGGCCTGTCCATGGGGACCGGGACGGACGCCGCGATCGAGGCCGGGGATCTGACGCTCGTGCGGGGCGACCTGCGCGCCGCCGTCGACGCCATCCGGCTCGCGCGCCGCACCCTCGGCACGATCAAGGGCAACCTGTTCTGGGCGTTCGCCTACAACGTCGCCGCGTTGCCGCTGGCCGCGCTCGGCCTGCTCAACCCCATGATCGCCGGGGCCGCGATGGCGTTCTCCTCGGTCTTCGTGGTCACCAACAGCCTGCGGCTGCGGCGGTTCGCCCGCGGCTCGTGATCAGGAGCGGACGAGCCGCGCGATGGCGTCGGAGGCTTCCCGGACCTTGAGGTCGGCCTCTTCGCCGCCCGCGGCGGCGGCCTGGACCACACAGGTGGCGAGGTGTTCGTCCAGCAGTTCGAGGGAGAACGACTGCAGTGCCTTGGTGGCCGCGGACACCTGCGTCAGGATGTCGATGCAGTACTTGTCCTCTTCGACCATCCGCTGCAGACCGCGGATCTGCCCCTCGATCCGGCGCAGGCGCTTGAGATAGGCCTCTCGCTCGTTGCCGTAGCCCGTCATCCCGCACCCGTTCTCTCGTCGTTCCGCGACCATCGCCGATCATACCCTCCCCATGTATCCACCCCGGGACAGCGAAATTCGTGGATGCCAGGATGTCGAGGACGATCCGGCGGCTCCGACTCCTGCGTGAGTGGCCGGGCACCGGCCGGATGACCAGGAGGAACAGCGATGAAGTACATGATCATGATCACGATGAACCCCACCGCGTGGGACGCCCTTCCCGAGGAGGAGCGCGACGAGGTGGTCGCCCGCATCGACCCTTTCATGAAGAAGCTGACCGAGAGCGGCGAACTGCTCGGGACGCAGGCGCTGGCGGAGCCGAAGGAGAGCACGGTGGTCCGGGTGCGTGACGGCGTCCCCGTGGTCACCGACGGTCCGTACGCGGAGTCGAAGGAGTACCTCGCGGGCTTCTACCTGGTCGAATGCGAAAGCAAGGAGCGCGCGATCGAGATCGCCGGTCAGGTCCCGGACGCGCACGTTAACGCGATGGAGATCCGGCCGGTGGTCTTTTCTTCTGGCGACAACGCCTAGGTCGCCGCTGCTTCGGCGCCGGCGCGGGCCTCTGACCTGCTCCGGCGCTGAACGGGCACTTCCGGCTTCGGTTCGTCGGTGATCGTCAATACCGTGCCAGCCTCCGCGAGCAGTTCACGGCAGCCGGTCAGCTGTTTCAGCACGTCGTCGCGCAGGCGGAGGGCCACGTCGGCCTTCTGCCGCGCTTCGGCGACGAGGCGCTCGCCCTCTTCGGCGGCGTCGTCGAGGAGTTTTCGTGCCCGCGCTTGCGCGGCTTCGTCCTGCACGGCGAGCGCGCGCATGGCTTCGGCCCGGCGCAGCGTCATGGCGCGCTCGAAGTCTTCGGTGATCCTCTTCCGCTCCGCCTCGGCCTTGGCGGCTTCCTCGGTGGCGCGCGCCGTGATGTCTTCGGCCTCTTCGCGGGTGAGTTCGAGCATTCGGCGCGAGCGCTCCTGAAGCGCGTCCGGCGCGATCGGCACGCGGCTGATCCGGTCGACGGTCGCTTTCAGTTCACGGTTTTCCTCTTGCGCGGCGGTGAGCTTCGCGGCGAGCGCCTCCCCGCGGCGGATCGCTTCGTCGCGTTCGGCGGCCACTCGTCGTAGTTCGGTTTCCACCTCGCGAACGAATTCCCGGACCTGAGCGCGATTGAAACCACGCCAAGCCAGATCGAAGCCGGGCAGCTCCATTAGTCACCTCCACAGTGGGTGATCCGTCACCGGTGGGCGTTTCCCTTGGTGCACAGGGCCTTTGCCACACGGGGCTTTCTCTCCTCCAGTGTGCCTGATGCGATCACGACATGCGCCACGGGTGGGTGATCTCTGCGCCGAACGGTCCGCGCAAGCGGTGAGAAGGGTGATCCCCGAAGCGGTGGGAGAATGGTCGATCATCGCTTTCCCCACAGGAGGTGGCCGCGTGACGAGTAGCCGAATTCGGGTCCCTGGCTGGAATACGGCGACCGCGGCCGAAGGGTATCGGCAGGTCAGAGAGAACATCGCGATCTTGCTCACCGACAACGCCGGTGCGGGGGAGCGTCCCGTCCCCGCTTGTCCACAGTGGACTGTGCGCGACCTGCTGGCGCATCTGACGGAAATCTGCGACCGGGTGATCACCCGGTTCGGCGGTGAGCCGTGCCCGGTTCCGGAAACGAAGTCGGTCGCCGCGTTGCTGCGGCTCTGGATCGAACGCGGGCCCGAGGCAGACACCCTTCTCGCCGCGGACGGGGAAGGGAAGAGCCGCGGCGACATCATGGTGATGGACGCCTTCACCCACGAACTCGACCTCCGCTACGCGCTCGGCGCTCCGTCGCCCGAGGCGCACCCGGCCTGGCTCCGCTCCTTCGAAGTGCTCATCGGCGGGCTCGGCGCCTCGCTGACCAGGCATGGCCTGCCCGGCTTGCGGATCGAGACCGAGGGCGCGACCTGGATCGCCGGCACCGAACCGGTGGGTGCGGTGCTCTCGGCGCCGCCCGCGGATCTGTACCGGTCGCTCGCCGGACGCCGGAGCCCGGCCCAGATCGCCGCTCTGGCGTGGCTGGGCGATCCCGAGCCGTGGCTCCGGGCCTTCACCTGGGGGCCGTTCGCCCCGCCCGCCGAGGCGATCGAGCGCTGATCAGGCGGTCGGGGACATCGACGACAGCGCCGCGGCCAGTGCGAGCACCACGGCCACGATCAGCACCTCGGCCCCGACGCTGATCCGCAGCCGCCGCAGGTCGGCGGTCACGACGCCGGTGCCGCCGCGGCCGGCGATCCCGCGGCGCACCGCGGTGCGGCTCACGTTCGCGACCAGCAGCAACACGGCGAATCCGGTGAGCTTCAGCAGGAAGACGACGCCGTAGGAGGACGTCCAGAGTGCCTCGACCGACGGGACGAGCCGGAAGCCCAGGTACGCGCCACTGACCACCATGATCACGATCGACGCGGTCGCGATCGGGTGGAACCGAGCCAGCGCCGGCTCGGCCTCCCTCGCCGGATACCCGCCGCGCAGGAGCACGGCCAGCTGGATCAGCCCGCCGACCCAGACGGCCATCGCCCCGAAGTGCGCGAGGTCGGCGCTGACCGAGAGGAACATGATCTTGTCGGCCACCGCGTGGCCGGTCGCGGAGAAACTGAGCAGCACGAGGAACCCGGCCGCGATGCCGAGATTCTCGTAACGCGAGCGCAGCCGGTCCGGCAGATCGCTCGCCAGCAGCCGTCGCACGAGCACGGCGAGGGCGACGATCGCGGCCAGGCGCAGGAGCAGCAGTTTCCCGTACGCCACCCGCAGCGTGGCCTCGATCAGCGCCGGGTCGAAGACGGCGTCCACCCCACGCCCCGCGACGTACGGGCCTTGCAACAGGAACCCGGCGACGGCCGTGAGGGCCGAGAGTCCGACGCCGACGATGATCAGCCTCCGCGCCGCCGGGTCGGTCCGGCCGCCCGGACGGCAGACCAGCACGAACACCAGGCCGCCGAGCAGTGCGACCCCACCGAACGAGCCCCAGCGGAACGTGGTGAACAGCGCGTCGGTCACCGGATCGGTCCCGGTCGACGCGGAGACCGCGCCCGCCGAGGTGATCAGGGGACCGGTGCCGACGACGAACGCGATCGTGCCGCGCACCGGATGCGAGTCGATCGAGACGAAGGCGTACTCGACGAGGTAGCTGCCTTCGAGGAGATCGGGCTCCAGCTTGACGGCGACCTGTTCGGCGACGTCGCCCGGCTGGAACACCGGTCCGGTGACGACGTTCGTGCCGTGGGCGTCGACGACCTTGATCGAGTTCGGCTGGATGCCGATGTTCTCCGACAGCGTGAGGGAGACCTGCGCGGGCGCCGAGGTGAGGCGGGCGCCGTCGGCGGGGTCGGCGGAGAGGAGTTCGACGTGGGCCGAGGCCGGGGCCGCGGCGAGCACCGCGACCCCGAACCACGCCACCACGAGGGCGAGGAGTGCGAAGATCCTCCTGGTCACGACGCCGTGGTCGCCAGCTCACGCCGGCTTTCCGGCGAGCACGTGCAGCCGGTCAGCTCCCGTTCGATGGCGGAAGCCTTCCGGTGCACGATCATCGCGATGATCATCGGGATGGTGACGATCGTGTTGTAGAACAGGTGCAGTTCCACGCGCGGGATGAACAGCTGGATGATGCTGCTCGGTGCGGTGCCGCCGCCGAGCCGCCAGCCGGTCTGCGCCTGCACCAGCAGGAGCAGATGCTCGATGTGGTGCCAGAACTGCAGGCCGAGTGCCAGATTCCACCACTGCCGCGAACGGCCGGCGAAGCCCTTCCGCAGCGCGAACAGCGCGATCAGCATGACGATGGCGTAGCCGTAGTGCAGCCATTCGGAACTGATCAGCTTGGGGAACGGGATACCGAGCACGCCGCGGGCGTCCGGCGTCTTCCAGCCGAGGACGTAGATCTGGAACGCCTGCACGAGATGTTCCGCCCAGTGGGCCACGACGACCACCGCGAACGCGGTCAGCGCCGCGCGGTGGTATTTCCCGTTGAGCGACGCCAGCAGGCCTGGACGTGCGGAATCGAGTGCGGCCATGAAGGGCTCCTTGGGAGAAAAGACCGACCGGTGACGGGTACCGACGATATCTGCCGTACCGACGGTTTCCGTTACTCTGAATTGCGCAACGACCTGCGGATTAGGCCGTTCAGCGCACGACGATCCCGGTCGACACCTTCGGCGCGGCCGGGATGTGGAACAGTTCGGCGAACAACTCCAGGTACTCCGGGGCACCCTCGATCCGGACCTTGCCGGTCCGCAGGGCGTCGGCGGGGGACAGCTCGCCGCTCAGCAGATCCTTGATGAACGGCCCCAGCGGTTCGATCGTCGCGTCGGCGCCCGGATGCGCGCCGTCCGCGACCTTGAGCGCGCCGTCCTCGATGATCGCGTGCAGGACCATCCCGCCCGGGTAGTGCAGTTCGTAGGTGGCGTGGATGCCCTTGGCCTTCTCACTCTGGAAGGTCGTGTACAGCGAGAGGATCGCCGCGTCCAGAGTGAAGACGTCCTCGGGGGCGGGCTGCCCGAGCGATCGTGCGCCCCAGAGGCCGAGGTCCAGCACGATCTGGTCGAGTTCGCCGCCGTACTCGGTGAGTTCGTAGACCACCGCGGCGTCGAGCTGGGGAAGCAGACGGCGGCGGAGCACCCCGGACTGCTCGAGTTCGTTGAGCCGGGCGGACAGGGTGCTCGCCGGGATCTTGGGCAGGCCCGCCTGCAGTTCGGTGAACCGCTTCGGGCCGAGGACGAGGTCACGGACGATCAGCAGCGACCAGCGTTCGCCGATGATCTCCAGCGCGCGGGCGAGACCGCAGAACTGTCCATAGGTACGACCGCTCATCCGCCGATCCTCACTTTCGTTCCGTTTCGGGAGTGGGTTTCCGCCGTTCACGCGGGTTCACCCTCGGAAAGCAGGCCGTGATGCAGGACCTGCAGTTCGTCGCAGGGTTCGACGCCGAGTTCATTGTTGAGCCTCGCCCGCACCTGGCGGTAGGTCGCGAGGGCGTCGGATCGCCGTCCGCTGCGTCCGAGCACGCGGATCAGCTGCCCGTGCAGGGCTTCGTCGAGCGGGTTCGCGCTCACCAGCGAGCGTAGTTCGCCGATCAGCTCGTGCCGCATCCCGGCCGCGATATCCGCCTCGATGCGGAGGTGCAGGGTGCTGCGCCGCTGTTCGACGAGGTCGACCGCGTACCCCGACAGGACCGGTCCACAGTGGACGTTCGCAAGCGGAGGTCCGGACCACAGGTCGAGTGCCGACCGGAAGGCCTTCGCCGCTTCGACGTGCTCGCCGCGCAGCTGCAGCTCACGGCCAGCCTTCTGCAGTGCCTGGAACTCGAAGACGTCCACCTGCTCCGGGGCGATCCGGAACACATAACCCGGCGGTTTCGTCGCCAGCATGGCCTCGCCGTACGGGGCGAGGTCGTTCTCGTCGATGCAGCGGCGCAGCTGGTAGATGTAGGTGTGCATGGTGGTGCGGACGCTGCGCGGCGGGTCGTTGGCCCACAGTTCCTGCACGATCGTGTCGATGTGCACGATCTTCCCCGGGCTCATCACTAGCATGGCGAGCACCTGCAGCAGCTTCGGCGTCGTCGGCGCGTAGTCGATCCCGTCCCGCACCAGTTCGAGCGGACCGAGCAGGCTGAAGCGGACGGGGCTCGCGGACAGGTCCGGAGTCGGGCTGGTTGCCGAGCCGTGGGGCGTGTCCGATACTTCTGATCCGGCGTACATCGCAAGCGCCCTCCAGCTCGATACGCGTCGTGTCCCGTTTTCCAGTACGTCGACAGTGACAGAGCGGCGGGCCACCGGGCCAGTGAGCCGTCCACCAGGTCTCGCGTGCGTGTGTCCTGAGAAATCATGGGTTTTTCACATCGGAGGCGTGAATCGAGCACTGGCCGGTACCCGGCCCCGCCCAGCAGGATTCGGGTATCGGACAGACCCTGGGGGTTCTCATGCGCGAGGCATCTTCCACACCGGGCTCGATCAGCGGCGGTCTGGGGTTCAAACGTCACCTGCGTGCGGAGATCAGTGAGGGCAACGGTGCCTATCTGTTCTCGGAACAGGGTGTCATCGCGATGCGCGGCGCGCAGGTCGCCTCGGTGGCGGCGCTGCTCGACGGCACCCGTGACCTCGACGGACTCCTGTCCGCCTGCCCGGAGGGGATGAACGCCGAACAGGTCACCGGCGTACTGGCCCGGCTGGTCGAGGCGGGCCTGGTCACCGTCCACGTCCCGGACGAAGTCAGCGGTGACGAGCGCGCGCTCGCGTACTGGGACGCGTGCGGTCTCGACGCGTCCGCGGTGACCGGGCGGCAGAAGCCGGCGACGGCGAGCCTGACCACGATCGGCCGCGGCGTCGACACCTCGCAGGTGGAGAGCGCGCTCGAGGCGAGCGGGATCGAGGTGGTCCCGATGGCCTCCGAACTGGCCATCGTGCTGTGCGACGACTACCTCGACCCGCGGCTGGCCGAGATCGACGCGGAGCACCGGCGCACCGGAAGGCCGTGGCTGCTGGCCAGGCCGTCGGGTTCGCAGGTGTGGATCGGCCCGATCATGCAGCCCGGCCGCTCGGGTTGCTGGCACTGCCTGACCAACCGGCTGTGGGGGCACCGGCACGCGGAGGCCTGTGTGCAGGAGGTCCTCGGGCACGACGGCCCGGCGTCGTTCCCGATGCCCGCCGTGCCGCCGCTGACCGCGGCCGCGTCGCATCTGATCTCCCTCGAAGCGTCCAAATGGCTTGCCGGACACCGCTATCCGGGTCAGCAGGCGGTGTGGATCCTGGACACCCTCGATCTGCAGGGGCGGCTGCACGAACTGCGGCGGCGTCCGCAGTGCCCGGAATGCGGTGACGAAGGGATCGTCGCGGCGCGGACGGCCGAACCGATCGTCCTGCGGGAGGCCAAGAAGGCGACCTCGGGCGGCGGCGGGCACCGCACGCTCACCCCGGTCGAGGTGCTCGACCGTTACGGCCACGTGGTCAGCCCGGTCACCGGCATCATCAAGGAGATCGCCCGCGACCCGAGGGCGCCGGCGTTCGTGAACGCCTACCGGTCCGGGCTCAACGTCGCCCGCCGCGTGCGTGGTGAGGCGGGGCTGCAGGCCGGGCTGCGCGGGGACAACGGCGGCAAGGGCGCGAGCCCCCTCGACGCCGAGGTCGGCGCGCTGTGCGAAGCGATCGAACGGTTCTCGGCGAACTACCAGGGCGACGAGCTGCGGATCCGCGACACCTTCCGCGCGCTCGGCGAGGACGCCGTCCACCCGAACTCGTGCATGCTCTTCGATGAGCGTCAGTACGACACCCGCGACGACTGGAACACCAAGCACGCGATCTTCCAGCACGTACCCGAACGGTTCGACGACGAGTCCGCCGTCGACTGGACGCCGACGTGGTCGCTGTCCCAGCAGCGCCGGAAGCTGATGCCGACGGCGTACCTCTACTACGGTGTGCCGCCGGAATGCGGGATCGGCGGGATGCGCGCCGACTCCAACGGCTGCGCGGCGGGCAGCAGCATCGAGGACGCGATCCTGCAGGGACTGCTCGAACTCGTCGAACGCGACGCGGTCGCGATGTGGTGGTACAACAGGCTTCCCGTGCCCGGCGTCGACATCACCTCGTTCGACGACCCGTGGGCGGAGGAGATGGTCGGCCAGTACGCGCGATCGGGCCGGGAACTGTGGGTCCTCGATCTGACCGCGGATCTCGGTGTGCCGGTGATGGTCGCGCTGTCCAGGAGTATCGCCGGGCCGCGCGAGAACGTCATGATGGGTTTCGGCGCCCACCTGGACCCCAGGACCGCGCTGCGGAGGGCGGTCAGCGAGCTCAACCAGATGATCCCGGTGGTGCTCGCGAACGACGTCGAACTCGACGATCCCGACGCGGCGAGGTGGCTCCGGCACGCTACGGTCGCGAACCAGCCGTATCTGCTGCCGGCGCCCGGCCGGTCGGCGAAACGGGCCGCGGACTTCAAGTTCGTCCGGCGCCCTGACGTGCGGGACGACGTGGAATCGCTGGTACGCAAACTCGCCGCGCTGGGGATGGAGACGCTGGTGCTCGATCAGACCAGGCCCGACATCGACCTTCCCGTGGTCCGGGTCGTCGTTCCGGGGTTGCGGCCCTTCTGGAGCCGCTTCGCGCCCGGGCGGCTTTTCGACGTGCCGGTGCAGCTGGGCAGGATCGCCGAACCGACCCCGTACGACAGATTGAATCCCTTCCCCATGTTCTTGTAATCCGGCTGGAGCAACAGTTGAGGACAGATCCCCCCGGCGGTGTGGCCGAAACGATCCCTTTGTGGTCGCTCACTGACGACAGCCTTGTCGAGATCGGTGAGGACGGCTCGCTGGTGGTCGTCACCCGGTGGGGGGAGTTCGATTTCGACCACCCCGGACCACTGGTCCGGGAATCGTTGCGGCGGATGGCCTTGGGGCCGATCTCGCTGGCGAACGTGACGTCCTCCTGGGAGCCGGTCGAGCGGGAGCCCGACCTCGAAGGCGAGCTGAGCTGGACGGCCGAGGGCGCCGACGCGCTGCGGCAGGTACTCAAGGAACTCGGCGGTTCCGTGGTGCACTCGCTGGGGCTCGCCGATGGCCGGGGCCCGCTGCTGTCGGTGATCCCGGTCGCGCTGGCGCCGGTGTTCGGCACGGAGGAGATCCCGCCCTCGCGCCCGATCCGGTTGTCCCGCTTCTGTTCCCTGCGCTCCGACGCCTCCGGGATGGGGCTGGAGTCGCCGTCCGCGCGCTACCGCGTCGTGCTGTACCAGCCGTGGGCGGTGCACATCGCGGCGACGCTGGCGACGGCGAAGTCGGTGGGGGAGATCGTGTCCATGACGGGAATCGAAGCCGGTGTGGTCGGTGCGATCGTGTCCTATCTGGTCGCCGCGGGCGTGGTCCAGCTCGCCGGGGAGCACGGCCGGTTCGCCGAGGACGACGATCCCGAACTGAGCCTGTGGTCCCCGGACGAGCTGTCGTTCCACACCACGAGCCGGACCTGGAGACCAGGGGGCCCGGCCGGTCTGCCGGGGCTCGGGAATCCGCCGGTGGTCAAGGCCACCACGGGCGAGGGGCCGGTCTATGCCCTCTACCGGCCGGATCTGGCCGCCCGCGCGGAGACCGATCCGACACTGACCACGCTGCTGGAGCACGATCACACCTGCCCCGAGTTCACCGAGAGCGTGCTGTCGGCCGAGCAGATCGGCGAATTCCTGTTCCGTGGCGCGCGGATCAGGTCGATCGGGCCCGCACATTTCCCCAACGGACACGGCGTCGCCGTACCTGTCCACGATGCCTCACAACGGCCGTACTTCAGCGTGGCCTGTCTGTACGAGCTCGAGTTGTATGTTTCGGTGAACCGTTGCTCGGGGCTGGATCGCGGGATCTATCACTACGATCCGCTCGACCACCGGCTCGCCCTGGTCAACGACGACGAGGCCGACCTCGACGCGATGCTCGACATGGCGATGATCGCCGGTGGCAACCATCGGCGGCCTTCCGCCCTGATCTCGGTGACCGCGCGCATGCCCCGGATGGCGTCGGTGCTCGGCGGTGGCGCGTACGCCACGACCCTGGCGCATGTCGGCGCGCTGCAACAGACGCTCTACCTCGTCGCCCGCGCCATGGGGCTGGCCGCGCACGCCGTCCCGGTCGACGCCGGTGACCGCGTCGACCGCGCCCTCAAACTCGACTGGCCCGCCGAGGTGGGCGTCGGGGAGTGCGTACTCGACTTCCCCGCCTGACCGCGCGGGTGAGGCGTCGGTCGTGAGGGGCGTTTCGTGTTCTATTGCTCCGGCGGACGACACGCGTACCTGGATGGACGACACGCGGATGCGACCGCGGGAACGAGCCGCCTGCCGATCGCGCAGGCGAGGATAATGCCTGGGTAGACCACACCTCGATCGCGTGTCGAGTGCTCCGAAACCTCTGACGCGTTTGCTGGAGAGCAGAGGAAAAGCGACAGCGAATCCGAGGTTGGTCTTGATGCAGCTACGAACAGTCGCCACGGCGGCGAACGAGAAAGGCGTCATCGAACCCGGTCGGCTCCCCGAGCCGGCGTCACCCCTGCAACCCGCGGTGCTGCAGGCCATCTCGTCGATGCACGCGAGGTACTTCGACCCGATCACACTGGGCGACCTGGCATCGGAAGTCTTCGTCAGCCCGTTCCACTTCTCGCGGATCTTCACCAAGGCGACCGGCGTGACCCCCGGCCGGTATCTCACCGCGATCCGGCTCTTCGAAGCGAAACGACTGCTGCTGACGACATCGCTGACGGTGTCGGACATCGTGTGCAGTGTCGGCTACAGCAGTGTCGGTACGTTCACCAGCCGCTTCACCCGTGCGGTCGGGATGACCCCGACCCAGTACCGCGATCCCGAGGTCGGCGAACTGCTCGTGGCACTGGCGCCGCATTTCCAGCGGCTGCCGTCGCTGGAAGCGTTGCACAGCGCCGGAATGGGCTATGCCTCGATGCGCGCCGGCACCGGCACGATCAGCGTGCGGGTCGAGACCCCGCGCGGGGCAGGCCCGGCGTGTGTCCTCATCGGACTGTTCGCCGAGTCGATCCCGCAGTGCGGGCCGGTCGCGTTCGGCGGCAGGGCGAACGTCCTTTCGGCGGACATCGAGATCCAGAACGTTCCCGAGGGCCGGTGGACCGTCATCGCGGTCGCCGAGCACGCGGCGGGCACCGCGGCGTCGTCGTTCTCGGTGGGCACGCTGCCCGGCCGCGTCGACATCACCCGCTACGGCCGGGTCCACCTGCGGATGCCGATGCGGGCCCCGCAGCCGACCGACGCGCCGATGGCGATCACCCTCGCCGGTGGCCCGGCCTCCACCGGCAATCGCATGACCATGCCGGCCACGGACTACCTCCGCGCGGTGGCCTGAGGCCTATTCCGCGGTTCTCCCGGTCACGCAAACCGGGAGAACCGCGGGCGCAACCGTGGAGTAGCTGGGGCGCCGCCGCGCATGTGAGCCTTTAACCAGACCGCAGAATTCGAATCCACCCGTTAGGGGGAGAGTGCGTTGGGCAATGGTTGGCGCACGTTAAGACGTCGCATGATCACACCGGACGTCTCCGAGACGTCGCTGGAAAAGCGGGGTTTCCACAAGAAGAGCCCAGCCGCTCAAGAACTGCTGGAGACCGTCGGGGAGAAATTCCTCCTCGGCTACGCGCACGCGGTGGAAGCGCGTTCCGTCGAACAGGCCGAAGAATGGCTTGAGCGTATTCCGGTCAAATACCGAGGCTTCGCTTACGAGGGCGCGGGAATGGGCTACGGAATGCTCGACGGCCTGCCGGGAGGCGGCCGCGGGCATATCGCGGACTTCCTCGACGGCCCCGGCGAGAAGCACGACTACATCATCTACGTCGGTGTCGGCTGGGCGATGGCGCGGCTCCCGCGCTTCCGCTGGCCGTCGGCCGAGGACTTCGATCCGTTGCTGCGCTGGCTGGTGCTCGACGGGTACGGCTTCCACCAGGCCTACTTCAAGACCGCGAAATACATCGACGGTCAATTCCAGGACCCCAACTTCGACTGGCCCGCCGGCAACAACGGCTATTCGCTGCGGGCGATCGACCAGGGCATCGGCCGGGCGCTGTGGTTCGTCCGCGGCACCGACGTCGATCTGGTCGCCGACACGATCGCGCGGTTCCCCAAGCAGCGCCAAGGAGATCTCTACGCCGGAGTCGGGCTCGCCTCGACGTACGCGTGCGGTGTCACCGGCGACGAACTGCTGAAGCTGGCCGAATTCGCCGGTGAGTATCGCGGAAACCTGGCCCAGGGCAGCGCTTTCGCCGCCGAGGCTCGCATCCGCGCCGGACTGCTGATCCCCGAGACCGAGGTCGCCACCCAGGCGATCTGCGGGCTGCCGGCCGAGCGCGCCGCGGCCATCACCCAGGAAGTCCGCCCCGCTGTGGTCGTCGACGGTGAACTCCCGCATTTCGAAACCTGGCGACAGCGCATCGCCGAAGCGATTCTCTCTGGAGGTGCAGGGAAATGACCGCGACCTTGGGCTGGCTCCGCAAGCAGCTTGCGGGCATCGTGGCGCTGTTGCTGATGGCGGGACTGTTCGTGGTGGCACAGCTGCCCACGGTCTCGACCGCCGAGGCGGACACCATGGCCTCGAAGTACGCGTTCGAACCCCTGACGATCGCTCTGCCGGAGGCGGCGAAGAGCCAGTCGATCCGGACGGTGAACAAGGAATACGAGCACATCCGCGCCTGGATCTCCTCGGTCGGCGCCGCGGTCGCGGTCAACGACCTCGACGGCGACAAGCTCGCCAACGACCTGTGCTTCGTGGACCCGCGCAGCGACCAGGTGGTCGTCACCCCGACGCCGGGCAAGGGCGGCGACCGTTACGCGCCGTTCGCGCTCGACGCCGCGCCGCTGCCCATGGGCAAGTACATCGCGCCCATGGGCTGCGTGCCGGGCGACTTCAACGAGGACGGCCGGGTCGACCTGCTGGCCTACTACTGGGGCCGCACGCCGATCGTGTTCCTCGCGAACCCCTCCGCGACCACCCTCGCGGTGAAGTCCTACGTGCCGGTGGAACTGGTGCCGGGCAACAACGTCAAGAACGGCGAGTACGCCGGTCCACTGTGGAACACCAACGCCGCGACCGTGGGTGACTTCGACGGCGACGGCCACCAGGACATCTTCATCGGCAACTACTTCCCCGACAGCGCGGTGCTGGACGACCGGGTCGACGGCGGGGTCGAGATGAACAAGTCGATGTCGCACGCCGACAACGCGGGTGGCAAGTACATCTTCCGCTTCACCGGCGCCACCACTCAGGGCGGCAAGCCCGCGGTCACCTTCGAATGCGACGATCAGGCCATCCCGGCCGACGCCCGCGGCGGCTGGTCGCTGGCGGCCAGCGCCACCGACGTCGACGGCGACAACCTGCCGGAGCTCTACATCGGCAACGACTTCGGTCACGACCGCCTGCTGTACAACAAGTCCACGGCGGGCAAGACCTCCTTCGCCGAGGTGAAGGGGATCCGCGGGCCCACCGAGCCGAAGTCCAAAGTGGTCGGTAACGACTCGTTCAAGGGGATGGGCGTCGACTTCGCCGATCTGAACCACGACGGCCTCTACGACATGTACGTCAGCAACATCACGACGTCGTGGGGTATCGAGGAAAGCCACTTCCAGTTCATGAACACCGCCAAGGACACCGCGGATCTGCGTGGCCGTCTGCAGGGCGGCGAGGCACCGTGGGTGGACCGCAGCGCACAGGCGGGCACCGCGTGGTCCGGCTGGGGCTGGGACGTCAAGATCGCCGACTACAACAACAGCGGTGAATCGGTCATCACCCAGGCGACCGGTTTCGTCAAGGGCGACGTCAACCGCTGGCCGCAGCTGCAGGAGCTGGCGACGTCCAACGACGAACTGCTGAAGCACCCGTACTTCTGGCCGAACATGGTCGCCGGTGACGACGTCGGCGGCGATCACACCCTGCACTTCTGGGCCAAGAGCGCCGACGGCCGCTACACCGACCTGGCCCCGCGCCTCGGTCTCGCCGTGCCGGTGCCCACCCGCGGTATCGCCACCGGTGACGCCGACGGTGACGGCAAGCTCGACTTCGCCGTGGCCCGCCAGTGGGAGCAGCCGATCTTCTACCACAACGTCAGCCCCGACTCCGGTTCGTACCTGAACCTGAAGCTGCTGCAGGACAAGCAGCCGGCGGACGGCGCGCTGAAGGCGGCAGGCACCGCGGCGATCGGCGCCCAGGTCACCGTCATCACCCCCGACGGCAAGAAGTACATGGACCGCGTCGACGGCGGCAGCGGCCACTCCGGCAAGCGCAGCCACGAGATCCAGATCGGACTCGGCAAGGTCACCGGACCGGTGAAGGTCTGCCTGCAGTGGCGCGACCTGACCGGGCAGATCCGAACGCAGGAGATCCAGCTGGCCCCGGGCAGCCACACGCTCCAGCTCGGCACCCAGGCGAAGGAGAAGTAACCGTCATGGCAGAGCAGACACTCGCCGCACCGAAGAGCAACAAGACGATCACGGCCCTTCGCCGGTTCGCGATCTCGATCTCGATCTTCAACATCATCGGCTACACCGTGCTCGGTTTCGAGCAGCCCTGGACCTACCCGTTCATCGCGCTGGCGACCGCGTACACCACGGAAATCCTGCTGGAGATCATCGGCGCCCGTGCACAGGGCCGCGCGGTCCGCTTCCGGGGCAACGGGTTCAAGGGCCTGGTGGAGTTCCTCTTCCCGGCCCACATCACCGGTCTCGCGCTCAACATGCTGACCTACGTCAACGACCAGGTGCTGGTGATGATGTTCGGCGTGGTGGTCGCCGTCGGCGCCAAGTGGGTGCTGCAGGCACCGGTGCGAGGCAGGCTCCGGCACTACATGAACCCGTCGAACTTCGGCATCACGATCATCCTGCTGGTGTTCCCCTGGGCGAGCATCGCGCCGCCGTACCACTTCACCGAGAAGGTCGACTCGTGGGTCGGCTGGCTGATCGTCGGCATCATCATCGTGTCGGGCACCGTGCTCAACGCGATGCTGACCCAGCGGATGTGGCTGATCGGCGCGTGGCTCATCACCTTCGCGCTCCAGGCGATCGTCCGTGGTCTGGTGTTCGACACCGCGATCCCCGGCGCGCTCGGGATGATGACCGGGGTGGCGTTCGTGCTCTACACGAACTACATGGTCACCGACCCGGGGACGACGCCGTCGAAGCCCGCGTCGCAGGTCCTGTTCGGTTCGGGGGTGGCGCTGGCCTACGGGTTCTTCATGGTGGTCCACGTCGCCTACGGCCTGTTCCTGGCCACCGCGTTGGTCTGCCTGATCCGCGGAGCCTTCTTGTGGGGCCTGCACTTCTCCAAGAAGGCCACCGAGAAGTGGGAGGCCGAGCAGGCGAAGTCGGCCGAAGTCACGACCCTGCCCAAGCCGGCCGAGAAGCCGGAAACGGAAACCGGGGCCGTGGCGGCATGACCCGGCAGGTGAGTACGCCGAGGGCGGCGCCGCCGGGGCCGCCGCGCCGAGCGACCTTCGGGCTGCTGAAGAAGCTGTTCACCGACCGGCTGGCGCTTATGTCGGATTCGGCGGAGGCGCATGGGGATGTCGTCCGGATCGCGATCGGTCCCAAGACGATGTACCTGGTGAACCACCCCGAGCTGGCGAAACACGTGCTCGCCGACAACGCGGCCAACTACCACAAGGGAATCGGCCTCCAGGAGGCGAGGCGGGCGCTCGGCGACGGGCTGCTCACCAGCGACGGCGATACCTGGAAGAAGCAGCGCCGCACGATCCAGCCGGTGTTCCAGCCGAAACGGATAGCGCGGCAGGCCTCCGTCGTCGCGAACGAGGTCGAAGGGCTCGTGAAACGACTGCGGGACACGAAGGGCCCGGTCGAGATCCTGCACGAGATGACCGGGCTGACCCTCGGTGTGCTCGGCAAGACGTTGCTCGACGCGGATCTCGGCGGGTTCACCTCGCTGGGGCACTCCTTCGAGGCCGTGCAGGATCAGGCGATGTTCGAAGCGGTGACGCTGAGCATGGTCCCGCAGTGGGCTCCGCTGAAGAAACAACTGCGGTTCCGGGAGTCGCGCGACGACCTGCGCCGGATCGCCGAGGAACTCGTCGAGCAGCGGTTCGCGAATCCCGTCGAGAACGGTGAGGACGTCTTGTCCCGCCTCATCGACTCGGCGGGGACGCGCGAGCAGATGCGGGACGAGCTGATCACCCTGCTGCTGGCCGGGCACGAGACGACGGCGAGCACGCTGGGCTGGGCGTTCCACCTGCTCGACGAACATCCCGAAGTCGCGGAGAAACTCCGCGCCGAGGCGGACGCGGTCCTCGGTGACCAGCTGCCGACCCACGACGATCTGCACCGGTTGCCGTACACGGCGCGCGTCGTCGAAGAGGTCATGCGGCTGTACCCGCCGGTGTGGCTGCTGCCGAGGGTGGCGCAGGCCGACGACGAGATCGGCGGCTACCACATCCCGGCCGGATCCGACGTCGTCGTCGTGCCCTACACGCTGCACCGGCATCCGGACTTCTGGCCGGAGCCGGAGAAGTTCGATCCGGACCGGTTCGATCCGGACCGGCCGAGCGGGCGGCCCCGGTACGCCTACATCCCGTTCGGCGCCGGGCCGCGGTTCTGCATCGGCAACAGCCTCGGCGTGATGGAGGCCGTTTTCGTGCTGACGATGGTCCTGCGCGACCTCGAGCTCAGGAAACTCCCGGGCTACGACGTGGTTCCCGAGGCGATGCTGTCGCTCCGGGTGCGCGGCGGGCTGCCGATGACCGTGCACACCAGGAACAGGAGGTAGGTTCCGTGGAACCGGACGAACAGGCCAAGGTGTCCACTTTGGAGGCCTACGCGGACACGATCTTGCCGGGGGAGAAGCGGTTTCCCGGCGACCACGCGATCGCCGGCGCCGCGCCGGGGCCGGGCGCGGTCGTGGCGGGGGCGCTCGAACTGCTGCACACCGAGGCGACCGGGGTGACCGTCGGATTGCCGTATCTCGCGCAGTCCCTCAACGAGCACGCGAAGGTCTACGCCAAGGAACACGACCTCACGCTCGCCGAGGAGCTGCCCCCGTTCGTCGCACTGTCCTTCGCGGACCGGACGGCGCTCGTGCGGTCGCTGACCGCGCCGGGGCATCCGGAGAAGGACGGCTGGGTCAGCCTCGCCTTGTTCTGCAACATGTCCTTCGACAGCGCGGCGCACAAGCACACCGCCGAGGCCATCGCCGAGGGCCACCCCGGTCTGCTGGCGATGGGGTACACCGCGCCGGACGCGGACGGCCTGTGGCGGTTCCCGAAGTTCTCGTATCGCCGCGAACTGGCGAAACTCCACCCTGACACCACGCCATCCGGGAGCCCCGCATGACTGCCTGCGACAAGACCGACGTCGTCATCGTCGGCAGCGGGTTCGGCGGTTCGATCCCCGCCTACCACCTGGCCGCGGGCGGGGCGAAGGTCACCGTGCTGGAACGCGGACCCTGGCTGGAGACCAAGGACTTCGAGCACGACTACCTGCTCGGCTCGTCCTACACCCGGGCGTTCGACTTCGTCGTCGGCGACGGGATGAGCGTGCTGGGCGGGAACTGTGTCGGTGGCGGCAGCGTCGTGTACTTCGCCGCGATGCCGCGGGCGCCGAAGTTCGTCTTCGAACGGCACGGCGGCATCGGCCGCCGCATGTGGCCGTCGGCGATCACGCGGGACTCGCTGGAGCCTTGGTACGATCGGGTTTCGGACTCGCTGCCGGTGTCCAAACAGGACTGGAACGACGTCTCGTACGCCGGTGGCCTGTGGGCGGCGTTCTGTAACCATTCCGGGCGTACCGCGAATCCCGCGCCGGTCGCGGTGGACAACGACCGCTGCGTCAACTGCAACTTCATGATGGCGGGCTGCCGCTTCGACGCGAAGCGCTCATTGCTGACCAACTACCTTCCCGCCGCGCTCGCGCACGGCGCGCAGATCCGGCCGCTGCACGAGGTCCAGCGGATCGAGCGGATCGACGACGGCGACTACCGCGTGCATTTCAACATCGTCGACGACGAGGACTACCGCGTGCACTCCGGCGGCGGGACGATCGACGCGAAGATCGTCATCATCGCCGCCGGCGCCGGTGCGACGCCGGTGATCCTGCAGCGTTCGGAGTCCGCGCTGGGTACCATGCCGCACGCGGTCGGCCGGTACTTCTCGGGCAACGGTGAGCGGCTCAACACCGCGATCATCGACGAGGAGCGGGTCCGCGAGGTGCTCGGACTGTCCCGTGAGGACGGCAAGGTCTACGAGGCCAACCACATCGGCAAGGGCCCGACCGTGGCGAACTGGGACAAACTCGACGGTTCGCTGCCGGAGTACGAGCGGTATTCGCTGGAGCAGCTGTACTTCCCGCCGGGGCTGGGCACGATCCTCGCGCAGGTGCCCGACGGTGACGAGCCACGCTGGTTCGGGGCGCAGAAGAAGGAGATCCTCAAGAAGTGGGCCTCCTGGCTCACCATCTTCCTGATGACCGAGGACGACAACGAGGGTGTCTTCGGCGCTCCGCCGCCCACCGGCAACGCCTACCGCATCTCGCAGCAGATGCTGGGCCGAGGGCCGCTGAAGTACGACCCGACGCCGAACACCCTGCACGGCTGGTCGCTGGCCGACGCGGAGTGCAAGGAGATCCTGGAGAAGGACGGCCTGGCGAAGGTCTCGCCGTGGACGAACGATGTCGTCGGCGCGTACACCGTGCACCCGCTGGCGTCGTGCCGGATCGGTGACGACCCGGAGACCTCGGCGCTGCACCCGAACCACGAACTCCGGAACCATCCCGGGATCTTCGTGACCGACAGCGCCTCCGTCCCCGGCGCGCTGACGGTGAACCCGGCGATGACGATCGCGGCGCTGGCCGAACGTTCGGTGCCGGGAATCGTGCGGGCGCTGCAGGCGCGCGGGGTCGACGTCTCCTACGGCGCTCCGGCGCCGGACGGTTCGATCACCGGGCGGCGGGCGGTCAGCAAGCTGTCGCTGGTAGCCGGAAGCTGATCATGGCGCCCAAACCGGTGAAACTGGCTTTGCGGCGGGCATTGCGCGAGGTCCGGTACGTCCGGCCGGTCTCCTACGGCCGGGCGACCGGACTCAT
The DNA here is from genome assembly GCF_055598845.1 of Amycolatopsis sp. NPDC039088. Taxonomy (NCBI): domain Bacteria; kingdom Bacillati; phylum Actinomycetota; class Actinomycetes; order Pseudonocardiales; family Pseudonocardiaceae; genus Amycolatopsis; species Amycolatopsis sp. NPDC039088. The sequence continues at coordinate 239,112 of NZ_JBVKAE010000010.1, read as the reverse complement.
CCGTGATGTCTATCGTCAGATCGAACGGGACTTCGGCATGCTGGCCCCGCCGGTGGCGCTGCAATCGCCGTCACCACCGGTTCTCGCGGCGAGCTGGCTGATGCTGCGGGAATCGCTGGTGGCGGCGGGAGCGACGAGCCGGGCGGACCGGGAGGTCGTCGCCACCCTGGTGTCACAGGCGAATTCGTGCCCCTTTTGCGTCGAGGTGCACGGCATGGCGCTGGGTTCGCTCGGGCGTTCCTCGGTGGCTTCGGCGATCGAGGCCGGCCGTCCCGTGGCCGATCCACGCTCCTCGGCGACGTTGTCGGAGGCGGGCCGGTCGGAACTGGCCGCGGTCGCCTTCGCGTTCCACTACCTGAACCGGGTGGTGAGCGTGTTCCTCGGGCCGTCGCCGTTGCCTTCGTCCGTGCCGGATTCCGCACGGGCGAGGGCGAAGGCGGTTCTCGGCCGGTTCCTGAAACCGGTCGAAGACGCTCCGCCCGGTGACTCGCTGGAGTTCTTGCGCCCCGGTTCCCGGGATTTCGGCTGGGCTACGGGGAATCCTGTCGTCGAGGATGCCTTCTCCCGTGCTGAAGCCGCGTTTGCGGCGCTGTCGATCTCTCCTGTCGTGCGGGATGTCGTGTCGCGCGAACTGTCCACTTGGGACGGCTCGCCACCTGGATTGAGCCGGTCCTGGGTGGACGTCGTCGACGATCCGGCCGCTCGTTTGGCTTTGGTGGTCGCGAAAGCGCCATACCAGGTCGACGACGCCCTGGTCGCCGCGGCGGGCTTGGGTGACCGAGAGCTGATCGAGCTGGTGGGGTGGGCGAGTTTCGTTGCCGCGCAACGCTGTGTCACCACGTCAGCGCATTTAGAGGACTAAATGCGGATTTCGCGGTCCGCCTTCAACAACATGAGAGAAGACTCGCCGACCGGCTCCGGTTCATGCTTGACCGGACTGCAGATGCGGACGGCGGCGGTGCTTCTGGGGACAGCGGCCCGCGCCGAGGCCGGATTCCATGACTTGAGTGGTTGAGAGCTAGGGGAGTGCGGTGGCATGAGCGTTGAGCGGATTTCGATTGTCGGTATCGGTCTCCGATACCCGGACGCCGGTTCCCCGGATGAACTGTGGGAGAACGTCCTCGCCGGCCGTCGGGCGTTTCGGAGACTGCCCGACGAGCGGATGAACCTTGAGGACTACTACTCGCCCGACCCGAAGGCGCCGGACCGCTTCTACGCCAAGAAGGCCGCGGTCCTGCGTGACTACGAGTTCGACCGGATCAAGTACAAGGTGGCCGGCAGCACGTTCCGGTCGACCGACACCACGCACTGGCTCGCCCTCGACGTCGCCACACAGGCCTTGGCGGACGCGGGTTTCCCCGAAGGCGACGGACTGCCGAGGTCCGCGACCGGCGTGGTGATCGGAAACAGCCTCACCGGTGAGTTCTCGCGTGCCAACATCATGCGGCTGCGCTGGCCGTACGTGCGCCGCACGGTCGCGGCGGCACTCGCCGAGCGCGGCTGGGCCGACGGTGACACCGCCGAGTTCCTCCACGACCTCGAGGCGCAGTACAAGGCGCCGTTCCCGGAGATCGACGAAGACACGCTCGCCGGCGGGCTCGCCAACACGATCGCCGGCCGGGTCTGCAACTTCTTCGACTTCGGCGGCGGCGGGTTCACTGTGGACGGTGCCTGCTCCTCTTCGCTGCTTTCCGTGGTCACCGCGGCGAACGCGCTGTCGGAAGGCGACCTCGACGTCGCCATCGCCGGTGGTGTCGACTTGTCGATCGACCCGTTCGAGGTGATCGGTTTCGCCAAGACCGGCGCGCTCGCCAAACGCGAGATGAAGGTCTACGACGCCGACTCCAACGGTTTCTGGCCCGGCGAGGGTTCCGGCATGCTCGTGCTGATGCGCGAGGACGACGCGATCGCGCAGGGCAAACGGATCTACGCCTCGATCGGCGGCTGGGGCGTCTCGTCCGACGGCAAGGGCGGCATCACCCGGCCCGAGGCGTCGGGGCACCGGCTCGCACTGAAGCGGGCCTACGACAAAGCCGGATACGGCGTCGAAACCGTCTCCTACTTCGAAGGTCACGGCACCGGGACCGCGCTGGGCGACGCCACCGAGATCGAGGCGCTTTCCACTGCCCGCCGCGACGCCGACCCGCTCGCCGACCGTGCCGCGCTGAGCACGATCAAGGGCAACATCGGGCACACCAAGGCCGCGGCGGGGGTCGCCGGGCTGATCAAGGCGACGCTGGCGGTCTACCACCAGGTCATCCCGCCCGCGACCGGTCATTTCGACCCGCACGAGTCGCTGGTCGGCGATTCCGCGCGGATGTACGTCCCGGCCGAGGCCGGGTTGTGGCCCTCGGACCACCCGGTCCGCGCCGGAGTCTCCGCGATGGGATTCGGCGGCATCAACTCGCATGTCACCGTCACCGAGGCACCGGGTGCGGCCCGGCGCAAGGAGCTCGACGAGAAGACCCGGTCGCTCGTCGCCGGACGGCAGGACAGCGAGCTGCTGCTGCTGGACGCCGACGACGCCGCCTCGTTGCGCGGCCGGGTCAGCGGGCTGCTGGAGGTCGTGCCGAAGCTGTCGTTCGCGGAACTTTCCGACCTCGCCGGCACGCTGTCCGCGGAACTGTCCGGAAAACCGGTGCGGGCGGCGGTCGTCGCGACCAACCCGGAGGACGCCGAGCGCAAGCTGGCCAAGCTGCTCGACCTCCTCGGCGAGGGCGAACCGGAGGTCTTCTCCGCCGGTGAAGGCATCTTCGCCGGAGCACGCTCCAAGGGACCGAAAATCGGCTTCCTGTTCCCCGGCCAGGGTTCCGGGCACGGCACGGTCGGCGCGCTGCGGAAACGCTTCACAGGCGCCGACGACATCTACCGCGCCGCGGGCCTGTCCACCGGCGCCGATCAGGTGAGCACCGACGTCGCCCAGCCGCGCATCGTCACCGGTTCGCTCGCCGGGCTCCGCGTGCTGAAGAGGCTCGGCATCGAGGCGCAGACGGCCGCGGGCCACAGCCTCGGTGAGCTGACCGCACTGCACTGGGGCGGCGCGCTCACCGAACGCGAAGTCCTCAAACTGGCGAAGATCCGCGGCAAGGTGATGGCGACCGCCAGCGACGGCAACGGTGCCATGGCGGGGATCGCTGCCGCACCGAACGTCGTCGAGCGGATCGCCGACGGTGAGGACGTCGTCATCGCCGGCTACAACGCGCCGGAGCAGACCGTCCTTTCCGGACCGGCGGACGCGATCGAGCGGGTGGTCGCCTCGGCCCGTGCCGAGGGCATCACCGCCACCCGGATCAACGTCTCGCACGCCTTCCACTCACCCGCGGTCGAACCGGCGGCCGAAGCGATGACCGAGGAACTGGCCGCGTTCGGCTTCGCGCGGCTCGATCGGCCCGTGGTGTCGACGGTGACCGGTGACGTCCTGCACGCCGCCGAGGATCTCCGTGATCTGCTGCGCGACCAGGTGGTCCTGCCGGTCCGCTTCCGCGAGGCGGCCGCGAAGGTCGCCGAGCGCAGCGATCTGGTGATCGAGGTCGGCCCCGGCCGGGTGCTCACCGGTCTGTTCGGCGAGATCGCGCCCGGCACGCCGGTACTCGCGATCGACACTGAAAGCCCGACGCTGGCCGCGGTACTGAAGGTCGCCGGTGCGGCCTTCGCGTTCGGCGCCCCGCTGGACACGTCGGCGCTGTTCGACGGCCGTGTCGTGCGGGCCTTGCCGTCGAACGGCGAGTTCTCCTTCCTCGCCAGCCCGTGCGAGGCCGCGCCGTCCATCGGCGCGGAACTGGCCCGCGACCGCGTCGCCGAACCCGCCGAGGCGGCCGCGGCGGGGGAGGCCTCGGAAAGCGGTGGCAGCAGCACGCTCGACCTGCTGCGCAAGCTCGCCTCCGAGCGGGTCGAACTGCCGCTCGAAGCGGTCACCGCCGATACGCATCCACTCGACGACCTGCACCTTTCGTCGATCACCGTCGGCCAGCTGGTCAACGACGTGACCCGCGCGCTCGGCCGTCCGGCGCTGGAAGGCATGCCGAACTTCGCGACCGTCTGTCTCGGTGAACTCGCCGAGATGATCGACGAACTCGCGCAGACGGCCAAACCCGCCGACAGCAACCAGGCCGAGGTGGCGGGCGTCGGACCGTGGGTCCGTCCGTTCGCGGTCGAGTACGTGGTCGCGCCGAAACCGGCGCCCGATCTCACACCGGGCATCTCCACCGCCGAGTGGACGGCGTTCGCCCCGGCCGGGCACCCGCTGGCGGAGCCGCTGCGCGCGGCGCTGGCAGGCGCGGGTGTCGGCGACGGTGTCCTCCTCTGCCTGAAGGAGGACAGCGACGCCGACGACGTCGGGCTGTTCCTGGACGCGGGCCGTGCGGTGCTGGCCGCGCCCAACGGCACGCGGTTCGTCGTGGTGCAGCACGGCCTCGGCGCTTCCGGGCTGGCGAAGACGCTACGGCTGGAGGACCCGTCGGCCCGCACCACGATCGTCGATCTCGCCGACGTCGATCCGGTCGACCCCGGGGCCATCGGCGCCGCGGTGTCCACTGTGGTCACCGAGGTCGCGGCGACGAACGACTTCAGCGAAGTCCGCTACGACTCCGCCGGTGTCCGCACCGTGCCGAAGCTCGGCGCGCTGAAGCCGTCGGAGTCCGAAGGGACCCCGCTGGGCACCGACGACGTCCTGCTCGTCACCGGTGGCGGCAAGGGCATCACCGCGGAGAGCGCCTTGGCGCTGGCCAAGGACTCCGGCGCGAAACTGGCGTTGCTCGGCCGGAGCGATCCGGCCGACGACGCCGAACTGTCGGAGAACCTCGGCCGGATGGCGGCGGCGGGCATCACCTACCGCTACGAACGCGCCGACGTCACCGCCGCACAACAGGTGGCGGACGCGATCGGCCGGATCCAGGCCGAATTCGGCCCGGTCACCGCCGTCCTGCACGGCGCGGGCCGCAACGAGCCCGCCGCGCTGTTCTCCCTGACCGAGGAGACCTTCCGCAAGACCCTGGCACCGAAGATCGGCGGTCTCAACGCCGTCCTCGACGCCGTCGACAAGGACAAGATCAAGCTGCTGGTCACCTTCGGCAGCATCATCGGACGGGCGGGCCTGCGCGGTGAAGCGCACTACGCCACGGCCAACGACTGGATGACCGAACTGACCGTGCGCTTCGGCCGCGAACACCCCCAGGCGCGGGCGATCGCCCTCGAATGGTCGGTCTGGTCCGGGACCGGGATGGGCGAAAAGCTCGGTGTGGTCAGCGCTTTGCTGCGCGACGGCATCACCCCCATCCCGACCGAGGAGGGCATCGAGATCCTCCGCCAGGTCGTCGGCGATCCGGCCACCCCGTCGGTACTGGTCGTCTGCGGCCGTACCGCGGGGTTGGCCACCCTGCCGGTGGAGAAGCGCGAACTGCCGCTGAACCGCTTCGTGGACCGCGCGGTGGTCCACTACCCGGGTGTCGAGCTGATCACCGAGGCCGACCTCTCCGCGGGCAGCGACCCGTATCTGGCCGACCACCTGCTCGACGGCCAGCTGCTGTTCCCGGCGGTGATCGGGATGGAGGCGATGACCCAGGTCGCCAAGGCCACGCTGGCGGTGGAAAGCCTGACGGCGCCGGTGTTCTCCGACGTCGAGTTCCTGCGGCCGATCATCGTCTCGCCAGGCGGGTCGACCACCATCCGGCTCGCCGCGCTGGCCAGGGACGCCGAAACGGTGGACGTGGTGCTGCGCAGCGGGGAAACCGGGTTCAGCGCCGACCACTTCCGCGCCCGGCTGCGGTTCAGTCGTCCGGATCCGCTCGGTGACACGGTGGTCCGCGACGTCGCGCTGCCGCCGGTCCCGGTCGACCCGACGACCGAGCTGTACGGCACGGTTCTCTTCCAGGGCAAGCGATTCCAGCGGGTCACCGGTTACCGCCGGGCCAGCGCGCGGCACGCGGTCGCGGAGATCGCGACCGGCGCCGAGGTCGACTGGTTCGCGCCGTTCCTCCCGCAGGAACAGCTGCTGGCCGACCCCGGCACCCGCGACGCGATGATGCACGCGATCCAGTGCTGCGTCCCGGACGCGACGCTGCTGCCGCAAGGGATCGAGCGGCTGTACCTCGCCGAACCCGGCGAGCAGCATCCGGAATACGTGCTCCTCGACGCCCGCGAGCGGTCGCAGGACGGCGACAGCTACGTCTACGACCTCGACGTCCGCAACCCCGACGGGAAGCTCGTCGAGCGATGGGAAGGGCTGAAACTGCGCGCGGTCCGCAAACGCGACGGTGCGGGGCCATGGGTCCCGTCGATGCTCGGGTCCTATTTGGAGCGTTCCGCCGAACGGCTGCTCGGTTCGTCACGGGCGATCGTCGTCGAACCGGACCCGATCGGCGTCCCGGTCGAGACCACGCCGGAACGGCGGGCGCAGACGGCGCTGGCCGCCGGCCGCGCGGTCGACGCCCCGCTCGAGATCCGCTATCGCCCGGACGGGAAACCGGAGGCCGACGGCGTCGAGGTGAGCGCGTCGCACAGCGCCGACCTCACCCTGGCGATCGCCGGTAGCGGCCGGATCGCGTGCGACGTCGAAACCGCGATCGAGCGGACACCGGAGGACTGGGCCGGTTTGCTCGGTGAGGAGCTGCTTTCGGTCGGCGAACTGCTCGCCGCCGACACCCGCGAGCCGCTCTCGGTCGCCTACACCCGGGTCTGGAGCGCGCTGGAATGCGTGCGCAAGACCGGCGACATGACACAGGCGCTGACCGTGCACCGGGTCGATCCGGACGGCTGGGCGGTGCTTTCGCACGGTACCGCGCGCATCGCCACCTGGGCGACGACCGTCAACGACCGGACCGATCCCGTCGTCTTCGCGGTGCTCCAGGGAGAGGAAGACTGACATGGCCGACTACTACGAGATCCTGCACACGGTCGGATTCGAAGAGACCAACCTGGTTGGCAACGTCTACTACGTGAACTATGTGCGCTGGCAGGGCCGGTGCCGCGAGATGTTCCTGAAGGACAAGGCGCCCGCGGTGCTCGAAGAGGTCCGCCGCGACCTCAAGCTGTTCACCCTCAAGGTCGATTGCGAGTTCTACGCGGAGATCACCGCGTTCGACGAGCTGTCCATCAGGCTGCGCCTGGAGGAGCTGACCCAGACGCAGATCCAGTTCACCTTCGACTACGTCCACCTCACCGACGAGGGGGAGCGGCTGGTGGCGCGCGGGCGGCAGCGGATCGCGTGCATGCGCGGCCCGAACACGGCCACGGTGCCCAGCCGGGTGCCCGAGCAGCTGCGCGAGGCGCTGATCCCGTACGCGGTCAACGGCAAGGGGGAGTGACGTGGGCACAGTGGAGCCTGCAACGGGAGCTCAGGAACCCTCGCGGCCGGTGCTGAAACGCCTGCCGACGCCGGCCGCGCGGCGCCGGTTGTCCGCGCAGGCCGGGCTGCGGGAGGTGATGGGCCAGTTCGCCACCGGGGTCACCGTGCTGACCGCCGGGGGTGAACGGGCGCACGGGATGACCGCCAACGCCGTCACCTCGGTGTCGCTGGAACCGCCGATGGTGCTGTGCTGTGTCTCCCGCGCGGCCCGGATGCACGACGCGATCGTGACGGCGGGCTCGTACGCCGTCACCGTGCTCGCGTCGGACCAGAAAGACCTCGCGAAGTACTTCGCCGACTGGCGCCGTCCGGCCGGGCTCGCGCAGTTCGATTCCGTCGAGTGGACAGCAGGCCCGCAGACCGGTTCCCCGCTGCTCGACGGTGCGCTGGCGTGGCTGGAATGCGAGCTCGCCGAGGTCTACGAAGGCGGTGACCACTCGATCTTCCTCGGCCGGGTGGTCGCCTCCAGCCGTGGCACCGCGCAGGACTCGCTGGTCTTCTACAGCGGCGGCTACCACCAGATCGACGGCCGCGTCCGCGCGTCGGCCTGAGAGAGAGGAAATGTCATGACCACCAACGAATCCGCCACCGCCCGGCCGGACGAGACACCGGTGTCGGTGCACTCGCTCGACCGGCCGCCGGTGGTGACCACGATGCCTCGGCTCGGACGGGGGGTGTGCTGGCGCGACATCGTGCGCGAGATCGAACTCGACGAGCTCGAGCGCGAGGCCCGGCTGAAGGAGGCGGCGTGACCCTGCAAGGCGATCCGGGCGCTCAGCGCACGGAGGACTCCGAGGTGGTGCCGCTGCCGGAGGACCGGCTGCGGCGCACCCGGATCCCGAGGGCGACCGACGGGCAGGTGATCCCGCTCGCCCGCGGCGCCGAACCGGTGCACCCACCGGAACCGACGATGCCGTTGCTGCGCGGCCAGCGCGACGAGCTGCGCGAGCATATCGTCGACGGGCGGCTCGACGGCGTCCGGCGGCAGCACTCGCTCGGCAAGCACACCGCGCGCGAACGGCTGGACCTGTTGCTGGACCCCGAGTCCTTCACCGAGGTCGAGCTGTACCGGCGGCATCAGGCGAGCGGTCTCGGGCTGGCGGAGAACCGGCCGTACACCGACGGCGTCATCGCGGGCTCCGGCACCATCGACGGGCGGCGCGTGTTCGTCTACGCGCAGGACTTCACCGTCTTCGGCGGTTCGCTCGGCGAGGCGCACGCGGCGAAGATCCAGAAGGTGATGGATCTGGCCATCGCCACCGGTTCCCCGCTGATCGGGCTCAACGACAGCGGGGGAGCGCGGATCCAGGAAGGGGTCATGGCGCTCAACGGCTACGGCGGCATCTTCCGCCGCCAGGTCGAGGCGTCCGGTGTCATCCCGCAGATCAGCGTGGTGCTGGGGCCGTGCGCGGGCGGGGCGGCGTATTCGCCCGCGCTCGCGGACTTCGTCTTCATGGTGCGGGACACCGCGCGGATGTACCTGACCGGACCGGACGTCGTCGAGACCGTCACCGGTGAACGGGTCAGCCACGACGAACTGGGCGGGGCGGACGTGCACGGCGCCTCCTCGGGCGTCGCGACCGTGGTGCACGACGACGAGGAGGCCTGCCTCGCCGACGTCCGCTATCTGGTGTCGCTGCTGCCGTCGAACTATCTCGACCCGGCGCCACGGGAGCCGTCACAGGACGCGGGGAAGGACCGGCGTCCCCGGTTCGCCGAACTCGTCCCCGTCGAGCCGAACAAGCCCTACGACATGCGGGACGTGTTCACGGAACTGGCCGACGACGGCGAGTTCTTCGAACTGCACGAGCGGTGGGCGCGAAACGTGCTGTGCGCGCTCGCGCGGATCGACGGCCGCGTGGTCGGCCTGGTCGGCAACCAGCCCGTGGTGTTCGCCGGCGTGCTCGACGGACCGGCTTCGCAGAAGGCGGCGCGGTTCGTGCGGTTCTGCGACGCGTTCAGCATCCCGTTGGTGACGCTCGTGGACGTCCCCGGCTTCCTGCCCGGTGTCGAACAGGAGCACTCCGGGATCATCCGGCACGGCGCGCAGCTGCTGCACGCCTACTGCGAGGCGACCGTGCCGCGGATCCAGGTCATCCTGCGCAAGGCATACGGTGGCGCGTACATCGTGATGGACTCGCGGTCGATCGGGACCGACCTGTCGCTCGCCTGGCCGACCAACCAGATCGCCGTGATGGGCGCCGAGGGCGCGGTCAACGTACTGTTCCGCAAGGACCTCGCCGCCGCGGCCGACCCGGCCGCGTTGCGCGCCCACCTGGTCGCCGAGTACACCGAAGAGTTCATGAACCCGCAGTACGCCGCCGAACGGGGACTCGTCGACGACATCATCGACCCGGCGGACACCCGTTCCGCCGTCGCGCGGGCGTTGGAAATGCTGCAGGACAAGCGAAAGGCGGCGCCCCAGCGCAAGCACGGCAACCACCCGATCTGAACGGGGGAACCATGCCACCGTCCGAAAAGGACACTTCGGTGCCGGTGTTCCGGGTCCTGCGGGGGGATCCGGAAGACCGCGAACTGGCGGCACTCTTCGCCGTCTTCGGCGCGCTCGCCTCCGCGGCGTCGCCACCCGCCGGCCCGGTGTGGTCGGCGTGGTCCGCGCGGGGGCGGGCGGATTGGCGTACTTCGGTCTTGCGTTGAGGTGTCAGGTCCGTGAAGGCCTCCTTCCCTACTCTCAAGGTAGGGAAGGAGGCCTTCACGGACCTTTCCGGTTTGCGGCTCACGCGGCGTCGACGGTCGCGAGCCGGTGCGCCGCCTCGGATTCCCGCCGCGGCGGATACGTGCTGTGGTTGATGTGCACGGCGACGTAGAGAATCCCGTCCGCCACCACCGTCTCCAGACCCGTTCGCTCCCCAGGCTCGAACGGGCCTCCACAGGCCGCACAGGTCCGCTGCCGCTCCGCGGCGCTCACGGCCGGTCCCTTTGTTCGGGGGCGTCGGCGTCGGGCCAGGACAGGCCAAGCAGTTCGACGTCCAGTTCGTCGTCGGCGTAGATCTCGTACGGGTCGAGGCGTTCGGTCATGGTGTGCTCCTTGGGTTTCCGTGTACTACCAGGGCACTACCGGTACCCCCTCACCGGCGACTCGTTATTTGCTCATCGCGATCTCCAGCGGACTTCGAGTGCGCCACGATCGCCCTCCGATCGGCGAGGTCCATCCTGGGTTGTCAAGTGAGCGGTTCATCGAAGGCCGGGAGGAACGTCATGACGGCACAGGTGCGAATTTGGGTGGTGACCGATGATCTCGACCCACGCGGGATCAGCGGGGCCGACGAGACGGTGTTCGTCCCGGAGCCGAGGCCGTCCGCCGAAAACGAGGCGTCGGCCGACCACATCGTCCTCGGTTACAACTAGCGGACATGAGCGGCGACCAGTACGCGCGGCACGAACAAAGAAGACCATCGGGTACCGCGGACGGGAGAATGAAGATCGTCCGCGACCCGGCGAGACCTCGAGGAGGCCTTCGGATGGCTATGCGCCTCCAGCTCACGTCGGGTTTGCAGGTGCTGGAAGAATGGGCGATCAACGCTCCGCAGGCCGATCGCAATGTTATCTACGAAGCCCTCTTCGCGGTAGCCGACGGATCCGCTTTTCTCATCTACGACATTTTCGGAGATGGCAGGGATCCGCATCAGTTCATCATTCTGGTGAAACACGACCTCGTCATCAGGATAGGGCTCAAGCGGGCCGATTCCTCGTTCGAGATCGTCTATATCGGCGCCTTGGAACACGGCACACCCGCGGCGGCCTGGGCAGAGGACTCGGACGAGTCCTGACCTGGTACCGCTGAACGGACTAGTCCGAAACCTCGTTACCGGCAGCCTTTCGCACCAGTGCGTCCTGCGTTCCTCATCTTGACACCGTCCGTGTCACCGTGAAATTCTTCGGGTGTTTGCGGATGGGGGGAATTCTGCCGACCGGTTTAGTCGAACGGGACGGTTGAACGGCAGGGTCGAACGGCACGATCGAACGGCGCAGCTGAGCAGTGTAGCTGAAAGAGTGCGGTCATCGAGGTATGGAGGCACGAAAAATGTCATCACCCGAATTCCCAGGACTGGACGTTTCCACCCGGGTACGCGCACGTGACATTCAAATGGCGGGCGTCGCCGATGTCCGCCGCCGGGTGCTGATGATCTCCGGCGCCATCGACACCACCGACCACGACGTCTCGGTCAGCGTCAACCTGCCGGAACCGGGCCGGTGGCAGGTGATCAAATCCGAGACCAACCTGACCGACAAGACCTGGGTCGCGATGCAGGTCGTCACCGACGAGGATTCGACGTTCGTCAACGACGCCGACACCCTCGTGCTTTCCCGCCAGTTCTCGAAATCCTTCATGACGCCGGATCAGCGACGGCTCACCTTCTACGACGGTGAAGTCCGCCCCGGCGAAGCCGTGCTGAAGGTGTACTCGCTGGACGCGGGCGGGCGGAAGCCGACCTACTCCTATTCCCGCTACAGCCCGATCGCGACCGACACCGCCGAGCAGTCCCAGCAGACACTGGAAGAACTGATCAGCAACGGGATGAAACAGCGTCCCGTGATCGAGCTGATCGTCCCGGTGACCGTGATCGGCTGAGCACGCCGGTGATCACCTTCGTCCCGGAGCCCCATCTGCTCGAATCGCCGCGCGGGCGCGAGTGGCCCGCTCTCCCGGCCACCCGCGCCGCCGTCACCCCCGCCCCGCCGTCCGGTGCCGACGTCGTCATCGTCGGGGCGGGCCCGGCCGGGCTCGCGGTCGCTTCCGCGCTGTGGCACCACGGCGTGCGTGACCTCGTCGTCGTCGACCGCGACGGCCGCCCCTGCCGCCGGTTCTTCGACCGCGTCGACCTGCTCGGCCAGCGTGTGCTGCGTTCGCCGTACGAACACCATCCCGGCGTCGAGGGCTATCGCGACTGCGAGTTGCTGGACTTCGCCCGGCTGCACTGGTCGGTGCTGACCCCGGTGGAACGGCGGGAGATCCGGATGGCGCAGGCCGGGCACCGCTCGGTCGTCCCCGTCGACGTCTTCGAGGCCTACTGCGCGCATCTCGCCGCCGGCCATCACGTCACCGAACGGACCTGGCGCGGTTCGGTCCGCGAGGTACTGCCGACGTCGGACGCGGTCACCGTGCGCGCCGACCGGTTCTCCGTCACCGCCCGCCAGGTGGTGCTGTGCCTCGGCGAGGAACGCCGGTCGGCTCCGGACATCTGGTGGGGCGGCGGCCATCCGCCACGCGGCGTGAGTTACTGGGACGAACCCGTTCCCGACGGCGGAAAACGGCTCGCCGTCGTCGGCGCGGGCCTCACCGCCGCGCATCTGCTCTCCACCGGGCTCGCCCAGGGCCGCGAGGTGCACTGGGTGGTCCGCGAAGCAGGCGAGCGCTATCAATGCGCTGACGTCAATTCGTCGTTCTTCCGCCCCGAAGGCCGCGCCCGCTTCGACGGCGTGAGCTGGTCCGACCGCCTCGAACTGATGGGCCGCTTCCGGCGCGCGTCGATCATGTTCGAGTTCCGGCCGATGCTCGAAGCCGCCGAAGCCGAGGGACGGCTGATCGTGCACCGCGGCAAGGCGATCACGAAGGTGCGGCCTGGGGTGCGCCTGCACCTCGAAGACGGCGAGACGGTCACCGTCAACCACGCCGTCCTGGCACTGGGCACGACGCCGTCGATCGGCGACGCTCTGATGCCCGACGAGGCCGTTCTCGACCGCGGTGGCTGGCCGAGCCTGGACGAGCGCACTTTCGCCTACGTCGGCGCGCCCCGGGTCTTCGCCGTCGGCGCGGCCGCGGGTATGGCGCTGGGCCCGGCCGCCCGCAACATCGACGGCCATCGCGTCGCCACCGCCAGGGTCGCGGCCACCGTGGCCGCGAACCTGCGCACGGGAACCTCGCCGCGGGTCGCCACGAAGGACGTCGCCCGTGTCTGAGCCCTACGACTCCCGGTTCACCCTGCCCTCGATCGACGACGCCCCGTCGACGGAGGCGGGGGTGATCCTGATGGGACTGGACGCCGAACGGCTGCTCGCCGGCGTCGGCCTCGCGCGGATCGCCGACGAGCCCGCTCTGGTCGCGCTCGCCGTGGACCAGGCCCGGCACGACGCGCTCAACCTGGACACCGACGCGCTGATCGAAGCGGGCGTCGTCCGCTGGCGCGCGGTCCGCCCGCTGATCGAGGCGGGGCCGGAGGTGACCACGGCCGGTTCGCTGCGCAAGGAATGGGAACAGACCGCCGCCAGGGTCACCGCCACGGTGACCGGGCTGGGTCCGGCGTCGGTCGCCTGCCTCGCCGCCTGCTGGCTGCGCCGCGAAGACGTCGACAAGTTCGCCGAACACGGGCGGACGCCGGAAAAGGGGAGTACACGCGATGTCCTATCTCAAGTCTTTGCCGACTGACGCCACGCTGCTGCAGGTCTTCCAGAAGTTCCCGGCCCCGGCGTCGCGGCTGCTGGACTTCCACGAACTCGTCATGCGGGCGCCGTCGGCGTTCGGTGACGGTGAGCGGGAACTGATCGCGGCGTACGTCTCCGGCGTCAACGATTGCCAGTACTGCCATGGGGTCCACACCGTCACCGCCGAGGCTTTCGGTGTGCCGGAAGGGCTTCTGGCCGCCGCACTGGCCGATCTGGACTCCTCGCCCGTGGACGAGCGGATGAAGCCCGTGCTGGCCTACGTGGGCAAGCTGACGCGGACGCCGTCGAAGATGACCGACGCCGACGCCGAAGCCGTGTTCGCGGCGGGCTGGGATGAAGCCGCGCTGCACGACGCCGTCCTCGTGTGCGCGCTGTTCAACTTCATGAACCGGATGGTCGAGGGACTCGGGATCCGTGCCGACGCCGCCTACGCGAAGACTTCGGGCGTGCGGTTGAAGGACGGCGGCTACGCGGGTCTGGCGCGGCTGCTCGATTCCTGAACTCGGGTGCATCCCGAGCCGGTCCTAGCGAGTGACTACGCCATTCGTGTGCATCGGACGCCTCGATGACCACAGTCGGTCATTATCGCCCGGTGAGAGCAGGCGATCGCGGTCCGTGATCACAATTCCGCCTCGTTACTCCATCTGATAATCGCGGGCGCGGAAATGGAGTAGTCGAAGCGAACCTTCTGGCGTAGGCGAAAAGCACGACTCGCGATGATTGATGGCACTGGTTGCGCACCGGCCCCGGATAGCACGATTTCTTCATCGAAGGAACACCCCGATCAACCTCCGAAACGTCTGGGAGCCACTCGATGAAGAACACCGTGACCGACAACGTCCGCTCGCTTTTCGCCGTACGGGGAATCGACACCGGTTCCGCCGGGAACCAGGTCGACCTGGTGATCGACCGGTTCGACAACTGGACCAACCGGCCGGGCGGTCAGGTCTTCGACTGTTTCACCGGAGCTTGTTGCGTCTCCCCGCCGCTGGCCGAGGCGAGTTGAGAGCATCCCCGCCGGCCGCTTTTCGCGTTCGAACGCGAAAAGCGGCCGGTTCCGTGCGTGCGCCGCGCCGCGAACCTCCTCGCGGCGACGGAAAGTCACCGACCAACTACCAGCGCCGTGTCCGGGTGGCCCGATTGTCGTAGCTTCCTCGGGGCGGATGCCGCTGGACCGGAAGCACTCGCCACCCGAACGGTGGAACGCGTTCTGTCCGACCGTGTTTATCTTGGGTCACGGGGGCGTGGTCTGAGGGGCGGCGCGATGGTGATCAGGGTTCTCGTGGCCGAAGACATGCACATCGTCAGGGGGGCACTTGTAGCGTTGCTGCGGTTGGAACCGGATATCGAAGTGGTGTCCGAAGTGGCCTCCGGTGACGAGATCCTCGCCGCCGCGCGCACCTCGCGCACCCAGGTGGCGGTCATCGACATCGATCTGCCCGGCAAGGACGGTCTCACCGCGGCCACCGAACTGCACGAGCAGCTTCCCGAGGTCAGAACGCTGATCCTGACCAGCCTCGGCAAGCCCGGCACGCTCCGGCGGGCGCTGGCGGCCAAGGTCAACGGGTTCTTGCTGAAGGACGCCCCCGCGGAGAAACTCGCCAACGCCGTACGCGGCGTGGCGGCCGGGCGGCGGATGGTCGACGGCGATCTGGCGCTGGCCGCCTGGGACACCGTGGACTGCCCACTGACACCGCGCGAGGTCGACGTCCTGCGGCTGACCGCCGAAGGCCGCGACACCCTCGAGGTCGCGGCGAAGGCCTTTCTCTCCACCGGGACCGTGCGCAACTACCTGACCACGATCGTTTCGAAGCTCAACGCGCGCAACCGGGTCGACGCGATCCGGATCGCCAGGGAGTCCGGCTGGATCTAGGCCTAGACCGGGACCACCGCGCGCAGCCGGAACCGCCCGTCGGGTTCGACACCGGCGGTCAATTCGCCGCCGAGCCCGGCGACGCGGTCCGACATGTTCATGATGCCGCTGCCCGGCGCCTCGACCCGGACAGTCTTCTCCGGCCTCGCCTGCCCGTTCTGGACGCCGTCGTTGACGATGTCCAGCGCGACGCCGTCGCCGACCCGCCGCACCGCGATCTCACAGCGTTCGACCTTGCTGTGCCGCAAGACGTTCGTCACGCCCTCGCGCAGCACCACGGCCAGCACCGTCCGCACGGTCGACGGCAGGTCCTCGTGCTCGATCTCGAGCCGCACCTGGACGTCGGCGGCCACCAGCACCGCCTGGGCCGAGCGGGACTCCTGGTCCAGCGACAGTTCCCGGTAGCCGCTCGCCACCGAGCGGACGTCGGTCAACGCCTGCCGGGTGAGCCCAAGGATCTCCAGCAGCTCGTCGGACGCCCGGGTGGTGTCGATGTCCATGATCCGGCTGGTCAGCTCGCTCTTCAGCGCGATCGCCGAAAGGCTCATCCCGAGCAGGTCGTGCAGATCGCGGGCGAAGCGCAGCCGTTCCTCGGCGACCGCGACCTCGGCGAGGCGTTTCCTGGTCGCGTCCAGTTCGGTCACCAGCCGGATCAGCCAGATGAGCCCGAAGACCATCAGCCCGGTGTTCAGCATGGACGCGAAGCTGTAGAAGCCGCCGAGGAAGTCGGTGCCGTGGTCGATCCGGATCAGCACGACCCCGGCGGCGGTCACGGCGAACGCCGTCCATCCGGCCAGCGGCGGCAGCACCAGCAGCGCGGTGCCGGCGAACAGGCTGGGCAGGCTCACCCAGGCCTTCCCCAGCGGGATCAACGGCAGGAAGATCAGGCAGGCCTGTACGAAGAGCAGCGCGTAGCTCTGGCGCGAGCGCAGGCGGACGTTCGGCCGGGCGAAATAGGACAGCTGCAGTGTGATCAGCGCGGTGAGATACCCGGCGGTGAGCGTGAGGTACCAGCCGTCGTCGGTCAGCATGAAGGCCCGCGTCATCGCGGAGAGACCGAAGAGGATGAAGACCACCGTCAGCGTCCACTGGACGTTCCTGGCGTCGATCCTCGACCAGTGGCCGGTGTTCTGTGCCAGCGCCGTCTCGGTGGGTTCGGCCTGGTCGGGCACCGGGAGTTCGGCGTGCAACCGCCACCGGCCCGCCGCGTCGGTGCCCGCGCTGAGCGTTCCGCCGTGCCCGTCGACCTCCTGGGTCACCTCGCGCAGGCTCTCGGCCGTTTCCTCCGGGACGTCCTCGTGCGCCGTGCCGTCGTGGACGATCTCCAGTGCGACCCGTCCCTCGTTCGCGCGCACGGTGATCTCGCAGTGCTCGACGCCGGTGTAGCGGAGCACGTTCGTGACGCCCTCCCGCAGTACCTTCGCCAGCAGGGTGCGCAGCTTCACCGGGAGCTCGACCTGCTCGAGGTCGAGCCGCACCGCGACGTTCGACGCGGAGAGCAGTGACACCGCGGTCCGTGATTCCTTGTCGAGCGACAGCTCCCGGTAGCCCCTGGCCACCGACCGCACGTCCGACAGCGTGCGCTGGGCGATCCCGGTGATCTCGGCGAGTTCCTCGCGTGCCCGGTCCAGCGATTTGCGCAGCAGCCGGTGCACGAGTTCGCCCTTGAGCGCGATCGCCGAAAGGCTGAGCCCGAGCAGGTCGTGCAGGTCCCTCGCGAACGCCAGCCGCTGCTCGGCCACCGCGCGCCCGGCCAGTTCGGTCCTGGCCTGGTGCAGTTCGGTCACCAGCCGCGCGAGCCAGGTCAGCAGGTACACGACCAGCGCGTAGAAGAGCGCGGTGACGCTGTCGAACACCGCGCCGAGCCAGGTGGCGTCGTAGGTCCACAGGATCCACGTCGTCCCCGCCATGAAGACGGTGAACACCGTCCAGCCCGTCCGCGGCCGGAAGAGCAGCAGCGCACTGCCCGCCGCGAGCGTGGTCAGCGAGCTCAGCGCGGCCTCGAAATGCAGGGTCGGCAGATAGGCCAGGCATGCCTGGATCCCCAGCATGACCTTCGCGAGCCTGGTGTCCAGGCGGACGGCCGGGCGGCTGAAGTACAGGAGCTGGATCGCGAGCACGGGGCCGACGTAGAGCACGGCGAGCAGGCCCTGCCAGAAGTCCACCCCGGGATGCAGCAGCACCGACAGCAGACCGAACAGACACGAGTTGACGAAGACGACGGTGATGATCAACCCGGCGAGGAACAACGCCCGCCTGGGCCGCCGGTCGATCCCGGCGGTCCCCAGCGGCTCGGCGGTCACCGCGAGCTGTTCCGGCACAGGCACCCCAGTGGTAACAGGAAACGTCTCAACTTTGTCGTGTTCCGACCTCACGACGGCCAAGGACGGCCGTCGCACGGCCTTCCATCGCGGTGTATTCGGATCCTAACCCATGCTTGTTACCCCGGTTGGTCTTTCCGGGTAAGGGAGAACGGCGGACGAGAGGACGTTTCCCCGCCGGTGACAGGGAAAATCCCGGCGGTCACCCGTGCGGGTGTGGGTCGTTCGGACCATGCGGGTGATCTCGCGACACGCCACGATGGAAGACGTGCGCCGAATCCTCCGGTTCCACTGTGTACGCCACGCCGGGACGGCCTGTCGCGGCGCGGGGGGACCGGTGGCCTTAAGCTCGGTGCATGGCCAGGTATTTCGACGTACATCCGGAAAATCCGCAACGGCGCGCGATCGGACAGGTCGTCGACATCCTGCGCGGGGACGGGCTGATCGCGTACCCGACGGACTCCTGCTTCGCGCTCGGCTGCCAGCTGGGCAACAGGGACGGTATCGACCGCATCCGGAGTATCCGCAAGCTCGACGACCGCCACCATTTCACCCTGGTGTGTCAGGACTTCGCCCAGCTGGGCCAGTTCGTGCACGTGGACAACGCGGTCTTCCGCGCGGTCAAGGCATCCACGCCGGGCAGTTACACGTTCATTCTCCCGGCGACCAAGGAGGTTCCGCGCCGCCTCATGCACGCCAAGAAGAAAACGGTCGGCGTGCGCATCCCGGACAACGTGGTCACGCAGGCGCTGCTGGGCGAACTCGGCGAACCGTTGCTGTCGAGCACGCTGCTGCTGCCCGATCAGGAAGAGCCGATGACCCAGGGCTGGGACATCAAGGAGCGGCTGGAGCACGTGGTGGACGCGGTGATCGATTCCGGCGAATGCGGGGTCGAGCCCACCACGGTGATCGACTTCTCGTCGGGGGAACCGGAGATCGTGCGGCGCGGCGCCGGCGACCCCGCACGCTTCGAATGACCGCGAGCCGGCACCTCGGTCGTGGTGCCGGCCCGCGCGCGGTTCCGTCCTCGTCAGTGCGTGACAAGCCCTTCGGTCTTCGACGGGGCCGACGGGATGTGGAAGAGCCGCGTGAAGAGCTCCAGGTACGCCGCGTCGCCCTTGATGGCCACCGCGCCGCAGGTGAGCGCGCTCGTGGCGTCCAGCTCGCCGTTCATCAGCTTGAGCATGAGCGGTCCGCGCGGCTCGATGACGAGATCCGGATCCGGATGCGGGCCTTCGCCTGCCGTCACCGCCCCGTCCTCGACCACCGCGTGGACGATCATCTGGTCGCCGTAGTGCAGCTCGAACGAGCCACGGACGCCGTGGGCCTCGTGCGGCTGGAACGTCGTGTACAGCGAAAGGATGGCCGCGTCGAGGGTGAACAGGTCGTCCGCGGCGGGCTCGGTGAGCGACCGGGCACCCCACAGGCCCAGCTGCAGCAGGATCTGGTCGAGGTCGTTGCCGTACTCGGTCAGCTCGTAGACCACTCCGGCGTCGAGCTGCGAAAGCACCCGGCGCTGGACGACGCCGTGCCGTTCGAGTTCGTTCAGCCGGGTCGACAGGATGCTCGTCGGGATCTTCGGCAGGCCCTGCTGGAGCTCGTCGAAACGTTTCGGGCCGAGCACCAGGTCGCGGATCACGAGCAGGGACCAGCGTTCCCCGATGATTTCGAGCGCGCGGGCGAGGCCGCAGAACTGGCCGTAGGTGCGAGCGGTCATGCTTGACTCCTCAACTTCCTGGATCTGGTGACGGGGTGGTGTTCGTCCGCCGGTCGGCGTGATCAGCGGACCGGGTTTCCCTCGGAGAGCAGTTCGCGGTGCAGTTCTCGCAGTTCGGCGCAGGGTTCCACCCCCAGTTCGTCTTCGAGCCTCGCCCGCAGCCAGTGGTAGGACGCGAGCGCGTCACTACGCCGTCCGCTGAGCCACAACGCGCGGATCAGCTGGGCGTGCAGGGTTTCGTCGAGCGGGTTCGCGGTGGTCAGCGACCGCAGTACGCCGAGCATCTCCCGGTGCCGCCCGGACCGGATCTCGGCCTCGATCCACAGGTCACGGGCGTTGCGCCGGTGCTCCAGCAGATAGACGGTGTACGCGGCCAGCGTCGGTCCACAGTGGATGTTGGCCAGTGGTGGACCGGACCACAGATCCAGCGCGGTACGGAACGCGTGCGCGGCCGCCGCGTCGTCGCCTCCGGCCAGCAGGTCGCGGCCGAGGCGGTGCAGGCGTTGGAACTCCGACACATCGACCATGCCCGCGTCGACGTCCAGCCGGTAGCCGGGCGGACAGGTGACCAGCAGACCACCTTCGCCGTCGGGGTCCAGATGACGGCGGAGGTGGTGGACGTAGGTGTGCAGAGTGCGGCGGACGCTGCGCGGGGGAGTGTCGTTCCACAGCTCGTGGACCAGCGAATCGACGTGGACCGTCTTGCCGGGCCGGATGAGCAGCATCGCCAGCAGCTGCAGGAGTTTCGGCGTGGTCGGCGCGCGATCGGCCCCGCCGGTGTGCAGTTCGAGCGGGCCGAGGAGTCGCGCGCGTACCGCGACTTCTTTCGGTTCGGTACTCGTCCCGTGCATCCCTGCCCTCTCCGCGGACTCCCCCTCTGTGACGATGACAGAGGCGGAATCTTCGGAACAGTGCCGGAAACACCCGGTGGCCCGTGATTTCTTCGTTGCCCCGCATGCGATCGTCATGACTTGGGACACGGAACCGTTTGTGGCAAACGAGAAGACGCGCGGGAGGTCAGAGCCAGTCGGAATCGGTGGCGATGCGGATGGCGTCGACCCGGTTGCGGGCGTTGAGTTTCGTGACCACCGTGGCGAGATAGTTCCGTACCGTGCCAGGTGACAGGAATAGTTCGGCCGCGATGTCGGCGACCGTGCGCCCGTTCGCGGCGAGGCGCAGGATCTCGGCTTCCCTCGGGGTCAACGGGCAATCTTCCGTTTCCCACGCGGACAACGCTAGTTCGCTGTCGATGACGCGGCGCCCGATGGCGACGGAGCGGACGGCGTTGGCGAGTTTGTCGGCGGGCGCGTCCTTGAGCAGGAAGCCGTTGACCTTCGCGTCGAGCGCGCGGCGCACGGTGCCCGGACGGCCGAGTGAGGTGAGGATGAGCGTGCGTACGCACGGGAGTTGCTGGTAGAGCTCGGAAGCGGCGGCGAGGCCGTCTTTGGCGGGGAGGTCTATGTCGATGATCGCGACGTCCGGGAGGTACTCCGCGGCCATCGGCAGGATCTTGTCACCCGAGCAGACCTCCGCGACGACTTCTATGTCCTGTTCGAGGTTCAGCAGCGCGACCAAGGCGCCACGAACCATGTGCATATCTTCGGCCAATAGGACTCGGATCACTCCGACCTCCTCATCCCCCAGAAGCGCTAACTCTCAGTGTACATAGCAAACCTGGAAGAGTGAATATGAATCGCACGATTCGAGGTTGCGTTATTCCCGGTGCCCTGGTCGGCCGACCAAGGACCCGGGTGAGCTGCGAAGATGACGAAGAGCCGGTGATCATGACCGGATCACTAAAGAGCAATCGATCGATTACTCCGTGTCAGGTCAGATGACGGTAAATTTTCCGCCATAAGTACCTTTCATTCCCTGGTGAGTACGTTCCGTCCCGGTGAATTAATCCGGCGAACGGGTGAATTCACCATTGTCGGAGGCGGGGTATGGACTGTTCGGCGGTACCGGGTGGGGCCTCGATCGGCCGTCGAGCCCGCAGCGAGCACGGCGTGGTCTCCTCGGCGGGAGCCGAGTTCGCGCGCGAAGCCGACACTATCCACAAAGGACGTACGTGATGACTTCATTGCTGGGTGCCCTGCGCAAGGTCCTGTTCGCGCCCTCGCTGGCTTCGGTCGGCTTCGAGGGGCGCGGCTTCGGGATCCCGCCGACGGCGGCGACCGCCAGGCTGGAGTCGATCCCGCAGTCGGTGGTGTGCGGGTTCGAATGGGGGATCGACGCTCCGGCGCTCTGGGAGGCCGAGCGGCGGCTGGACATGGTGGAGCCGGAGATGCGCGGGTTCGCCTACGAGGGCGCGGCGATGGCGTTCACCATCCTGGATGTCATGCCCGGTGGCCGGAAGGACCGTACGGCCGAACTGATGAGCGGCCCCGGCCGTCCGCATCTCTTCCTGACCTACATCGGCATCGGGTTCGCCATGGCGCGGCTGCCAAGGCCGCTGTGGAAGAAGGTGCTGCCGGATCTGGACGGCGTGCCGTACCACCCGACGATGAGCTGGCTGGCCGTCGACGGCTACGGTTTCGACCGCGCGTATTTCGACACCCGCAAATGGGTCGGCGAGCAGTTCGTCCCCGCCCCGTACGCGTGGGCGGGCGCGCCTTCGTACTTCGGCCGCGCCTGTGACCAGGGCGTCGGGCGGGCGCTGTGGTTCATCAACGGTGCCGATCCGGTGAAGGTCGCCGCCGCGGTGAACCGCTTCCCCGCCGAACGCCGCCCGGACCTGTGGAGCGGCGTCGGACTGGCCTCGACCTTCGCCGGCGGCTGCGACCAGCGTGGGCTCACGGTGCTGCACGAATCGGCGGGGGAGCATCAGGACGAACTCGGCCTCGGCGTCGTGTTCGCGGTGAAGGCGAGGACGTTCTCGTCGTTCGCCCCGCCGCACACCCGGCGCGCCGCGCGGACGCTCGCCGGGCTGAGCATCGAGGAGGCCGTCGACCTCGCCGACCGGACCGAGGTGGCCGAGAACGCCGCGGACGGGACACCGGCCTACGAACTGTGGCGGCAGAACATCCGCGAGGCCTTCGCTCCTTCGGCGGGCCGTCTTTCCGCCTGAGGCCCTGTGAACGTCATGAGGGGTCCCCATCGGACGTTTTTCGTCCGTTGGGGACCCCTCATGACACCCAGGTGAGGATCAGGCCGCGTGCTTGAACGGCTTCGGCCGGCGCCGCAGATCGGGCAGCGCGAGCAGTACCGGCGGGTCGAACAAGCGTTTGGGACGTACCCGCAGGTCGGCCAGCCGCGCGGTGACCCCGGGTTCGACGGTGATCGGGCCGTGGTGGCCGGTATACCCGGCGCCGCGACGCGTGAGCGGCCCGCTCACACAATGCGCGACCAGGTGCCAGGTGCCTTCCGGAACCTCGCTCAGCTGATAGGGGCCGGGGGCCTCGATGACCGCGTAGCGCACGGGCGCGCCCTCGGGGATACGTGTCGGGAAGAGACCGACGAAGACGAGGCCGGGCGAGATCTCCGGCGGCGCCGAGACGAAACCGCGGACGATCGCCGGCTGCGCACCGGGACGGGGTTCACCGGCCAGCCGGTGCTGGAAACCGCCCTGCTGGCGGTACGCGGAGGGGGAGAGGCCGACACGGCTGCTGAACCGCGTGCTGAAGGTGCCGACGCTGTTGTAACCGACGCGGTGGCTGATGTCGGCGACCGTGATCGAGGTCGTCAGCAGCAGGCGTTTGGCCTCGTCGAGCCGCAGCGCGGACAGGAACCGGCCGGGCGAGACGCCGGTGGCCTGCTGGAACACCCTGGTGAAATGGAATTTGCTGAACGTCGCGGCGCGGGCGATGTCGTCGATAGTGAGCTCTTCGCCCAGTTTCTCGTTCATGGCCCCAATGGCTCGCTCCACGGCTCGCCGGACAGTCTCATCCATTTTACCGTCCTTTCGCTCGAGGAATTCTGGCGTGCTTTACGGTTTCCGACAGTAGTGTTCGCCGCCGCTTCTCCTGAAGTGCTTGATTCACCGCCGGATATGGATTCGTGTGTGCGCCGACGTGAAAATCTCACATGCGAAAACCACAGGTCGGCGGTGGTCTGCGCACTGGATCTCCACGGCGGCGGACCGCAGAATTCCTGGTAGCGCATCACGCCGGACGCACCCCGGCCGTGTTGGCGCGGTCCGAAGAAAGTATTCCCGCGGCAACACAGAACCGGCCCTCGACCGTGTCCCCCCGCGACGGTCAAGGGCCGGTTTCCATTTCGCGGGACGGGTGTGTGAGGATAGTATTGTCGGCTCGGGGGCGAGGCGCAGGAGAAAGGCAGATGGGGCGATGATCAAGGTCCTGGTGGCGGAGGACATGCACATTGTCCGTGGGGCCCTGGTCGCGCTGCTCGGGCTGGAAGCCGATATCGAGGTCGTCGCCGAATGCGCCAGCGGTGAGGAGATCCTCCCGCTCGCCCGGTCCTCGCGCCCCGACATCGCGCTCATCGACATCGATCTTCCCGGCAAGGACGGGCTCACCGCGGCCGCCGAACTGCACGAACAGCTGCCCGGGGTGCGCACGCTGATCCTCACCTCGCTCGGCAGCCCCGGAACCCTTCGGCGGGCCCTGGCGGCGAAGGTCAACGGCTTCCTGCGCAAGGACGCGCCCGCCGACAGGCTGGCCAACGCGGTCCGCGGGGTCGCCGCCGGACGGCGCGTCGTCGACGGCGATCTGGCGCTCGCGGCGTGGGACAGCGAGGAATGCCCGCTCACCGCGCGGGAGATCGAAGTGCTCCGGCTGGCCTCGGTCGGCTCCGAACCGACCGAGATCGCGGCCGAGTTGTTCCTCTCCGCCGGTACCGTGCGGAACTACCTGACGACGATCGTGTCGAAGCTCAGTGCCCGCAACCGGGTCGACGCCGTGCGGATCGCGCGGGAGTCCGGCTGGCTGTGACGGTAGTTCCGGCTCACCGCGCCGGGACGTTCATCGTCGCGAGGGCGAGATCCGTGGCGAATTCACCGGGGGAAGCCGCTTCCGCGAACAGGCGGCGTTGCCGGGTCGCGCCGGTCCCGTACTCGAAAAGGGAGTGCATCCCCTGCTCGACGTCGTCGAGGTCGCCGGCGGCACCGAGCGCGGGTGAGATGAAGCCGACGAGTTCGCCGAGAAGTTCGCGCTGATCGGCCTCCCGGCCGGTGAAGACGTCGATGCCCGGCCCGTCGAGGCCCCGGCGCGCGGCGGCCGTGAGTGCCGCGCCGATCCTGGCGCCACGGGCTCGCGGCAGGGTGGACGTCCCGGCGCAGGTCGTGACCAGTCCGCGCACCAGCGCCGCGAGCAGTACCGCGTCCTCGGCCGACAGGCAGACATCGGCGATTCGTACCTCCACCGTGGGATGACGAGGGGAAAGCCGGGCGTAGTAATACACACCGGCCGCGTCGAGGGCGTCACCCTGGCGTAGCGCCTCTTCGACATCGCGGTCGTACGCGGCCGCTCCGGTCCATTCTTCGGGTGGTTTCGCCGTCGGCCACCGATCCCAGATCGGGAAACGTCTGCTCGCCCATCCGGCATCAGCGCCGTTCACGATCGGGGAATTGGCGCTGAGCGCCAGCAACGGAGCGAGCCACGGCCGCAGGCCGGCGAGGACCCGCGCGCCGAGATCCCGCGACGGCAAGCCGACGTGCACATGGCAGGCGCAGGTCCCCGCGTCGTCGATCAGGTCGGGGAACGCCTGCGCCATCCGCCGGTACCGGGGTTCGGGCGTGATCGCGTCCGGCCGGAGTCCGCCGGGCGGAATCCCCGACGCCACCACCAGGCAGCCGTCGGCCTCCGCGGCCTTCGCGACGATCTGCCGTAACCGGGTCAATTCCGAGCGCACCTCGTCGAGGCCGCGGCAGATGCCGGTCGCGGTCTCGATCTGGAACCGCATGAGCTCCCCGGTGACGTCCGGCTCGGGGGCGAGGTGTTCGAGAAGATCGGGCGCGCGCAACGCGACCGAGCCGTCCAGCGGATCGAGGAGGACGAACTCTTCTTCCACACCAAGAGTGAAGTTCGTGCCGTAAACCGCCATGGTTCCCCATCTCTGGTGGTTTTCGCCGGTACCACTAAATCTCCCCCTCCCGGCGCGGTGAGGAAAGGGCCGGTGTGCTGAACTTCGTTGCGGCGAAAGTGTTTCGCGGCCTAACGGAAAGTCTTGATCAGCTTCGTCTACGCTGAGAGAATGGTCGACCTGTATCCACCCATCGAGCCCTACGACACGGGACTGCTCGAGGTAGGTGACGACAACGTCGTCTACTGGGAGACCTGCGGGAACCCGGACGGGAAGCCCGCTGTAATGCTACACGGCGGCCCCGGTCAGGGGTGTACGCCGGGAATGCGGCGGATGTTCGACCCCGCCCGCTACCGCGCGGTGCTGTTCGACCAACGCGGCTGCGGCCGTAGCACCCCGCACGCGAGCGACCCGTCGACCGACATGCGGCACAACACGACGGATCATCTCGTCGCCGACATGGAACGGCTGAGGGAACACCTGGGGATCGAACGCTGGCTCGTCACCGGAGGCTCATGGGGCACGACGCTCGCGCTCGTCTACGCCGAACGATTCCCGGAGCGGGTCACCGAGATCATCGTCAGCGCCGTCAGCACCACACGACGTTCCGAGATCGACTGGCTGTACCGCGGTGCCGGCCGGTTCTTCCCCGAAGCGTGGGCCCGTTTCCGCGGTGATCTCTCTGGTGACCTGGTCGCGGCCTACGCGCGGCTCATGGAAGACCCCGACCCGCACGTCCGAACCGAGGCCGCCCGTGCCTGGTGCGCCTGGGAGGACACGGTGCTGTCACTGGAACCCGGCACGACCGTCCACAATGGTCCGATCGGCGAGTGGGAACTGGCCTTCGCGCGCATTGTCACGCATTACTACTCCCACGAGGCCTGGCTGGAACCCGGCGCGGTGATCCGCGACGCCGGGTTGTTGCGAGACATTCCCGGTGTGCTGATTCACGGACGCCGGGATCTGAGCTGCCCGGTGGACACCGCTTGGGAACTCGCTCGTGCGTGGCCCGGTGCCGAGTTGCTGATCGATGACGGGTCGGGGCATCGGGGGAGCGACGTCAAACGGGCTTGGATGCTGGAGGCGTTGGCGCGGTTCGGTTCTCGGTGGCGGTGAGGCGCGTGGCCGGAGGGCCGTGGGGCCGCGTCGGGTGGTGTTGCGCTGTGTCGGGCCGTGTCGGGCTGTGTCGTGAAAGCCACTTTCGGGACATCGGACGTCCCCAAAGTGGCTTTCGCGACAAGCAGAGTCAACACACCAGAGAGATGTTTCGGTGCCTGCACGACACCCGGCGAACGGGGGAGCTCAGCCCGCAGGGAGACATCAAGTTTCGTCTATGTCCTGAGGTGCATGGTGTTGCGCCTCGGTTCGCCGGTGGGGTCGAGATAGGCGGGGGGAGTGAACTCCGGCAGTCCGTCTTGGGCGATTTGGACTTTCCATTCGCTGTGGTGGATCAACCGGTGATGCTTCGTGCAGAGGAGCACGAGATTGTCGATCTTCGTTTCGCCGTGGTGCCGCCAGAAAACGATGTGGTGCGCGGTGCAGCGGGGTACCGGCATGTCACAGCCCGGGAAGGCACAGCCGCCGTCGCGGATGGTCAACGCATACTTCTGGGCCAGCGACACCGTCCGTTTCGACCGCCCGATGTCCAACGGTTCGCCTGCGGTGCCCAGAACTCCGGGCCGAACGCGGGCGTCGCAGGCCAGGATCCGCGCGTCGGTAGCACTGATCGGCCCCACCAGATCCAAATGTGCCTCGCCGAGGTCGCTGATCAGGTCCTCATACGACATGGTGACGAGAATGTGGGTGGCCTCGCCCGCTTGGCCGGGAAGGTTCCGGCTCGTGGTCTTCAGCCGGACGTAGTCGGTGAAGGCGTCACCGTAGCGTTCGTCCTGGGTGCGGGAGTCCCGGACCCCGTCGATGGCCTTATGCGGTTTGGCCATCGGGTCGAGGTCGGACTTCAACCGCGCATACGTTTCGAGATCAAGTCTGGCTTTGAGGCCGAGGGTGCCGTCACGGTGCTTCACGAACCGCAACTCCGGCCGGGTGTCTTTCGGATCCTCGTTACGGGGTTCCTTCCCGTCGGGGTCGAGCTTGTCCAACAGCCGTCGCCCGGCACGGGCGATCTGCCGGGGCCCGGCGTGGCGGGCGAGGTCGACGAGGATCTTCTCACCGCCTCGCGCGTCTTCTTCCGAGACCGTGGAGGGGATCCGGGCGAGGGTGCGGATGATCGCGTCGATCTGCGCACCCCCGATCGCGCCCTCGGCGGCGGCTTCGGCGGTCAACGGAGCCAACGGCGGCTGGGGATCTCCGCCGATAGCAGGACCCGGATGCAGGGCCAGAACCCGGTCCGCACGGACCCCGGCTTCCTTGTCCGTGACCTGAAAGTCTTCAAAGATCAGCGCCGCCAACGTCGAATGACCGGAACACCCACGCACACCCCGGTTATTGATTTCCGCCAGGATCGCATTCTGCTCCGCATCCAATCGACGCTTCAGAACTTCGATTTCCTGCTTCCGGGCATGCAGCGTCGCCGTATCGGCACGCCACCACTCAGTGGGCACCGCCTGGGGACTGTTTTCGCTGGCCACGGCTCAATGATACCGAATGTCGAACACCTGTGCTAGTCCGATTAGTGTAACGACCGTAAGCGGGTCATTTCACTCGATAGGGAACAAGTGACCGTGAAGTGAATGCTCTGCGTACAGAAGCCGACTTTGTCAAATAGCGACAGCCCTTCCGTCACGAATTCCGGGCGTACACCGGGCTCACGCCGTCCCGGTATCTTGAAGTCCGGCGGCGGTGGCCAGGTGTTCGCCGCGGGCCTGATCGACGAGGTACGCCGCCGACCGCTCTGAGCTATCGCGATGAAGGCAACTCGACGTCCTCAGGCGTCTTGTCCGCCCGCAACCCGCGCCAGGTCGTATGCCGCAACCGCCCGTCCGGCGTCCAGTTCCGGTGCATGACCTCGCCGACGAGTTCCGGAGACACCCAGCGCACGCCCCTGGCGCGGTCGCGCGGGACCTCGGAGGCGAACGGCGGTTTCTTCTGTGCCAGCGGAGCGAGCCGGGTATGCAGGTCTTCGAGGACCTTTTCGCTGAACCCGGTTCCGACGTCGCCGATGTACCGCAGCTCGCCGGATTCGTCGTGCGCGCCGAGCAACAGGGCGCCGAGTGTGCCCGAGCGGCGCCCTTCGCCGGGGCGCCAGCCGCCGATCACGACCTCTTGGGTGAGCCACAGCGCCCGTTTGATCCATTGCCGCGACCGCTTGCCGGGGTGATAGCGGCTGTCGAGCTTCTTCGCGATCAGCCCTTCGAGTCCGTGCTGCCGGACGACCTCGAGGAGTTGTTCGGGCGCGATGTCGTCGTCGGTGTAGCCCGGTGGGATGACGACGCGGCCGCCGCCTCCCAACGACGTCAGGAGTTCACGACGGGCGGCGTAGGGCTCGTCGAGCAGGACGGTGCCGTCGATAAGCAGGACGTCGAAGGCGAAGAAGTGCACTGGGCTGCGCGCCAGCAGCGACGCGTCCGGGGTGCGCAGGTGCCGGGTCTGCAGCAGCGGGAAACTCGGCCGCCCCTGGTCGTCGAGGACGACGATCTCGCCGTCGAGTACGGCTTCGTGGCCGTCGAGGGCTTCGCCGGTCACGTCGGGATACGTCGCGGTGATGTCGAGGCCGCGACGGCTGGTCAGGCGCGTCTCACCGTCGCGGGCGACGCGCAGGCAGCAGCGGTAGCCGTCCCATTTGTATTCGTACCCCCACCCGCCGGTTGGCAGGTCGCCGTCGGTCGCCAGCATCGGGGCGAACGCGTCCGGAACGGTACTCATGCCTCACGGTACCCCGGAAACCCCGCCGGTGATCTATCGTCGAAGGGTGCCTGAGGAGCGGATAACGGTCGAGGTCGAGGGACGGCGGCTGGCGCTGTCCAATCTGGACAAGGTGCTCTACCCGGCGCACGGTTTCACCAAACGCGAGGTCCTCGACTACTACCGCCGCGTCGCCCCCGTCATGCTTCCGCATCTGCGCGACCGCGCCGCCACGTTCCGCCGGTTCCCGGACGGCGTCGACGGTGAACCGTTCTACGAGAAGAACGTTTCCCGGCACGCGCCCGATTGGGTGCGCACCGCGCGGCTGACCAACCGCAGCCGGCGGGGCGGGGAAGAGACGCTCGACTATCCGGTGGTCGGCGACCTCCCGACGCTGATGTGGGCGGCCAATCTCGCCGCGCTGGAGCTGCACGTTCCACAGTGGACGGTCGGGCCGCGCGGGGCGCGGAAATCACCCGATCTGCTGGTGTTCGATCTCGACCCCGGGCCGCCGGCGGACGTCGTCGACTGCTGCCGGGTCGCCGAGACACTCAGCGAACTGCTCACCGAAGACGGCCTGACCGTGTACGCGAAGACCAGTGGCAACAAGGGGATGCAGCTGTACTGCCCGGTCCGCACCCGGTCCGACGAACGGACCTCCGAGTACGCCAAGGCCGTCGCGGAAGAGCTCGCGCGCCGGTCACCGGAAACCGTGGTCGCCCGGATGGCCAAGGCGATCCGCCCCGGCCGCGTGTTCATCGACTGGAGCCAGAACAACACCGCCAAGACCACCATCGCGCCCTACTCCCTGCGCGGCCGCGCCATCCCGACCGCGTCGACCCCGGTGACCTGGGAGGAGGTCGAGGCCTGCCGAAAGGCCGCCGATCTGCTGTTCACCGCCGAGCAGGTGATCGAGCGCGTCGAGGAGATGGGTGACCTGTTCGGCGACATCGCCGAGCATCGCGCCGCCGTTCCCGCTCGGTGATGTTTAAGCCCCGGCGAACGGGAAACTCCGAGGTCAGAGGAGTGACCCCGAATGACCGAGAACAGCAAAGACCCCGAAGGCTTGTCATACCGCGCACTGGCCATGTTGCGTGCGGTGGCACAAGGCAGAGCCGAAATCACTGTCAGTCAGGAGCCGGATCTCTATGTCGACGGCTTGCCCTGCAGTGACCAGCTCACCGCCCATCGGCTCGCCCACGCCGGGCTGATCCGGACCGCCCGTGATGGAACACCGGGCGCCCGGGTGCCCGCGGAGTTGTCCGAAACCGCGCGAGATCTGGTGACGCCCTTGGCACCGGCGGCCTGACGAGCGATTCTCCCGGAAAAGACCCCGGAAAAGACCACTGTGGACTCCACCCCGTTCCGCATACGATCGGCGGAACGGGCGCGCGGGGGTGCGCGCCACCGTACGGGTACCTCCGGGGCCGGTGAGGATGTGGCGCTTGACCGGGTATCACACGCTGGCCGAGACCGAGAACGCCGTGCGGGCCAAGCTGGGCGGAATCCCCCTGTTGTGGGAGCGGATGGAAGCGGTGGCCAACCTCCACCGCGCCGCCACGGCGGTCCGGCTGCACTTCGAGAACTCGGTCCTGCGGACGGCGGGCCTCACCTGGACCGCGTTCGTAGTGCTCTGGGTCGTGTGGATCTTCGGCGAGAAGGAGACCCGGCACGTCGCCGCGGAATCCGGGATCACGAAGGGGACGCTGACCGGGGTCATGAAGACCCTGGAGGCACATGGTCTGGTCACCCGCCGTAAACACCCGGACGACGGACGACTGGTGCTGCTCGCGCTGACGCCGGAGGGTGAGCGGCTCATGCGGGAGCTCTTCCCGGAGTTCAACCAGGAGGAGGCGTTCGTCACCGAACGGCTCAGTCCCGCGGACTGTACCGAGCTGGCCGGTTCGCTGCGCGAGATCGTCAAGCAACTGGAGGAGAAGGGCGAGGAACGGCGCCGGACCGCGGTGACCCGGCGGAGCTGAGCCCTACCGAAGGCGGTTGCGGGAGCCCTGTCGCGACTTCTACGTTTTTTGGAGCCGAACGATCGAAGGGCGCCCCGATGGATTTCCGGTACTGGCTGGGTCAGGCGTTGACGTCGAACGAGGCGTGGGCGGAGACGTTCACTCCCGTGCGGCCACATCCCTCGCTGGAGATCCCCGACGGGCGGTTCGAGACCGCGTTCGAGGAGCTCACCGAGCGGCTGAAGGACAACTACCCGTTCTTCCACCCGTCCTACGCGGGCCAGATGCTCAAACCGCCGCATCCGGCCGCGGTGGTCGGCTACCTGACCGCGATGCTGGTCAACCCCAACAACCACGCGCTCGACGGCGGCCCGGCGACGGCCGAGATGGAACGCGAGGTCGTCCGTCAGCTGGCCACGATGTTCGGCTATACGGAGCATCTGGGGCATCTGACCACCAGCGGCACGGTGGCGAACCTCGAAGCGCTGTTCGTGGCCAGGGAATCGCATCCGGGCAAGGGGATCGCCTACAGCGCCGAGGCGCACTACACGCACGGCCGGATGTGCGGGGTGCTCGGCGTCGAGGGCCACACGGTCCCCGTCGACGCCCGCGGCGCGATGGATCTCGACGCGCTCGAAGACCTGCTGCGCACCGGGAAGATCGGCACCGTGGTGCTCACCGCCGGCACGACGGCGCTCGGCGCGGTGGAACCGGTCCACGAGGCGCTGGCGCTGCGGGAGCGGTACGGCGTCCGCGTGCACGTCGACGCCGCCTACGGTGGGTTCTTCCGTCTTCTGTCCGGTTTGGACGGTCCGGAAGGACTGCCGGAGGCCCCGTGGCTCGCCATCGCCGAGGCCGACTCGATCGTCATCGATCCGCACAAGCACGGTCTCCAGCCCTACGGCTGCGGCGCCGTGCTGTTCAAAGATCCCCAGGCGGGGCGGTTCTACCTGCACGATTCGCCGTACACCTACTTCACCTCCGAAGACCTGCACCTCGGCGAGATCAGCTTGGAGTGCTCCCGTGCGGGCGCGGCCGCCGCCGCGTTGTGGCTCACCTTCCGGGTGCTGCCGCCCACTCCCGACGGGCTGGGCCGGGTGCTCGCCGCCGGCCGCCGCGCGGCGTTGCGGTGGGCGAAACTGCTGGAGGACTCCGAGCGGTTCGACCTGTACCAGCAGCCGGAACTCGACATCGTCGCGTACTTCCCGCGTACGGAACCGCTTTCCCTGTCGAAGATCGACGCGGAGAGCACGCGGATCCTGCGCGACGGCATGGCCGCGGCGAAGGATCCGGTGTACCTCAGCACCCTGCGGGTGAGCGACCGGCAGTTCGGCCTGCGTCACACCGGAGCCGAGGTGGACGCCGACGCCGCGAGGATCCTGCGTAGCGTGCTGATGAAGCCCGAAAGCGAGGACCACGTCGACCGGCTCCACGAGCGGCTGGAAGAGTTGTCCCGCGGTTGAGCGCCGCGTACCGCCGCAGACGAATGGATCCACCATGCCCGCACCAGGTCCCGCCGAATCCGTGACCGCAGCGGAAACCCGGTCATTGGGCACCGGCTTCCGGCGGCGGCACGTCACCATGCTGGCCATCAGCGGCGCGATCGGCGCCGGCCTGTTCGTCGGCACCGGCGCGGGGATCAAGACCGCGGGCCCCGGCATCCTGCTGTCCTATGTGGTCGCCGGGCTGCTGATGGTGCTCGTCATGCGGATGCTGGGCGAGATGGCGGCCGCCGAGCCGAGCAGCGGTTCGTTCTCGGTGTACGCGGAGAAGGCGCTCGGGCGCTGGGCGGGGTTCACCGTCGGGTGGCTGTACTGGTCGCTGCTGGTGGTCGTGGTGGCCGCCGAAGCCACCGCGGCGGCGGGGATCGCGAACGGGCTCCTGCCGGTGATTCCACAGTGGACCTGGGTGCTGGCGTTCATGGCCGTGCTCACCGTGGTGAACCTGTTCGCCGTGCGCTCGTTCGGGGAGTTCGAGTTCTGGTTCGGCGCGATCAAGGTGACCGCGGTGGTGGCCTTCCTCGTGCTCGGCACGCTGGCGGTGTTCGGGATCCTGCCGGGGACGTCACCGGTCGGCCTGAGCAACCTCACCGGGCACGGCGGATTCCTGCCCAACGGCCTGCAAGGAGTGCTGACCGGGCTGCTCGCGGTCGCGTTCTCCTTCGGCGGCATGGAACTGGTCACCATCGCCGCGGCGGAATCCGACGACCCGGCGGATTCGATCCGCCGCACCACGCGGACGGTGATCGTCCGGCTGCTGCTGTTCTACGTCGGTTCGGTCGCGCTGATGGTGCTGTTGCTGCCGTGGGAGTCCGCTTCGGCCAACACCAGCCCGTTCGTGACGGTCCTGGAGCAGGTCGGGGTCCCCTCGGCGGCACTCCTGATGAGCTTCGTCGTGCTGACGTCGCTGCTCTCGGCGCTGAACGCGAACCTCTACGGCGCTTCGCGGATGGTCTTCTCGTTGGCCTCGCGGGGTGAGGCGCCGCGCGCGATGCTGCGGCTCTCCGGCGCCGGGGTGCCGCGGACGGCGGTGCTGGCGTCGGTCACCTTCGGTTTCGTGGCCGTCCTGCTGAACTTCCTCGCGCCGGACCGCGTACTGCCGTTCCTGCTGAACGCCATCGGCGCGAACATCCTGCTGGTGTGGATCTTCGTCGCCGTCTCCCAGCTGCGGCTGCGGAAGGCGGCGGAACGCGACGGCACGGCCGCGGATCTGCCGGTGCGGATGTGGGGCTTCCCGTGGCTCAGCTGGGTCGCGCTGCTCGCGATGGCCGGCGTCCTGATCCTCATGTGGACCGACGCCGACGCGCGTACACAGCTGTTCACCAGCGGCGCGGTCGCCGTGCTGATCGTGGTGATCAGCCTGCTCAGGCGACGTCCGCGACGCTGAACAGCTCGCGCTCCACGCGGCTGAGCGCCAGCCTGACCGCGCCGAGTGCCACCGAGTCGTCGCCGAGTGTCGACGTCTCGACGCGCACCGGGAACAGGCACAGCCTGGCCAGTTCGGCCCGCAGCGGCGTCGTCAGCAGGTCACCGCTCCGCGCGAGCCCGCCGCCGATCACCACCAGCTGCGGGTCGACGGTGAGCACGGTGGCGGCGACCAGCTCGGCGAACCTGTCCGGGGACGCGTACTGGCCGGGTTGCCACACGGCACCGATCTCGCCCGCCACGCCGTTGTGCCCCAGGTGCAGTTTCCCGCCGAGCAGCAGGCCCAGGGACACGGTGCGGCCGGCCCGCACGTAGACGACATCGTCGACGCCGTGCGCGGCTCCTCGCCAGTGCTCGGCCAGTGTCGCGAGCTTGGTGTCGTTGGCGGCCAGCACCGGGCAGGCGCCGCCGAACTCCGCGGGCAGATCGAGGCCGGTCCAGCCGGGAAGGCGTTCGCCGCGGACGACCTTGCCGCCGGACACCACCCCGGTGGTGCCGACGCCGAGCACGCGCATGGTCGAGCGGCCATCGAGGGCGGCAGCGAGTACCCGGTGCGCCACCTCGAGGCGGTCGGCCGCGGCCATCTCCGGCGTCAGGCCGGTCCCCGCCCGGCCGACGACGTCGCCACGAAGGTCGGCGACCAGGCACAACGCCTTGTGCGGGCCGATCTCGAGTCCGGCGACGTGCCCGGCCTCCGGACGGAAGCGGTACCGCTTGGCCGGTCTGCCCACCGGCCTCGGCGCGTCGGGGGAGAGGGGGACCTCCTCGACCAGGCCCTGTTCACCGAGGTCGGTGGCGATCTCCTCGACCGTCGGGCGGGAGACCTCGCTCGCCTTGACCAGTTCGGCGAGGGTGAGTTCTTCGGCCGCGTACAGCGCCCGCAGGACCGCTATGGCGTTGAGCCGCCGCAGCAGTGACGGATCCCCGCCCGACAGTTTGGCCATGCGGCTCCCTAGACGGTGACACGCTGGTCGTACCGGGCGCGCGCGGCGGCGATCTCGCTCTGGTGGTCCTCGGTCCAGGTGACCAGTGACTGGATGGTCTGGAGCAGGGTCATGCCCAGCGGTGTCAGCGCGTAGTCCACGCGGGGCGGCACGACCGGGTAGACGGTCCGGTTCACCAGCCCGTCGCGTTCGAGGTGACGCAGCGTGGTGGTGAGCATGCGCTGGCTGATGCCGTCGATCTTGTACTTCAGCTCGGTGAACCGGAGGGTGTTCCGGTCGAGCAGGGCGATGACCAGGAGTGACCATTTGTCCGCCACCCGGTCCAGGATCTGCCGGACCTCGCAGTCCTCGCGCGTGTCCCACTGGAAGGCCTCGTAGTCGGCCTCGGTGAGTTCACAACGACTAGGTGAGTTCAAAGTGCCTTCTTCCATGGTCATCGATGGTGACGGAAGATCCCCTTGGTTACAAGAGGGAACCGACCGGCTGATGGGTAACCGTCGGACCTCGCGCACTGAGGGAGAACCGATCTTGACCACGACCACAACGCCGCCACGCGCGTCCGAGAAGATGAGCGGGCGGGCCTGGGGTGTGCTTCTCGTGCTCTGCGGCGCCATCTTCCTGGAGGGCATCGACGTCGCCATGCTGAACGTGGCGTTGCCGTCCATCCGGGCCGAACTCGGCCTGTCGACCGCCACGCTGAGCGGCGTGGTGAGCGCCTACGTGCTCGGCTACGGCGGCTTCATGCTGCTGGGCGGGCGCGCCGCCGATCTGTACGGCCGCCGCCGCATGTTCCTCACCTGGCTGGTGGTGTTCCTCGTCTTTTCCGGGCTCGGCGGGTTCGCCACCGAAGGCTGGACGTTGCTGCTCGCGCGATTCGTCACCGGCGTCGCCGCGGCCTTCATGACCCCGGCGGGCCTGTCGATCATCACCACGAGCTTCGAGGAGGGCCCGAAGCGCGACAAGGCCTTGCTGTTCTATGCCGGCACGGCCGCGGGTGGCTTCACCCTCGGTCTGGTCATCGGCGGGCTGTTGACCAGGATCGACTGGCGCTGGGTGTTCTTCACACCGGTGCTCCTGTCCGCCGTCGTCCTGCTCGCAGCGCTCTGCCTCATCAAGGAACCCGTCGCGCGGGAACGCACCGTCCGGCGTGCGGACTTCGCCGGAGCGGTCACCGTCACCGCGGCGATGTTGCTGATCGCGTACGCGGTGGTCCGGCTGGAGCACCCCGGACAGGGCTGGGGCTGGACCGTCGCGTCCTTCGCCGGGGGAGTGGCCGCGCTGGCGGCCTTCGTGGCCATCGAACGCCGCTCGCCCGCGCCACTGGTGCGGCTGGGGATCCTGAAATCGGGACCGCTGGTGCGGGCCAACGCCAGTGCGTTGCTCTTCGCGGGTTCGTTCTTCGGATTCCAGTTCCTCGTCACCCTGTACCTGCAGGAACTTCGAGGCTGGTCCACGCTCGAGACGAGCTTGGCGCTACTGGCCGTCGGGGTCGACGCCGTCCTCGCACCGACGTTGACGCCGCGCCTGGTGGCGAAGTTCGGCAACACGAGGGTGATCTTCGGCGGTCTCGTGCTCGCCGCCGTGGCGTACGCGCTCTTCCTGCCGCTGGGCCTGGATTGGACGTACGCGGCGATGTTCCCGTCGATGATCATCCTGGGGCTCGGGTTCGCGCTCGCCTACGGACCACTCACCATCGTCGCCACCGAGGGGATCGCCGAAGACGAGCAGGGACTGGCGGGTGGCCTGCTGTACACGGCCTTCCAGTTCGGTGCGGCGCTCGGACTCTCCGCGGTGACCGCCGTCAACGTCGCCGCCCTCGGTGACGGGTCGCGAGAGGCCGCGCTCGGCGGCTTCCGCGCGGCGCTGATCGTGCCGCTGGTCATGGCCGTCCTCGCGGCGATCATCACCGCGTCCGGGCGTCGGCGCGGTTCGGCGAACCCGGGGACGGATACGCTGGCCGCGAAGATCATGGACGCCGGTGTGCCGAGAAATGGATGATCCACATCGAGTACCTCATCGCCGGGCCGATGTACCAGGGCGCGCTCGTGCTCGTCCCGCTGGCGCTGAGTTTCCTGCACACTTCGCGAGGCATCCGGCTCACCGTGCTCATCCTGGGTGGCGAGGAATGATCGTGTCGCGGGTGATCGACTCGACCTTTTCCTGCGCCTTCTTGGCGTCGGTGACCCAGAGCTTGTAGAAGTCGAACGGGCAGTCCGCCACGCCCTTGTCGCCTTCGTCCGCGTCTTGGACGCCGGTGTAGCCACGGTGCAGCAGCTTGAAGATGTGGTTCTGCGACTGGTCGTAGGCGCGCGCGTCCCGGATCGCCGAGACGGACAATTGCGCGTACTGGATCCCGTATTCCTCCTCGCCGGTCTCGCCGAGCGTGCGGCCATCGAAGCCGATGATCGCGGAATGGCCGAAATACGAGTACACGCCATCGAAACCGGCGGCGTTCGCCACGGCCACGTAACAGTTGTTGGCCCACGCCATCGCCTTGGCCATGAGGACCTGCTGCTCCTTGGCCGGATACATGTAACCCTGGCAGCGCACGATCAGTTCGGCGCCCTTCATCGCGCAGTCCCGCCAGATCTCCGGATAGTTCCCGTCGTCGCAGATGATCAGCGAGATCTTCAACCCCTTGGGGCCGTCGCTGACGTAGGTCTCGTCACCGGGATACCAGCCCTCGATCGGGCACCACGGCAGGATCTTGCGGTATTTCTGGACGATCTCGCCTCGGTCGTCGATGAGCACGAGAGTGTTGTACGGCGGCTTGTGCGGGTGGTCCTCATGCCGCTCGCCAGTGATGGAGAAGACACCCCAGGTCTGGGCTTCCCGGCACGCGGCGGCGAAGATTTCGGTCTCCTCGCCGGGAATCGTCGCGGCGGTCTCGTACATCTCCTTCGGGTCGTACATGATGCCCTGCGTCGAGTACTCGGGGAACACCACGAGGTCCATGCCGGGAAGCCCGGACTTCATGCCCACCACCATTTCGGCGATCTTGCGGGCGTTGGCGAGGACCTCGGCCCTGGTGTGCAGCCGCGGCATCTTGTAGTTGACCACCGCGACGCCGACCGTGTCCGGGCTGGCGGAAATGTCACCGTGTCGCATGAAGACTCCTTGTCTCCGAACGGCTTTTCAGGACGTCGAAGCCACTGTCAATGCCATCTGGAATAGTTTCATCTGAAAGTATGTGGTGTGCCGGGACGAGTCAAGGGCCGGATTTCAGAGCCGGGTGAGGACTTCGAAGTCGTAGCCGTCGGCGACCGCGAGGTGGACGTGCTGGTCGGCCTGCTGTCCATGGAACTCGACCGTGCCGCGCGGCCCGTGGTAGGCGACGCCGTCGATCGCCGCGTTGAGTGCGGGCAGGTCGGACGTACCCGCCCGGCGGACGAGTTCCGCCAGCGTGTACAGCCCCTCGTAACAGGATTCGGCGGCGTTGTTGAGGGCGGGGGCGCCGAGACCGTTGCGGTCGACGTAGCGGCCGAGCAGGTCCATCGCGTCGGCGGTGACCATGGAGCGGAAATAGGCGGCGGAGACGTAGAGGTCGCCGGTGGCGTTCGCGCCGCTCGCGAGGAGCATGTTCTCCTCCATCAGCGGGCTGAAGCGGATCAGGCGGTCGCTGAGCCCGCGCGCGGCGAAGGCCCGGTTGAACCGCACCGCGTCCTGCCCGACCAGCAACATGAGCACACCGTCGCTTGTGGACTGTTCCACCGAACGGACCACTGTGGACATATCGCCCGTGCCGAGCCCGACGAACGCCTCGCCCGTGATATGCAGGTCGAGATCCTTGGCGTACTGCCGGATCGCCCGCATCGACCGCCGCGGCCAGACGTAGTCGTCGCCGACGACGAACCAGCGCCGGACGCCGAGGTGATCGCGCAGCCAGCGCAGCGCCGGTTCGATCTGGCACCGCGGCGTCTCGCCGGTGCAGAAGATGCCCGACCGGCGCTCGCCGCCTTCGTAGAGCGAGGTGTAGACGTACGGCACCCTGTCGGCCACGACCGGCGCGAGCGCGTGCCGGATCGACGAGATGTGCCAGCCGCTCACCGCGTCGACCTGGCCGCTGTCGATGAGCCGACGCAGGTCGTCGGCCACCTGTCCCGGACTGCCGCCGCCGTCGACCACCTCGGCCTCGACCTGTCTGCCGAGAATGCCGCCGGATTCGTTGAGTTCGTGGACGGCCAGGTCGGTGATCGCCTCGCAGGACGGGCCGAACAGCCCGGCGGGCCCCCGCAACGGGATCACCATGGCCACGCGCCAGGTGTCGTCGCGGGTCCGCGTGGCGAGGCGTGGGGGCATGGCGCTCCGTGCGGTGGCCCGGTAAGGTCAAATTGCTTTCACCTGGAAGTATTGCCAGGGTGTCCGGTTTTGGCAAGGGGACGGGATATGGGGCCACGCGGCGTCGCGACCACAGGACTGTCGCTCACCGGCTCGCTCACCCGCGCCGCGCGCGCCGTCGCCACCATGGTGGAGCGGGTGCTCGCCAAAGAAGGTCTCACCCTGGACCAATGGCTGGTGCTGGACGCGCTGAGCGGTAAGGGCGGCCTGGCCATGGCCGACCTCGCCGACCGGACGCTGACCACCGGCCCGACCCTGACCAGGGTGGTCGACAAACTGGTGACCACGGCGCAGGCCTATCGCGAGGTCGACGCCGCAGACCGGCGCCGCGTGCTTGTCCACCTCAGCGCCCGCGGCCGGGCGACGCACCGGCGGTTGGCGGTGAAGGTGAGTGAGGTCGAAGCCGGTCTCGACGTGACCGACGAGGTACTGGCGGCGCTCCGGAGTCTCGGCGCCTGAAGGGTCAGGATCGTGCTGGACCCTGCGGCGGGTAGACCATCGGCTGGACCGGTGGTTTCGCCTTCGCCTGCGCGACGATGCCGAGAACGCCGGTGACGACGAGCGCGACGAACACGAACAGGGTGGCCACCACGTACACCACGCGGAAGCTGAGAGCGTCCGAGAGCAGCCCGCCGAGGAACGGCGCGATCAGCAAGGCGAGGACACCGAGGCCCGCCGCCGTCGCCGTCGCGGCGCCCCGTTTGGCGGGGAGCCGTCGGATCAGTGCGGCGGTCACCCCGATGACCGCGCCCGCGCCGAGTCCGGTGAGCACCCGCCCGACCAGGAGCATTCCGCTGCCCGAAACGAAGGCGACCGCCAACACACCGAGGAGCATCGAACAAATCGCGACCACGGACACCGCCGTCGGGAAACGTCCCCCGAGCAGCAGTCCGGCCGGGAAGGCGATCGCGGCCGCGACCAAGTACGCGACGAGACCGATCAGCAACAGCGACTGGCTGGTCATGGCCAGCTCGACCTGCAAGGCCGATCGGCCATCGAAGCGGTAGATCACGGTGAGCAGGAACAGGCCGATGAGCGCGGCGAACCCGGGTCCGATGACCAGCCACCAGGGAGGCCCGGCGGGCGTGCGCGGATCGTGCTGCGTCGACGCGTACATGCGCACAACCTATAGCGCCCGGTGGGGCGGATCGACCATTTCGCGGGAAGACGTGCCGACTTCTCGGCGGTCCTCGTCAGAGTTCCTCCATGACTCCCCGGTCGAACCAGTCGTCGTCCTCGTCGCGCCGTTCGGCAGGCCGCGATTCCCGCGGCGGCTCGGACGCGGCACG
Source organism: Amycolatopsis sp. NPDC039088 (assembly GCF_055598845.1). Classification (NCBI taxonomy): domain Bacteria; kingdom Bacillati; phylum Actinomycetota; class Actinomycetes; order Pseudonocardiales; family Pseudonocardiaceae; genus Amycolatopsis; species Amycolatopsis sp. NPDC039088. The sequence goes on along the minus strand of NZ_JBVKAE010000010.1, from coordinate 198,215 downwards.
CAGTTCCGCCTCGGCGGCTTCGATGTCCATGCTTGCCAGCTCGTCGACCTCGCGACGCACCGCCTCTTGGGCATACGCGTGCAATTCCTGGAGCTCGGCCGGCGGGATCTTGTCGAGCAGCCGCCGGAAGGCGGGACCTTGCTCGGCGAGTTCGTCGGCGACGGGCCGGTGCGACAGGAGTTCGCGTGGTTGCCTGGTGCCTGCCAGGACGTCCTTGGCGAAATCGGCACCGGCCCCCGTTCCGGACGCGGCCAGCAGTCGCATCATGTTGTACCGGGCGGTCGGCCAGTTGGGGCTGTCCGCGGGATCGAAGAGGGTCATGCCCGGACCTCCTGTCCGCAATCCGCGTGTGGGTGGTCGTAGGTGAAGGGCCAGCTGGGGAGTTCGACGTTGCGCGCGGTGGCCCCGGTCGCCTCGCCGATGGCCCGGCCGAGTTCCAATTGGTGCGCCAGCGCCAGGATGGCGCTGACGTAGGCGCGAAGGGCGCCGGTCTGGTCTATGGCGGACATGACGAGGGCGATGATCTGCTTGGTTTCGCCGTCGACCAAGACTTTCCACAGGTTTTTGCCATCGGCGATGATGCCGATGATCTCGAGAATGAACTCGACGTTTTTCTTGCCGGCCCTCGCGGCCGCCGCCGAGCCTCTGGTGTAGATCAGCAGCAGGATGTCGATCAGGGCGCCCAGGCCGTGCTTGAGGTCCTGCATCAGGTGGTACGCCGCTTTGGCCAGGCCCTCGATGGCGTCGCCCGCCGCACCGCAGTATCCGGACAGGTCCAGGCATGCCGTGCGGTACTTGTCGAGCCAATCCATGGCGGCGTCGGCCGCGCGGCCGGTCCATTGGTCCTGAATGCCGTAATGACCCTGGTGGATGTTGGCGGCGATGTCGGCGAACCCGGATTCAGCGTCGCGGAACAGGACCGCCCGCTCTTGCAACGCTTTCCAATCGCCGATCACGGCGCGGGAGGCCAGGTGGAAGATGTCCACGCCCGTGAGGTCCTTGATGAACCCGGCCACGTCACCCAAGGTGCCGCCGAGATTGACGATCTCTTCGGCCGCTTCCTCAGCTCTGACCGGCCACCAGGCCGGATCGGTGATCTTCGCCGGGTCCGGACCCGGATAGTCCACAGGCGCCACTTCCCGGAACGTTCCCGCGGTGGCCGGATCGCGGACCTCGTCCCGGCCGACGCGTTCGACCCCGAGCTCCTGGAGCTGCCGGTCGAGTTCTCCCGCCTTGGCCCGGTCGGTGTCGCGGTACCAGACGGCCGCGCAATGGAGTGCGTCACCGGCGGAGACACCCCAGTTGAACGCCATACCGAGGTGATTTCTCGTGTTGTCCCGCCAGTCGTCCAGCTTTGGCCAGATCAGCGCGAGCAGTCCCTCGCCGTCGTCGCCGCGCACGATGGTGTTGCGGAACGCCTGCTGGAAGTCGCCTGCCCCATCCCCCTGCTTGCGTACGAGGCCGGCGAGCCCCTCCACCGCTTCCGGCCGTACGAAGAACCCCGCTCCGCCTGGCGCCATCGGTCCACCCCCCCTTGTTCCCGGACGTTCGCCGGCCGGGTCGATGTGGCACTTGAAGGTAGGATGTCACATACGCCGGATCGGTTCCATGGGTCGCGGCAGGCCTCGAAGGCAGCCGTTCCCCGAGGTAACGAAGATGTCTCGAACAGGATTTGTCCGGGCACTGTGAGGTCCGCTCGGACTTGAGGGACCGGGCCCAGGCCGACGACAGCTCGGCGAAAAGTTCCGATCCGGCCATGCCGTAAGTGCTCGACATGGCCGGATCGTCGGCAAGCAATCTCTTGCTGCGCAAGCGACGTACACGCTGACCTCACCAGGGTTTCCCCTGGTAGTGCCCCCGGCAGGACTTGAACCTGCGACCTAGAGATTAGAAGGCTCTTGCTCTATCCAGCTGAGCTACGAGGGCCAACGTCGGCGACGTTGGGGTGTCGCCCAGCATCGGCAGCTTAGCCGTCGCCAACCTGTCGATCGTTCGACACCGCCAGATCGTTTCAGGTCGAGCCCACCGTTTTTTGGAACGCCCGTGAGCGCGTCGCGACGCGGGGTGACGCGCTCACGGGCCGGGGCCGCTTCGGGGGAGCGGCCCCTGGGTTCGCGCAGGTCGCGAGTCGACTCCGTGGCGAGCGACGCGCGCGAACCGCCGGGGTGGTCAGTCCCAGATCTTGAGGGCGCGGATCACGAACGGTCCTTGGGGTACGTAGGTGCCGCCACCCGGATAGGTGATGAAATCTCCTTCGGTCGTGCACTCTTCGCTCTGGTAAATCGTCACGTCCCGGCTCAGCCGGTTGACGAACGAATGCCCGGCGAAGTCTTCGGGCAGCGGAATGCATTCCTCGGGATTGGCGGTGCGCAGGTCGAATTTGTGTACCGTGCCGCCGAACGATTCTTCGCCCCATACGCAGAACTCGCCCTTCTGGCAGGCGGGTTCGGGCGGCGCGGTGGTGGCACTCGCGACTCCGGTACTGGTCAGCAAGCCGAACACGGCCAGCAGGAGCACGTGCGGGAGGCGGGCGCGCAGGTTCGTCAAACGTCGTGTCATGGCTGGGTTCTCCCCCGTGAATCGGCGGCTCGATCGCCGTCGTGAATGTGTGATTCCACGATGACCCGGCGGAAAGGCTTTGTCTGCCCGCATTTCTACTTCTGTGGATAAGTAGTCGTGCGCCGCTCGATCGGGGTGAGTTGTCCACAGATCGCCGAAGCGCGTTGTGCGGACCGGCGACGCGTGTTAAATGCGCGCGGTCGAGCCGCGGACGACCAGTTCGACGGGAAGTTGCGCCGGCGCGGGCGCCTTGTCGCCGCGAAGCAGGCCGAGGACCAGTTCCCCGGCGATCCGTCCCTTGGCCGAGAGGTCTTGCCGGACCGTCGTCAGCGGAGGTTCGGACCACCGGGCCGGTGGGACGTCGTCGAATCCGACGACCGAGAGATCGGCGGGTACGGACAGGCCCAGATGTCCCGCCGCCGAGATCGCGGCCAGCGCGAGCTGGTCGGACATGCACAGCAGCGCCGTCGGACGCGGGGTCCGGTCGAGCAGGCCCAAGGCGCTCGGGACGGCGCCCTCGACGGAGATCCCGGACGCCTCCCAGATCGGCACGTCCGCCGCCGGGATACCGGCCTCGGCCAGCGTGTCCAGGTAGCCGGCCAGCCGCTCTCGCGTGTCGTGGAAGCGCGTGTCCGCGGCGTGTTCCGGGGTCATCTCGCCACCGCGCGGCGAGGACAGGCATTGCGCCGAGAAGATCCCGATCCGCCGATGCCCGAGTTCGAGCAGATGCCGGGCCGCCGCGGCCGCGCCCGCCCTGTCCTCCACGCCGATCCTCGCCGCCCCGCGGACGTGCGGCTGGTCGATCACCACCAGCGGCATCCTGCGGTCGCGGACCGCGTCCAGTGCCGGTGCGCCGTCCGCCAGGGAACACGCCACCGCGATGTCGGCCTGCGCGGTCAAGACGCGTTCCGCGCGCGGGCCGCCGCTCTCGCCGTCTCCCGGCAGCAGGAGGAGGGCGTGCCCTCCGGGGTCGACGACGGAGGCGAGCGCGTCGAGGGTGACGGAGAGGGCGGGGTCCGAGAACGCGAGCGAGAGGTTCGTGTCCAGCATGACCGCGATCGCGCCGGTGCGGCTGGTGGCGAGGCTGCGCGCGGTCGGGTTCGGCCCCGCGTACCCGATCTTCTTGGCCGCGCGCAGCACCTCGCCGCGCAGCTGGGCGGACAGCTGATCGGGCCGGTTGTACGCGTTGGAAACGGTCGCCCGCGACACCCCGACGGCCTCGGCGACATCGTCCAACGTCGGCCTTCGCCGTCGCGTGCTGGTCACGGCCGCAGTCTAGACCCGAGCGGGACAGGTGGACTTTCTGAAGCGCTTAAGTCATTCTGGGAAAACAGGAATCGGAAGGAGACTGGGGTCTATGCGTGATCGTACTGCCGTTTTCACCGTGTTCGCGCTCAACGGGGTCGCGCTCGGCTCCTGGGCGACGCGGACGCCGGCGCTGTCGGAAAGAGTGAGTGCCTCGCCGGGTGTTCTGGGGCTGGCGCTCCTGGGGGCCAGCGTCGGGATGTTGATCGCGGCGTCGGTGTCGGGGCGGCTGATCGAGCGGTACGGCGCGCGGGCGGTGGTGGCGGGCAGTGCGATCATCGCCTGTGCCTCGCTGCCGATGATCGGCTTCTCGACGTCGGTGCCCCTGCTGGCCGGGGCGCTGTTCGTGCTCGGGGTGAGCAACGGCGCGCTGGATGTCGCGATGAACGTCGCGGGTGTCGAGGTGGAGCGTCGTTCCGGGCGCGCCATCATGCAGACCCTGCACGCCGGGTTCAGTTTCGGCGCGCTCGCGGGTTCGGTCGCCGCAGGCCTCGCCGCGTCGCATCAGTGGTCGCCGGGCAGGCATCTCACCGTCGCCGCCGTGGTCGCGCTGATCGTGCTCGCCTTCATCATCGCGGCAGTGCCCGGCGCGCGACCCGTGCACACCGAACCCGTCGAGAAACCGCGGACACCGCCCGTCAAACGTCCCGTGCTCTGGCTGCTCGCCGCCATCGCGCTGTTCTCGGCGATCGCGGAAGGCGCGAGTTCGGACTGGTCCGCGCTGCTGATGACGTCCGTGCACGGCGTCGGCGAGGGCGCCGCGGCCTTCGCTTACGCCGGGTTCGCTTTGGCCATGGCGCTCGCCCGGCTCGTGGGCGGCCGGCTCCAGAACCGTTTCGGCGCGACCCGCGCGCTGGCCGCGGGCGCCGGGCTCGCCGCGGTGGGACTCGTGCTCGCCGCGCTGGCGCCGTCACCGGTGTTCGGATTCGTCGGCTTCGTGCTGGCGGGTGCCGGACTGGCCGCGGCCTTCCCGATCGCGTTGAGCCTCGCGGGTGCGGCGGGCAAACGCGCCGACGGCACCGGAGGGGAGCGGGAACTGGCGTTCGTCACCGCGATCGCCTACACCGGCTTCCTCGCCGGGCCGCCTCTGATCGGCGGAATCGCGCAGGTGACGTCGCTCTGGGTGTCGTTCCTGTTCGTCGGCTTGACCGCCGCTCTGATCGTCCCGTCCGCGTTGGCCGCCGCCAGGGCGCGGAAACGGGAGGAGGTTTCCGAACCCGTCGCCCGTTGACATCCTCGCCGCGCCGCGGGCAAGCTGATTGCTCGTAAACTGAAATGAATGCGACTCGCTCGCTGTTTCAGGGTGGCTGATCCGGGGAGGAGCGGCGTGAGGATGCTGATGCTCGGAGGCGGAATCCCGCCGCGGCTGGCGCGGACCACCTTGCCCCGGCTCGTGCTGGTCCCGGTGGTGTTCCGGCTGGCGATGCTCGCGCAGGCGCTGTGGGCGGCGGGTGACGGCGGCTCTTCGGTGCTGTGGGCGGTCGCGGCGCTGCACCTGGTGCCGAACGTCGCCGAGGCCGCCTGGGTCTTCCGCCGGTCCGCCCGCGATCCGGCGGGTACCCGGCTGGTCCCCGCGGCCGACGCCGCATCCGCACTGGTACTCACTCTGGGGGCCGCGCTGATCGGCTCGGACCCCGCGATCATGTCGATCGTCTGGACCCAGCTGATGGGCACGGTGATGATCTGGACCCTGCTGCGCGGCGCGCTCGCGGGTGCGCTGGTCACCGGGGGCGCGATCGTGCTGCATTCGACCGTGTACCCAGGCTCCCCGGTCGCTCTCTTCCTCACCCTCGGAACGGCACTGGTGGCGTCACTCGCGATCGTCGGCCTGGTCGGCGCTTCGATGCGATTCGCGCTCGGCTTCGGAGAGCAGCAGGGTAGGGCGGCGGAACGTGAACGGCACCGCCGCGACGTCCACGACACCGTCCTGCAGGTGATGGAATCGTTCGCGATCCCCGCGCCCGCCGACGAACTCGATCCGGCGGCCAGCCTCGACCGGGTCCGCCGCACCGCCCGCGCACAGGCGATGCGCATCCGGATCAGCCTCGAACACGAACAGACGGGTCCGCTCGGGTTGCATCAGCGGCTCCGGCTGCTCGCCGCCGAGATGGCCGCGGAGGGGCTGCGGGCCGAGATCGTCATCCAGGACGACTGTGGTCCGGACCTCTCGGAGGAGGCGGCCGTGGCCCTGCACGACGCGACGCGGGAGGCGCTGCGCAACACCCTCAAGCACTCCGGGACCAGACGGGCCGTCGTCAGCGTCGAGGAGATCGACGGCGGCGTTTCCTTGACCGTGCGCGATCACGGCGCCGGTTTCGACGTGGGCGACCAGCGGCGCGGATTCGGCCTGGAGAACTCGATCATCGCGCGGATGGCGGAGATCGGCGGTTTCGCCCGCATCGAGTCCAGCCCCGGGCTGGGGACGAGGGTGGTGCTGCTCGCACCCTCAGTGCTGAGTCTCCCTGTCGGGTGAGTCCCGCCACTGACGGAAGGGGCGATCCAGCGTCCACTTGTCGCCGTCGCGCTCGAGGACGCGGTATTCGCAGGTCGTCGGATTGGACAGCGACTCGAACAGTTCGATGCTCCAGCCGAAGAGCCGCCGGCACAGCAACCGGATGGTCAGGCCGTGTGAGACGACCAGCACGGTCCTGGGGTGATCTTCGCCGCAAGCCGCCAGTTCGCTGAGGAACGCCGCCACCCGGTCGTCGACGTCCGCCCCGGATTCACCGAACGGGAGCCGGTAGAAGAAGTGCCCGAACTCGTGACGGCGTTGCTTCTGTACCTCCTGCTCCAGCGGATCCTGGAGGTTGCCCCAGTCCTGTTCCCGCAGCCTTGGCTCCGGCACGATCCGCTCGTAGTTGCCGATGTCCAATAGCCGCAACGTTTCCCGCGTCCGCAGATACGGGCTGACGTACACGGCCGGCCGCTCCCCGTCGAAGAGTGCCTTGATCTCCGGCCCTGCCCGCCGTGCCTGCTCACGGCCTGCCTCGGTGAGGGGGAGGGCGTGGTCGGGGATCCGGGTGTAGGCGAGCTCGTCGACGTTGCCGAGCGACTCGGCGTGCCTCAGCAGGATGATCCGCACGCCGCCATCTTGCCCCTTGCGCACCCGGCATACCCTCGTGACGTGCCTTCAGACCCCGAGACGAAACCGGCCCCATCCGCGCGGAAGGCCGGTGTCCTGCCGCTGGTGTCGATCGGGGCGCTTCTCGCCGCGGTGGTGGCCGTCGGACTGGTCGCGCTGACCGGTGGCGCCGGTTACGTCATCGCGGGCCTGCCGGATCCGGGCCTGGTGACGCGCTACGGCATCACCGTCGTCAGGGTGCTGGCCGAGGCGTCCTCGGTGCTGTGCGTCGGTTCGCTGCTGCTCGCCGCGTTCCTCGTCCCGCCGCAGAAGACCGGCACGCTCGCGGCGGACGGCTACTCGGCCATCCGCGTCGCGGGCGCCGCCGCGTGGGTCTGGTTCTTCGCCGCCGCCGCGTCGATCTTCTTCTCCGCCGCGGACGGCGCTGGCCGCCCGTTCACCGAGGTGCTCTCGCCGCAGGTCCTCGTCGACCTCGTGGACGCCATCGAGCAGCCCAAGGCCTGGCTGTTCACCGCGTTGATCGCGCTGCTGGTCGCACTCGGCTGCCGTCTCGCGCTGACCTGGGGCTGGACGACGGTGGTCTTCTTCCTGTCCGTCGGCGGGCTGATCCCGGTCGCGGTCACCGGGCATTCCGCGAGCGGCGGCTCGCACGACATGGCGACCAACAGCCTGCTCTACCACCTCGTCGCCGCCGCGCTGTGGGTCGGCGGCCTGGTGGCGTTGCTCGCGCTCGGCTGGCGCCGCGGCGAGAACCTCACCCTCGCCGCGACGCGGTTTTCCAAGCTGGCGCTGGTCTGCTGGATCGTGATGGCGGTCTCCGGCATCGTCAACGCGCTGGTGCGGATCAGGATCGCCGACCTGTTCTCCACCGACTACGGCCTGCTCGTGCTCGCGAAGATCGTCGCGCTGCTGCTGCTCGGCGTCTTCGGGCACCAGCAACGGCAAAAGGGCGTCGCCGGGCTGGTGAACGGCGCCGGTGGCGGGCAGCTGCTGCGGCTCGCCGCGGTCGAGGTGCTGATCATGTTCATCACGATCGGCATCGCCACCGGTCTCGCGAAGACCCCGCCGCCGCAGGAATCGTTCACCCAGCCGTCCACGACGGAACTGCTGATCGGCTACGACCTTTCCGGTCCGCCGACCGTCTTCCGGCTGCTCACGGACTGGCGGTTCGACCTCGTTTACGGCACCCTCGCGCTCGTTCTCGCCGGGCTGTACCTCGCCGGCGTCCGTCGGCTGCGGCGCCGCGGCGACACCTGGGCCACCGGCCGGATCGTCGCGTGGCTCGCGGGCTGTTTCGTGCTGCTGATCGCGACGTCGTCCGGCATCGGGCGGTACGCGCCCGCGATGTTCAGCGTCCACATGGGCAACCACATGCTGCTGTCCATGGTGGCGCCGGTGCTGTTCGTCCTCGGCGGACCCGTGACGCTCGCGCTGCGCGCGCTGCCCGCGGCGGGCAAGGACGCCCCGCCCGGACCGCGCGAATGGCTGCTCGCCTTCGTGCACTCACCGATCTCACGGTTTCTGACGCATCCGATCGTGGCACTGCTGTTGTTCGTCGGTTCCTTCTACGGCCTGTACTTCTCGGGTCTGTTCGACGCCGCGCTGAACTACCACTGGGCGCATCTGGCGATGAACGCGCACTTCCTGCTCGCCGGATACGTCTTCTACTGGCCGGTGATCGGCGTCGACCCGGCGCCGCGCCGGATCCCGCATCTGGGACGGCTGGGGATGATGTTCGCCGCCATGCCGTTCCACGCGTTCTTCGGTATCGCGCTGATGAGCATGCAGACCGTGCTCGGCCAGGACTTCTACCGGTCGCTGAAGCTGCCGTGGGTCACCGACCTGCTGACCGACCAGCGGCTCGGCGGCGGGATCGCGTGGGCGTCCGGTGAACTGCCGGTGCTGCTGGTGCTGGTCGCGCTGCTGGTGCAGTGGGCGCGGCAGGACGAGCGGGAGGCCCGGCGCCGGGATCGCCGCGAGGACGCCTCGGGTGACGAGGACCTGAACGCCTACAACGCGATGCTGAAGAAACTGGCGGATCAGGGCCGGGGTCCGGGTTCCGGCTCTTAGGTGCGGCAGGTGCCGGGTCGTGAAGGACTCCTTGAGGGACTCAGAGTCCCTCAAAGTTCCCCTCATCCGCCCAGGAAGGCCGTCACGAGCCTCACCACCACCGCCACCCGCAATGGCGGCGCGTTACCACATCTCCGCCTGCCTTCCCGGTTTTCGGTCCGAGTTGTCCACAGGAAGCCCACATCGCCCGCAGTTGTCCACAGATCCCGTTCGCGCCCGTTTTCACCCCTTGAACCGAGGCAGGCTGTGGTCAAGGGAAACACCGGGAGCGGCCCGGATCGAGGCGAAAGGCGGATGTGATGGCGATGGGCGAGACCTGGGTGACCATGATCGGCAACCTGACCAGTGAACCGGTCCACCATCCGGAGCGGGTGCACGGGCACGACGTCGTGTCGTTCGGTTTGCGGAGTGTCGAACGCCGGTACGACAAGGAAAGAGGGGAGTGGGGCGATGGGCGGCAGCTCGCGGTCAGGGTCACCTGCTGGCGAAAGCTGGCGATGGCGGCTTTCTCGTGCCTCAGCAAGGGTGATCCGGTGATCGTGGCCGGGCGGCTGCGGGGCGCCGAGACCGCGGAGGAGATCCCGGCGCCTCTCGGTCTACCTGAGCTTGAGGCCTTCTCCATCGGCCCCAACCTCGCGCGTTGTTCGGCCGAGATCCGGCGGACCGGGCGTGACCGGCCCAGGGCGATCCCGATGCCGTCGCCGCCTCCGGGGAATCCCATGGTCACCGCACTGGAAGAGGCACCTGTGGGATGAGGGGTCCGATGCTCACTCAGAGCCTGTGGGCGGAGCTGCAACGTGCCTCGCGAACGCGATATAACACGTGAACCCGCCCCGGCCGAAGGCCCCGCTATCGCGGTGGCAGGGCGCCTGTCTCGCCAACGTGAGAGGTATGACCAGGTCGCGCCCTGTCGACGCGATCGCGGACGCGGGTTCACCAACAGACAATCAGTGATATCGGACTGACTGTGGGTAGTTCGGTGGTGACCGCCGTCAAGGCCGCGATCGGCTCGCTCTACGATCGCTTGTATGGCCGAGTTCATCTACACCATGAAGAAGGTGCGCAAGACCGTCGGGGACAAGGTCATCCTCGACGACGTCAGCACCGCGTTCTACCCCGGCGCCAAGATCGGCGTGGTGGGGCCCAACGGCGCGGGTAAGTCCACCGTTCTGAAGATCATGGCGGGGATCGAGCAGGCCAGCAACGGCGAAGCCTTCCTCCAGCCTGGCGCCAGCGTCGGCATCCTCATGCAGGAGCCGGAGCTCAACGAGGAAAAGACCGTCCGCGAGAACGTCGAGGAGGGGTTGGGCGACATCAAGGTCAAGCTCAACCGCTTCAACGAGGTCGCCGAACTCATGGCGACCGACTACAGCGACGAGCTGATGGAGGAGATGGGCAAGCTCCAGGAGGACCTCGACCACGCCGACGCGTGGGAGATCGACTCCGCGGTGGAGCAGGCGATGGACGCCTTGCGCTGTCCGCCGCCGGAAGAGCCGGTCACCCACCTCTCCGGTGGTGAGCGCCGCCGGGTCGCGCTGTGCAAGCTCCTCCTGTCCGCGCCGGACCTGCTGCTCCTCGACGAGCCCACCAACCATCTGGACGCCGAAAGCGTGCTGTGGCTGGAACAGTTCCTCGCGAACTACGCGGGCGCCGTCCTCGCCGTCACCCACGACCGGTACTTCCTGGACAACGTGGCCGAGTGGATCATGGAGCTCGACCGCGGCCGCGTCGTCGGCTACGAGGGCAACTACTCGACGTACCTGGAGAAGAAGCGCGAGCGGCTCGAGGTACAGGGCAAGAAGGACGCCAAGCTCGCCAAGCGGCTGAAGTCCGAACTCGAATGGGTCCGGTCCAACGCCAAGGCGCGCCAGACCAAGTCGCGGTCCCGGCTCGACCGCTACGAGGAGATGGCCGCGGAGGCGGACAAGCACCGCAAGCTCGACTTCGAAGAGATCCAGATCCCGCCGGGGCCCCGGCTGGGCAGCGTGGTCGTCGAGGTCGAGAAGCTGCGCAAGGGTTTCGACGACCGGGTGCTGATCGACGGACTGTCGTTCGACCTGCCGCGCAACGGCATCGTCGGTGTGATCGGCCCGAACGGTGTCGGTAAGACGACCCTGTTCAAGACGATCGTCGGGCTCGAAGAGCCGGACGCCGGGCAGGTCAAGATCGGCGAGACGGTCAAACTGTCCTATGTGGACCAGAACCGTGGTGGGATCGACCCGAAGAAGACGGTATGGGAGGTGGTTTCGGACAAGCTGGACTACATCCACGTCGGGCAGACCGAAATGCCCTCGCGTGCCTACGTCAGCGCGTTCGGTTTCAAGGGGCCGGACCAGCAGAAGCCGGCGGGCGTGCTCTCCGGTGGTGAGCGCAACCGGCTGAACCTGGCGCTGACCCTCAAACAGGGCGGGAACCTGATCCTGCTCGACGAGCCGACGAACGACCTGGACGTCGAGACGCTGGGTTCGCTGGAGAACGCTCTCGAACAGTTCCCCGGCTGCGCCGTGGTCATCTCGCACGACCGGTGGTTCCTCGACCGGGTCGCGACGCACATCCTCGCCTGGGAAGGCACCGACGAGAACCCCTCGCAATGGTTCTGGTTCGAAGGTAACTTCGAGGGCTACGAGAAGAACAAGGTCGAGCGTCTCGGTGCCGAGGCCGCTCGTCCGCACCGCGTCACCCATCGCAAGCTGACCCGCGACTGAGGGCCGGGGGTTCCCCGTGGAAGCCAGCAAGCGCCAACGGCCGGGCTCACCCACCACCATGGTGGGTGGGCGGACGGCTGCCACCGGGGGAACCTTGTCCGCTGTCGGCAGGCTGATCGAACGAGCGGACGCCCTGCATTTGAGGGCGCCGGAACTCGCACTGGTCCTCGGGGAGCGCGCGGCCGCGCTCGCCGAGGCGGCCGGTGCCGACGAGCAGTGGATCCGCGCGGAGAGCCTCGTGGTGACCGCTCGGGTGCGGCTCGGCGGCCGTCCCCGGACGGTCGGCCGGGCGGTGGCGGCCCTGCGCGCCGCCGAACACGCGGGCTACGGCGACATCGCGGCCCGGTTGAGGATCGACCTCGCGGTCTGCGCGCGCAGTGTCGGTATCCCGCTGACCGGGCTGGCCGCGCTGCGTCCGCTGCTGGCGGATCCGGCGGTCTCGCCGGTGCACCGGGCCGAGGCGTTGTGCCATCTCGTCGGCTGCCTGGCCCAGTTCGGCCGGAAGACGGAATTGGACCGCGTGCTCGCCGAAGCGGACAAGCTCGTGCTCGGCGACGGCTCGATGACGGCGGATTCACAGCTGCTGATCCGCGCGATGCTGCGGGTCGGGGTGTCGGCGCACCGTCGTCGTCACGGCGATCTGACGGCGGCGGCGGACGCCGCGCGGACCGGGCTGGGCATGCTCGAAAAGCTCGCGAACCCCGACGACGACGGCGGTCTCGTCCGGATCCGGCTGGTCCTGCAACTCGTCTGCACGTTGCTGGACCGGGGCGACACGGAGATGGCGCTGGAGGTGGCACAGCCGGTCCTCGACGCGCCCGTGCGGGCCGCCGGGATCTCGCCTGCCGCGTGGTTGCGGCTGGCGGTGGCCACCCGCGTCCTGCTGCCCGCGGGATCCGGGGAAGCCGCGGGAATGCTCGTGCGCGAAGCGGTCGCCGGGACCGAGGATCACCGCCTGCACGCTGTCACGGCACGGTTGTGGCTGGAACTCGCGCAGATCGAGGAACGGCTCGGCCGTCCCGAGGAGGCCATCGGCTGCCTGCACCGTTCGCGTGCTGCCGAGCACCTGCACGCCCGCGCGCGCAGGCAGGCGTGCAATGTCCTGGTCGGCGAGTTCGGCGCGGCCGAGAACACCGCGGTCGACCTGGACGACGTCCTGCGGGCCGTCGCCGTGCGTCCGTCCGCCGTCACGGCACCCGAACCCGCGCCGGCCGAGGTGACCTCGGTGATGGCGCCGATCGACGCGGCGCCTCCGAAGCGGGCGGCCGCTGAGCCGCCGGTTCACCGTGAACCGCCGCGGCCCGTGCGGCAGAACAGCCACGCCGCACCCGAGCCGTCGCGGCACACGCCGGACGAGCCGTCGCGTCCCGTCGCCCCTCCGCGTCCGGAGGAACAGCCTCCCGTGGCACCCGCCGCGGAAAAGACCGAAGCGCCGGTGTTGAAGCCGCCGTCCCGTCCGGAGCCGGCTCGCGAAGCCGCGGCGTCCGCCGGTGACTGGCGCCGCCGGGTACCGAAGAAACCCCAGGAGCCCAAGCCGTCGATCCGGTTCGAGCCCAAGGCCGAACCCGCCGCGCCGAAACTGATGCCGCCGCCGAAACCCGCACCGCGACCGGAGCCGGAGCGCGGACGACGCAGCCGTCCGGAAGCTCCCGCCGCTCGCGAGCACGTCACCTCTTCGGCGCCTGACCCCACGGTCACCCGGCCGGAAACCCCGATCCCGGCCGCGCGGCGTCGGTCGGAGACTCCCGCCCGGTACGAGGAACCGATGCCGGAACCGGTGATCCCGGAACTGCTCCTGGCCCCCGAACCCGCCGCCGAACCCCGGCCGCGGATCGCGGCGGAAGCCGAACCACCGCGTACGCCGGGGACCGCCGCGCCGTTGTGGGAGAGCGACGAATGGGCGGCCGAAGAACGCGCCCGCCGGTCCACCGCGCCCGTCTCGCGGACGACCAGGCACGACGCGGAACACGGTTCCGTGGCGGCGAAATCGGTGCTGGACCGGCTGGGGATCTCCAGCGCCGCCGGGCAAGGCGGTGGCCGCCGTCGTGCGGACAACACCGCGGACGCCACGCATCCCGACCCCGCCGCCGAGGAGCGCGCCGAAACCGGACGCGCCCGCCGGGAGCAGACGCCGGTGGAGTACGCCGAACCCGCCGTCCCGCTCGCGCCACCGCCCCGGGAAGATCCGGCACCGTCGTTCCCCGGTGATACCCAGGAGAACGTCCAGGAGAGCGCTAAGGAAGAGGTCGTTGATCCGTGGCTGCCGCGGCTGCGGATGCCACCGGCGCTGGACCCGTTGACCGACACCGGTTCCTGGCGGCCGATCACGCCGTTCCCGGAGAGCTACGCCCGCGCCATCGCGGAAGACGAGCCGCCGCCGGACGCCGGTCTCGCCGATCTGCTGGCCCGCGCGCTCGCCGAGCATCAGGCCGGCACCGCGAGCGCCGCCGCGCTCGTGAAACAACTGGGTTCCCAGGACTCGGGAAAGCGGCCGGTCAACGGCCGCGACCGGCACCGCGCCAATGGGAGCGACTGACCCGGCGATAGCAAAGGTCCCTTGCTCCACCTCGGTCGGAGCAGTGCTGAACTGGAACGATTCAGCCGACCGGGGTGAAACCTCGTGTCATTCCCGTGAGCGGGAATGGGTGCTGGTCACCCCAGTGCGGCGAGGCGCGCGAAGGTCCGGACAGACCGCCTATGTGACCCGCCGGTAGCTGAACCGATCACGGCGATTCCGCTATCTGAGCAGGGAAATCTTCGACGGACGGGAATGACCCGGCCTTGTGGAGCCGTCAGTCCGGAGCTGTAGGTTGGGGTCTGGGCCGGTACAGAGTCGTGCCGGTCGCGGTGTCAATCTCGCACAGTGGAGAGTTGTCTCAAATGAGCTCGACGGGAGTCTCGTCCCCGCCCGGAAAAGATGTCGGCACCGAAGATGGCGCCCGGCGCCGGTCGGTGAACCCGGAGCAGATCCGGGACGACCTGATCGACGCCGCCGCGGCGTACGCCCCGGAGATCGGCGACCTGATCCGCCTGTACTACCGGCACATCCCGGCCGAAGAGATTCTCGGTGACGACCCGGTCGACCTCGTCGGCGCGGTCCGCTCGCATCTGCAGCTGGCCAAGGACCGGATGCCCGGCCGGCCCGCGGTGCGCCTGCTGAACCCGACCGGTCCCGAAGACGGCTGGACGCGTGAGGCCACCGTCGTGCAGGTCGTCACGGACGACATGCCCTATCTCGTGGATTCCGTCGCGGCCGAGTTCGCCCGTGACGGCGTGCAGGTGCAGCGCATCGTGCACCCGATCGTCGTGGTCAGCCGTGATCTCACCGGCGAGCTGCTGGCGGTCCACCCGGACGCCGATCCGGCCGAGCCACCGGCGAATTCGGCGGCCGAATCGTGGATGTACATCGAGATCGACCTGGTGACGGACCCGGACCGGGCCCGCGAGCTGGACAACCGGCTCTCGTCGGTGCTGGGCGACGTGCGCGAGGTCGTCGAGGACACCGACAAGATGGCGGAGCAGGCGCGCCGTCTCGCCGACGAGCTGGACGAGAACCCGCCGCGGTTGTCCGCGCACGAGGTCGCCGAAGGTGCCCGGCTGTTGCGCTGGCTCGCCGACGGCCACTTCACCTTCCTCGGCTACCGCCGCTACGAGCTGATCGACAACCCGCACCCCGACAACGACGAGCCCGCCTTGCGCGCGGTGCTCGCGACCGGGCTGGGCGTGCTGCGCCAGGACAGCTTGGCCGCGCGGAGCCTCACCGCCGGTCCTGACACGGCGGTGTCCGCGCTCGCGCCGACGCTGTTGGTGCTGACCCAGGCGAGCGCGCCGTCGACGGTGCACCGCCCGGTCTATCCGTACTACGTCGGCGTGAAAACGTTCGACGACAAGGGAAACGTCACCGGCGAACACCGTTTCCTCGGCATGTTCACCACCACCGCCCTGCACGAGAACGTGCTGGACATCCCCGTGGTGTGCAACAGGGTTCGCGAGGTCATCCACCGCGCGGGCTTCCCGATGGAGTCCTTCTCCGGCCAGCGGATGCTCGAGGTGCTGCAGAACTGGCCGCGGGCAGACCTGTTCTCGGCCGACACCGATTCGCTGTACTCCACGACGACCGGCGCGATCACGTTGTCGGATCGACGGCGGCTGCGGCTGTTCCTGCGCCGCGACCCGTACGGCCGCTTCTACTCCTGCCTCGTGTACCTCCCGCGCGACCGCTACACGACCCGTTCGCGGCTCGCCATGCAGGAGGTCCTGCTCGAAGAACTCGAAGGCACGCAACTGGAGTACAGCGCGCGCATAGGCGAGACCGTGCTCGCGCAGGTGCACTTCATCGTGCACACCGACCCCTCGCAGGCGTCGGAACCGGACACCCTGCGCATCCAGGAAAGGCTCAACGAAGCCGTCCGCAGCTGGGACGACCGGATGGTCGAGGCGATCCTCGCCGAACGCCGCGAGCGCGCCGGGGACAGCGGCGTCGCGATCGGCCTGCTGGGCGAGGAGTCCGCGGGTGAACAGGGGCAGCGGTTCGCCGCGGTGTTCCCCGAGGGCTACAAGGAGGACTTCAGCGCGCTCGAAGCGCTCGCCGACCTCCGTGCCCTGGAGTCGTTGACCGACGAGGGCGACCTGTCGATGTCGTTCTACCTGCCCGCCGACGCCGAGGCGGGGGAGCGGCGCTTCAAGCTGTACCTGCGCGGCGAGGGTGTCACCCTTTCGAAGGTGCTCCCGGTCCTGCAGCGGATGGGTGTGGAGGTCGTCGACGAGCGGCCCTACGAACTGCGCCGTGAAGACGGTGGCCGGTCGTGGATCTACGACTTCGGCCTGCGGATCGACCCGCAGGTCCTCGACCACGCGGACACCGACCTGCGCGTCCGTTTCCAGGAGGCGTTCCACGCCGCCTGGCGCGGCGACTGCGAGGTCGACGGCTTCAACGGGCTCGTCCTGCGCGCCGGGCTCACCTGGCGTCAGGCGGCCATCCTGCGGGCCTACTCGCGGTACCTGCGCCAGACGAAGATCCCGTTCTCGCAGGAGTACATCGAGAACACCGTGCTCGCGCACACCGATATCGCCACCGCGCTGGTGCGGTTGTTCGAGACCCGCTTCGACCTCTCGATCAGTGCCGAGGCCCGCGCGTCGCAGGCCGATCAGCTCACCGCCGAGATCGGCAAGCTGGTCGACGAGGTGACCAGTCTCGACGAGGACCGGATCCTGCGGCGGCTGATGGCGGTCATCCTCGCCACGCTGCGCACGAACTACCACGTCACCGACGCGGACGGGAATTCCCGGCAGTACCTGGCGCTCAAGCTCGACCCGAGCGCGGTGCCCGAACTGCCCGAGCCGCGGCCGAAGTACGAGATCTTCGTCTACTCGCCGCGGGTCGAGGGCGTGCACCTGCGCTTCGGCGACGTCGCGCGCGGTGGCCTGCGGTGGTCCGACCGCCGGGAGGACTTCCGCACGGAGATCCTCGGCCTGGTCAAGGCGCAGGCGGTCAAGAACGCGGTCATCGTGCCCGTCGGCGCGAAGGGCGGGTTCGTCGTGAAGCGCCCGCCGACGCCGACCGGTGACCCGGGTCTGGACCGCGACGCCCAGCTGAACGAGGGCATCGCCTGCTACCGGATGTTCATTTCCGGCCTGCTGGACGTGACCGACAACCGCGTCGAGGGCAAGACCGTCCCGGCGCCGGGCGTGGTCCGTCACGACGGCGACGACAGCTATCTCGTGGTCGCGGCCGACAAGGGCACCGCGAAGTTCTCCGACATCGCGAACGAGGTTTCGGCGAACTACGGGTTCTGGCTCGGGGACGCCTTCGCCTCCGGTGGTTCGGTCGGTTACGACCACAAGGCCATGGGCATCACCGCGAAGGGTGCCTGGGAGAGCGTCAAACGCCACTTCCGCGAGCTGGGCAAGGACACCCAGACCGAGGACTTCACCGTCGTCGGCATCGGCGACATGATGGGCGACGTCTTCGGGAACGGGATGCTGCTCTCGGAGCACATCCGGCTCGTGGCCGCCTTCAACCACCTGCACATCTTCCTCGACCCGAACCCGGACTCGGCGACCTCGTTCGCCGAGCGGCGGCGGCTGTTCGACCTGCCGCGTTCGTCATGGGAGGACTACGACCGTTCGCTGATCAGCGAGGGTGGTGGCATCTACTCGCGGTCGGCGAAGACGATCCCGATCAGCCCGCAGGTCCGCGAGGCCCTCGGGCTCGGCGAGGACGTCACGAAGCTGGCGCCGAACGACCTCATGCAGGCGATCCTGCTGGCCCCGGTCGAACTGCTGTGGAACGGCGGGATCGGCACCTACGTCAAGGCCGAGAACGAGACCCACGCCGACGCGGGTGACAAGGCCAACGACGCCTTGCGCGTCAACGGAAACCAGCTTCGCGTCAAGGTCGTCGGCGAGGGCGGCAACCTGGGCCTGACCCAGCTCGGCCGGATCGAGTTCGCCCGCGCGGGCGGCAAGATCAACACCGACGCGCTCGACAACTCCGCCGGCGTCGACTGCTCCGACCACGAGGTCAACATCAAGATCCTGCTGGATCACCTGGTCGCGACCGGATCGCTGGGTGCCGAGCAGCGCAACGAACTGCTGGAGCAGATGACCGACGAGGTCGGCGAGCTGGTGCTCGCCGACAACTACCGGCAGAACGCCGTGCTCGGCGTCAGCCGGGCGCACGCCGAGCCGATGGTCTCGGTGCACCAGCGGCTCGTCGCGGCACTGGTCGCGAAGGGCGCCTTCGACCGCAAGCTCGAAGCCCTGCCGAGTTCGGCGGAGTTCCGTGCGCTGGAGAAGGCGGACAAGGGCCTCACCTCGCCGGAGCTGGCGACGCTCATGGCGCACGTCAAGCTCGACCTCAAGGACGAGCTGCTGGCGAGCGAACTCCCGGATTCGGAAGTGTTCTCGCGCCGTCTGCCGGAGTACTTCCCCAAGCCGCTGCGCGAACGCTTCGGCGACGCGATCTTCCAGCACCCGCTGAAGCGCGAGATCATCACCACGATGGTGGCCAACGAGGTCGTCGACGGCGCCGGGATCTCCTACGTCTTCCGCCTGATGGAGGAGATGAACGCGACCGCGACCGACGCCGTCCGCGCGTACGCCGTGGTCACCCACGTCTTCGACCTGCCCTCGCTGTGGGCGCAGATCGACGCGCTGGACAACGTCGTGCCGACCGAGGTCGCGGACGAGATGATGCTGGAGACCCGCAGGCTGCTCGACCGGGCGGCCCGCTGGTTCCTCACCAACCGGCCGCAGCCGCTGGCCCCGCTCGCCGAGATCAACCGGTTCGGCCGGGTCGTCGGCGAACTGGCCCCGCGGGCGCACGAACTGCTCCGCGGTGTCGAATGCGAGTCCGTCGACCACAACGCCGAGCGGCTGGCCGAGCGGGGTGTCCCGGTCGAACTGGCCCAGCGCGTGGCGCTCCTGCTGCACACCTTCGGCCTGCTCGACGTCACCGACGTGGCGGAGCTGGCCGAGCAGCAGGTCGGGATCGACGCGGTGCAGAGCCCGGCGGAGACCGCGGCGCTGTACTACGCGCTGTCCGATCACCTCAGCGTCGACAAGATGCTGACCTCGATCAGCGGTCTCGAACGCGGCAACCGCTGGCACGCGCTCGCGCGGCTGGCGCTGCGGGACGACGTGTACGGCTCACTGCGGGCGATCACGCTGGACGCGTTGCGGCACAGCGATTCCGGCACCGACGCGGATGAGAAGATCGCGCACTGGGAGAAGACCAACGCGTCGCGGCTGCAGCGCGCCAGGGTGGCACTGGACGAGATCAGCAAGTCCGGCAAGCTCGACCTGGCGACGCTGTCGGTGGCGGCGAGGCAGATCCGGAGCACGGTGAGGTAGTGAGCTACATTTCCCTGATCCGGCCGCGCTGGTCGGATATGGACGTCTACGGGCACGTCAACCACGCGAATCTGGTGACCCTGCTCGAGGAGGCACGGATCCCGCTGCTGTTCGGGGACGCCGTCCGGGCCGGGCTCACCGAACTGCCCAAGGGCATCGTGGTGGTGAAGCTGGCCGTCCATTACCGTTCGCCGATCGTGGTGTCCGATCAGGACATCCGGGTGGAGATCTCGTTGAAGGACTTGAAGCACGCCAGCTTCACTCTCGGCTACCGGGTACACGCCGGGCCCGCCGAGTCCGACAAGGTCGCGGTCACCGCGGAGACGGTGCTCGCGCCGTACGACACGGTGTCCGAGCGGCCGCGGCGGCTGACCGAGGACGAACGCGCCTTCCTGGAGAAGGGGTTCGTGGATGCCTGAGCTCGTCATCCCGGACGCGGGTGACCGCGAAACGCTCGGCGCGTTCGTGGCCAGGGCGGTCCGGCTCGACCAGAACACGCTGGTGCGTTTGCGTCAGCGCGGCGACGGTGTCGTCGAGGCGTGGAGCGCGACCCCGTTCGAGGTCCTCGCGACCAGGGCCGTCGCCGGCGACATCACGCCGTCGGACGTCACGGTCTCCGGCAACGAATTGCTCGCCGCGCTGACCGTGGCGGGCGGCGAGCGGATGGATCCGGGGCCGGCCAGGGACCTGATGTGGCATTCGGAGCTGCCCGCTCCGGGGCGCTGGCAGCTGGTGGACGAACTGCCGGCGACGGTGATCTCGGAGCTCGCCGATCGCGGGGTGGCGCTCGCCCGCGACAACGTCGGCCCGCACGGCAACCCGCCCGCGTCGCTGATGGACCAGGCGGTGCTCACCGTCACCGGCGGTGAGCTGGAGATCAAGGTTCAGATGCGGTGCCTGTTCGCGTTGTCGGGGATGGGCTTCCTCGACTCGTCGATCGCCGACGACGTCGTCCGCGTGACCGCGACGGATTCGTGGATGCGCATCGACGCGCGGTACGGCGCCGTCCTCAAGCGCCGCCACGCGCTCCTACCCTTGCTGTTCTGACGGGTTTCTTACCGCCGCGCGCCGCGGGTGGCTTCGGGCCGCCCGCGGTGTCAGGCTGTCCCCATGAGCGACAAGGACGCCGGTAAGGACGGGGAGGACCCGACCGCGGACTTCCTCGCCGAGGTCCGGCCGGAGGAGACCCCGTGGCGCACCGAGCGGCCGCCGGGTGAAGAGGCGCCGGAACGCGCCGAACGCCCGGAGAAATGGGGCCGGGCCAAATCGGCAGGACGGGCCGCGGCGAAGGCGGCGCCCTACGTCCAGGCCGCCGCGCTGGCGACCTGGATCGTCTCGGGCACCCTCGACGACTCCGGCTCGGACTCCGGCTTCGGAGACATGGGCTCGTCCGGCGACGCCTGACCTCCCGCGTTTCGTCCTCTGAATGCGGTAGTTGGCGTCGCCAACTACCGCATTCAGAGGACGAAACGCAGGGGTGACTAGAGCGTCGCCCGCATCGCCTTCATGCGCTCGATCTCGGCGGACTGGCCGGTGATGACCTCTTGCGCCATCTCCTGAGCCTTGATCTCCACTCCCTTGCCGAGCTGGGCTTCGGCCATGGTCAAGGCGCCCTGGTGGTGCGCGATCATCAGGTCGAGGAACAGCTTCTCGAAGGCCGTGCCGGAGGCCGCCCGCAGATCGGCCAGCTGCTCCTCCGTCGCCATCCCGGGCATGAGCGCGTGATCGTGGTGGCCTCCGTGCCCGTCGTGGCCCTCGCCGGGCACCGGCTTGCCGCGATCGGTGAGCCACGTCTTCATCATCGTGATCTCACCGTCCTGGGCGACCGAGATCCGGCCCGCGATCGCGCGGATCTGCTCGTTCGCCGTCTTGCCCGGCACCAGGTCGGTCATCACCTTCGCCTGCTGGTGGTGGGGGATCATCATGGTGATGTAGTCGACGTCGGCCTGGTTGGGCTGATCGCGCTTCACCGGGCCGGGAGCGACGGTGCCCGCCTGCTCACCCGGCTTTCCGGGGACGATCACCGGGGCGCTGGACGTCGTCGTGGCGGGGGTGTCGGAGCCGGTGCAGCCCGAGACGAGGAACGCGGCGATCACCAGCGCCGATGTCAAACTCTTTTTCATCCCGGGAGATCCTCCATTGGTCGGTATCTGCTGAGCCTAAATAAGGAATAAGGTTCCCGTAAAGCTGGGTGGAAGGAGAGCCATATCGTGCTGCAGCCTGGGCTGAAACGCCGCTTGACCAGGGTCTTCGTGTCGGCGGCCGCAGTCGCCGCCCTCGGGGCCTCCAGCGCGGTCGTCGCGCCGGCCGTCATCGCCGAACCGTCGGCGACCACGATCCCGGGGGTGGACGAGATCGTCCACAGCCCCAACCTCCGGTCGATCGCGAACGTCCCGCAGCAGGGACCGTTCACCAAGGACTCGACCGGAACGGACATCGCGTTCACCAAGGGACACGCGATCGTCGGCACGTACGACGGCTTCAACGTCTTCGACGTCCGCAACCCCTACCGCCCGAAGATCGTCAGCCAGGTCCTCTGCCCCGGCGGGCAGAACGACGTGTCGATCTCCGGTGACCTGCTCTTCCTGTCGACCGACTCCTCGCGTAGCGACAACTCGTGCAACAGCGTCGCGAAGCCCGCGTCGGAGAAGTCGGCGTGGGAAGGCATCAAGATCTTCGACATCTCGAACCTCGCTGCGCCGAAGTACGTCGCGGCGGTCGAGACCGACTGCGGTTCGCACACCAACACGATGGTGCCGGACAAGAGCGGCAAGAACGTCTACGTGTACGTCTCGTCGTACGCGCCGGCCGCGAACCTGCCCGACTGCCAGCCGCCGCACGACAAGATCTCGATCGTCAAGGTCCCGGTCAAGGACCCGGCGAAGGCCGCGCTCGTCGCGACCCCGGTGCTGTTCCCGGACGGCGGCAACGCCGGCGGCGACAACCCCGACGGCACCCGCCGCTCGGCGACCACTGGTTGCCACGACCTCACGGCGCTCCCGGAGAAGGACCTGATGGCCGGTGCCTGCATGGGTGACGGCGTCCTGTTCGACATCTCCGACCGCCTCAAGCCGCGGGTCCTCAGCCGTGTCCAGGACAACGTGAACTTCGCGTTCTGGCACAGCGCCACCTTCAATAACGAAGCCAACAAGGTCGTCTTCACCGACGAACTCGGCGGCGGTGGCATGGCGACCTGCCTGGAGAAGTTCGGCTCCACCCGCGGTGCCAACGGCATCTACGAGATCACCGGCCGCGGCGACAACCGCAAGCTGGAGTTCCGCAGCTACTACAAGATCCCGCGGCTCCAGTCCGAGACCGAGAACTGCGTGGCGCACAACGGCTCGCTGATCCCGGTTCCGGGCAAGGACATCATGGTCCAGTCCTGGTACCAGGGCGGTGTCTCGGTGTGGGACTTCACCGACTCGGCGAAGCCGAAGGAGATCGCGTACTGGGAGCGCGGCCCGCTCTCGAACGAGAAGCTCGTCGGCGGCGGCACGTGGTCGGCGTACTGGTACAACGGCCACATCTTCTCGTCCGACATCGTGAAGGGCCTCGACGTCCTGGAACTGAACGACTGGCGGACCTTCCCGGCGAAGCTCGTCCGGCAGAACCAGTTCAACGCCCAGACGCAGTACAAGCTGCACCCGGGCATGAACTGAGCTCCTAGCGCGCTAGGAAAGGTCCTTTCCTCGCAGAATTTGCGAGGAAAGGACCTTTCATGGCGTCCGTTCCCCTGCGGGAATGTGTTCAGTTGAATTCGACAGCAAAATCACCTGGGGGTTTCGAAATGAGAATTCGTCAGAGAGTCACCGCGCTGCTGGCCGTCGGGGTGGTGGCGCTGAGCGCCGCACCGGCACAGGCGAGCGCCACTTCCCTGATCGCCGAGCCCACCGTGACTTCGGCCGAGTACCCGGACGACGGTGCCTGGCACCCCGGCGCCGGAGTGCCGGGTTCGTTCACCTTCGACGCCAACGGCGACAGCACGGTCGTCGGGTTCTACTACGGGAACACCGATCCGGCAGGCACCTTCGTGGCGGCGAACCACGCCGGCGGGTCCGCGACGGTTTCCTACACCCCGCAGACGTCCGGCCCGAATGATCTCTACGTGGCGAGCGTCGACAGCGCGGGCAACCGGTCGCCGCAGCACGTCCACCACTTTTACGTGCAGTCGACGGAGCCCCGGATCTCCGGGCCCTGGGAAACCGGGGTCGGAGTGCCCGCCGAGTTCCGCTTCAGCCCCGGCATCGCCGATGTCGTGTCCTACACCTACCGGATCGACAACGGGCCGGAGACCACCGTCGCGGCCTCGGCCGGTGGCACCGCGACCGCGAACGTCGTCACGGCGGCCATGGGGTCTCACCAGCTGTACGTGCGGAGCACGACCGGAGCGGGGTTGACCTCGGGCACCGCCGGCTGGCTGTACACGGCCCAGGACGCTCCGCTGGTGGCGAGCACCGATTACCCGGACTTGCAGGGCAGCGGAGGTCCCGGCATCGCCGGCGTCTTCACCCTGACCCCTCGTACGCTGGGCGTCGTCGAGTACGTCTACTACTTCAACGAGGAGTGGAGCAATCCGACCGTGGTCCCGGCCGGGGCCGACGGCAAGGCGAGCTTCATCTTCACTCCCACCGCGTCGGGTTTCTACCCCATGCAGGTCTTCAGCCGCACCGCTGACGGCGCCCTGTCGATCAACAGCCGCAATTACTCCATCGTCGTGAACTGAGTCGCTCGGCTCGTCTGAGCTCCCGAAAGAGGTCAGACGAGCCAGGCGGCCGCGTCCGGAGGCAGTTTTCCGTCCACCAGCGGCACGCTGGAGAGCAACACCTCGCCCGGTGGCAACGCGATCGGGCTCGCGGACGTGTTCAGCGCGCAGACCAGCCCGCCGCCGCGCCGCCGGAACGCGAAACAGCCGGCCGGGGCGCCGTACCACTCGAGGTCGTCGCCGCGGAAAGCCCGATGTGACTTGCGGAGCTCGATCGCCCGCCGGTACAGCGACAGCGTCGACGCGGGATCCTCCAGTTGCGCCTCCACGGTCACCGACGCCCAGGAACCGGGCATCGGTAGCCAGGTGCGCGGATTGCGCGAGAAACCGAACGGCGGACGGTCGCCTTCCCACGGCAGCGGCACCCGCGCCGCGTCGCGGCCGAATTCGGCGCCGGCGGTTTTGGCGCGCGGGTCGGCGAGCGCCTCGGGCGGGAGGTCGACGTTGCCGAGGCCCAGTTCCTCGCCGTTGTACAGATAGACCGTTCCGGGCAGCGCGAGTTCGACCAGCGCCATCGCCCGCGCCCGCCGCACGCCCCGCTCACCCCCGCCGTACCGGCTGACCTGCCGCCAGACGTCGTGGTTGCTCAGCGTCCAGGTGGCGGAGGCCCCGGCGGCCTTCGGTACCGCCAGGGACCGTTCGATGGCCGTCCGCAGCGCGTCCGCGTCGAAATGCGTGAGCGCGAGCCGGAAGTTGAACGCCAGATGCAGTTCGTCCGGCCGCAGATAACGCGCGAGGCGTTCCTCGTCGGTCACCCAGATCTCGCCGACGGCCATCGCGTCCGGGTACTCGTCGAGGACCTTGCGGATCATCTGGTGGATCTCGTGAACCCGGTCGTTGTCGAACCTTGGGTCGTAGAACTCGCTCTGCCCGATCGGGTTAACCCGCGGGTCCATGTCCGGCAGGCCCGGCGGTTTCGCCATGCCGTGCGCGACGTCGATGCGGAAGCCGTCCACCCCGTGGTCCAGCCAGAACCGCAGGGTGCGCTCCAGATCGGCGGCGACCTCGTGGTTGGTCCAGTTCAGATCCGGCTGCTGTGGCGAGAACAGGTGCAGGTACCACTGGCCGTCCGGGACCCTGGTCCACGCCGGGCCGCCGAACGCGCTGACCCAGTTGTTCGGCGGCTCGTCGCCGCGCGGGCCGAGCCCGTCACGGAAGATGTAGCGATCCCGTTCCGGGCTTCCCGGCGGCGCCGCCATCGCCGATTTGAACCAGGCGTGGGTGTTGCTGGTGTGGTTGGGGACGACGTCGATGGTGACCTTGATGCCGCGTTTGTGCGCCTCGGTCAGCAGGACGTCGAAATCGCCGAGGGTGCCGAACATCGGGTCGACATCGCGCGGATCGGCGATGTCGTACCCGTGGTCGGCCATGGGCGAGCGGTAGAACGGTGTCAGCCACAGCGCGTCGACCCCGAGCAGCTCCAGGTACCCGAGCTTGCCGCGGATGCCTTCGAGGTCACCGACGCCGTCCCCGTCGGAATCGGCGAACGAGCGCACGTAGACCTGGTAGAAGACCGCCTGGTCCCACCAAGCCACGTCGCGCCCCATCAGACGAAACTGTTCATCATGCTGTTGGCGGCCATCTCCAGGTACGCCCACAGCTGACTGCGGTACGGCTCTTCGATGTGCTCCTCGTCGACCGCGATCTTGATGCAGCGCAGCCAGGCGTCGCGTTCGATCGGGCCGATCTTGAACGGCGCGTGCCGCATCCGCAGCCGAGGGTGGCCGCGCTGATCGGAGTAGGTGTGCGGGCCACCCCAGTACTGCATGAGGAACAGCCGGAAGCGTTCCTCCGCCGGCCCGAGGTCCTCCTCGGGGTACAGCGGGCGAAGGACTTCGTCGACCGCCACCTCGGCGTAGAACCGCGCGACGATCCGGGTGAAGACCGGTTCACCGCCGATCGCCTCGTACAAGGTCGTGGGGTCTGGTTCGCTCACGGACACACTTCCATTCTGCCCTTGTCCTACTGGGCGGCGGGGCTGGTCGACATAAAGCGCCCCAGAGGTGGTTCGAAGCCCGCTTCGTCGAGCGCGGCGAGCAGGTGCGCCCGCAGCGCGCGCTGCACGGACCACTGCTTGCCGGGCCGGACCTTCACCGTCAGCCGGACCTTGATGCCTTCCGGCGTCACGGACTCCACACCGAGCATCTCGGGCGGCTCCAGTACGTGGGGTGCCAGTGCCTCGTTCTCCAGGAGGGCCTTCGACTTCTCGGCCATCAGCTCGGTGGCCTTCTCGACGTCGACCGAGTAGCTGAGCGGGACGTCGACGACGGCCACCGCGAAGCCCTGGCTCGAGTTGCCGACCCGCAGCACCTCGCCGTTGCGGACGTACCAGACGGTGCCGTTGATGTCACGCAGGGTGGTGATCCGGAGGCCGACGGCCTCGACGGTGCCGGACGCCTCTCCGACGTCGACGACGTCACCGACGCCGTACTGGTCCTCGATCATCATGAAGATGCCGGAGAGGAAGTCCTTGACGAGGTTCTGCGCGCCGAAACCGAGCGCGACACCGACGATGCCGGCGGAGGCGATGATCGGCGCCAGGTCGATGCCCAGTTCGCCCAGCACGAGGATGAACGCGAGGCCGTAGATGAAGAACGTCGCCATCGACTTGAGTACCGAGCCGATCGTGGCGGCGCGCTGACGGCGTCGTTCCATGACCGCCGACCCGAGCACTTCGGGAGCCTTTTCCCGCAGCGGTCTCAACAGGGTGGGCAGTTTCTTGGAGCCGCCCGGCATCCGCGTCACGCGGTTGATCAGGCGCCGGACCAGGTACCGCAGCAGGAACGCCACGGCCATGATCAGCAGGATCTTGATCGGCTTCGTCAGCAGCCAGCCGGCCGACGCGGAGAGCCATTCGTTGTTTGTGACCTGGAACACCTGGCCGCAGAAGGTGCTGGCGTCCTTGACGCAGGCCGGTGGTTCGGTGGGGAGCAGGTTCACGGAGAAGAAATGTCCTTTCCAGCTCGGCGGGGACCGTTCGCGCTGCTGGGCGCGGCAGGAGCCCCCGCGGATTCGAAAACACCCGACTTCAGGTGGACGCGGGGTCGCGCGCATGTGACACGTCTTGTAACACACGTGCACTTTGGGGCTGATCTGTGGTCGACTATGCCTGCACCGGTGGAGGTGGTCGAGTGCCAGACCGACAACCCATCCCCCTCGGCGTCCCGAGCCAAGCCTTGGCCGGACAGGCGCCGGAGGTCGTGTTGCGCGCTCATCCGGGAGGTGCCCCCTCGCACGGGGCGCCACCGGGCGGGCCGGGAACCCGGCCAGGGGGTGTTGCCCGCCCGCCCGGACAGCGTAGAGGGCGGGATCCGTCGACTACGGCGGCACCCACGACGACTTCGTGGGGTCGCAGACGGGTATTGCTGTTGAATGCCACGTTCGAGCCGCTCACGGCGCTGCCGTTGCGGCGCGCGGTGGTCCTGGTGATGTGCGGCAAGGCCGAGGTGGTGCACGGAGACCCGGGAGGGCTCGAACTGCACGCCGCTTCGGTCTCGCTGCCCGTGCCTTCGGTGATCCGGCTGAGTACCTACGTACGCGTGCCCTACCGTGCGCAGGTGCCGCTGACCCGGGCCGGGCTGATGCACCGCGACCGGTACCGCTGCGCCTACTGCGGGGGACGGGCCGAGACGATCGACCACGTCGTCCCACGCAGCCGTGGTGGTCCCCACACCTGGACGAACTGCGTGGCCTGCTGCGCCAAGTGCAACCATCGGAAGGCGGACAAGCTGCTGTCCGAGATCGGCTGGCGGCTGCGCGTCGTGCCGAGGGCCCCGCACGGGCCGCATTGGCGGCTGCTCGCCCATTCCAAGGAGGCCGACCCGCTGTGGCGGCCGTACCTGGGAACCGCGGCCTGACTTCGGTTCTGAAGCTGAACACGTCGGCGCCCCGGCTGCCTTTCGGCGGCCGGGGCGAGCCGATGATGCCGTGGTGAAACTTGTTACGAGTACGCCGTCCCCTGCTTGACCGGTCGTGCCCGGGCTCAGGCGGCCAGCGAGAAGTCGTTCTGGCAGGTGACGCGGGTGCCGCGGGTCACCCGGGCGCCGCGAGTGACGCGGGTGCCTGCCGTGACGCGGGTTCCGCGAGTGACGCGCGTGCTACGGGTGACGCGGGTTCCGCAGGTGACGCGAGTGCCGGCGGTGACGCGGGTGCCACGGGTCACCCGGGTGCCACGGGTCACCCGGGTGCCACGGGTGACGCGGGTGCCGGCGGTGACCCGGGTACCGCGAGTGACACGAGTACCCCGCGTAACCCGTGTGCCCGCCGTCACACGCGTGCCGGTGAAGAATTCAGTTTCGAAGAGTGACGAAATGTCGTCGATGATCGCCTGGCCGGGTGTCTGGGTGCTCTGCATGACAAGTCCTCCTGCGACCGGTGCGTTACCTGCTGGGGTGGGGGAGCTGGGCGCAAGGCCCGTACAGGTGAAAAAGCTACGAGGATTTCAAGGCCACGACAAGACGACAGCGCCGGGTGCGGCCGCCCGTACGTTGAGTTGCAACCTTTCGGCCTTGAGGGCTTCGGCCCAACGTGGGAGCGCTTTCGCGGCAAGCGGCGGACGGCCCCTCGCGGACGGCGAGCGGTAGGTGGCACGGACCATGTCACGGGACCGGGTGCGGCACGGCGTTCCGTACCCGGGTCGGATACGCTCACGCGCGTGAACCTTGTCGAGACGATCCTGGTCTTCGCGGTGATCCCCCTGGCCATCTACGCGCTTTGCGGGGTGGCCACGCTGCGGTCGAAGGGCGCGGGCAACGCCCGGTACCGGCCGGGGCAGCCGTGGGAGTACCCGGCCATGTGGTGGAGCGCCAACCCCGAGGGTGTCGGCGCCAGGCATTCGCACGCGAACGTTGGCGGTGCGACCGCCGTCGGTGCGACGGACGGAACTTCGGTGACGGGAGGCGCTCGTGGCAACTGGTGAACTGACCCACGCGTCCGCAGCTGTTGACGAAGAGCCCGGTTACGGCGCCGCCGTTACCTCGAGCGGCCGGATTTCCGCCGCCAAGATGTACGAACCGGCTGGGCCGATCAGCCCATTCTCGACCCAGCAGCTTGCCCGGCTGGACGAGGCGCTCACGCTGGCCAGCCGCGAGACCGGCCTCGACTTCAGTGTGTACCTCGGTGAACTCGGCGACGACACCCGCGCGGCCGCCGAAGGCCTGCTGGCCTCGACCGACAACCCGGCCGACTCCGTGGTCGTCGCCGTGTCGCCCGGTCAGCGTGCCATCGAGATCGTGACGGGCTCGCAGGCCCGGTACCGCCTGCCCGATCGCGGCGCGAAGCTCGCCGTGGCCAGCATGGTGGCCTCCTTCAAGGAAGGCGACCTCATCGGCGGTCTCGTGAACGCCCTGCGCATGCTGAGCGACCAGGCCGGCTCACCTCAGCACTGACGCTCGCTTCAAGCACTTCCGAGTGCCATGAAAGGTCCTTTCCTTGCAAAATTTGCAAGGAAAGGACCTTTCATTGCGTTACGGGACCAAGGGCGTCACCGGACTACGCGTCGGCCTGCGAGTCGAACTCACGGGCGGCCAGCGCGCGGACGATCCCGGCCCGGCCTTCCGAAACGAGACGGCGC
This sequence comes from Amycolatopsis sp. NPDC039088, assembly GCF_055598845.1. NCBI lineage: Bacteria > Bacillati > Actinomycetota > Actinomycetes > Pseudonocardiales > Pseudonocardiaceae > Amycolatopsis > Amycolatopsis sp. NPDC039088. The sequence goes on along the minus strand of NZ_JBVKAE010000010.1, from coordinate 168,306 downwards.
AGTGCCGCCGGGCGCTCCCCGGCCAGCCACGTGTCCGACGCCGCCACGGTCGACGGCTCGACCGCCCACGACGGGTACAGCCCGACCACGGTCGGCTGCGCCCGCTCGCTGGAGCGCCGCTGCCACACCTCGTCGATGACGTCGAAGTAGCGCGTCACGTAGTCGCCGAGCAGATGCTTCTGACCAGGGTGGGAGAAGCCGGTGATCAGCGAGTCGCTGACCGCGTTGGGCAGCTCGTCGTCGTACACCGCCCGCTGCCACGCGTCGGCCTTCGCGTCGCTGGTCGGCCGGAGCGCCCGCGAGCGCTCCGCCTGCCGCCGCCCGGCGGCGGTGTCGTCCTTGGCAAGTTCCGCGTCGATCTCGGCGTTCTCCGCCTTGCCGTGCGCGACCAGCGCCTGCAGCAGCCGCCAGCGCAGGTCGGTGTCGACGGTCAGGCCCTCCAGCGGAGCCGTGCCGTCGAGCCAGCCCGCGATGATCGCCAGCGTCTTCTCGTCGAGCACGCATCCGGCGAGCGAGTTCACGAACGCGAGCTGGTGGTCCGAACCGGCTTCGGCGCCCTGCGCCAGTTCCAGCAGCCGTCCGGAGAACTCCGGCCAGCCCTTGTCCGCCGCCCACGCCGGGTTCGCGTACGAGTTCAGCGCCGTCTGCGCCTGGAGCAGCAGCCGCTGCACCACGCCGACCTCGGTCTCGGTGTGCACGCCGCGCTGGACCAGCGTGACGAAGTCGCGGGCCTTGAGCTCGGCCTCCCGCGTCATCTCCCAGGCCGCCGACCAGCACAGCGTGCGGGGCAGCGGGTCGGTGATGTCGGCGATGCGGTCGATCAGCGTGGTCAGCGACGCCGGGTCGAGCCGCATCGTGCAGTAGGTCAGGTCGTCGTCGTTGACCAGCACGAGCTTGCCCGCCGGGAGACCGACCAGCTCCGGCACGTCGGTGCGTTCGCCGTCGACGTCGAGTTCGACGCGGTGCTTGCGGACGATCTTGCCGTTTTCGTCCTCGTCGTAGACGCCGACCGCGACGCGGTGCGTCCGCAGCTCACCGGCACCCGGCTTGGCGCCGGTCTGGGTGACCGCGAACGAGGTGTACGTGCCGTCCGCGCCGACCTCGTAGCGCGGGCTCAGCGAGTTGAGACCGGTGGTCTCCAGCCACTGCGCGCTCCACCACGACAGGTCGCGGCCCGACGCCTCTTCCAGCGCGCCCAGCAGATCCGCCAGGGTCGCGTTGCCCCAGGCGTGCTTGCCGAAGTAGACCTTCAGGCCTTCGAGGAAGTGGTCGAGCCCGACGTAGGCGACGAGCTGCTTGAGCACGCTCGCGCCCTTGGCGTAGGTGATGCCGTCGAAGTTCACCTCGACCGCGTGCAGATCGACGATGTCCGCGGCGATCGGATGGGTCGAGGGCAGCTGGTCCTGCCGGTACGCCCACGACTTCTCGATGTTCGCGAAGCTGGTCCACGCGTTCTTGTACTCGGTCGCCTCGGCCTGCGCGAGCACGCTCGCGAAGGTCGCGAACGACTCGTTCAGCCACAGGTCGTCCCACCAGCGCATGGTGACCAGGTCGCCGAACCACATGTGCGCCATCTCGTGCAGCAGCGTCTCGGCGCGGCGCTCGTAGGCGTAGCGCGTGACACGGCTGCGGAAGACGTAGTCCTCGAGGAAGGTGACGGCGCCCGCGTTCTCCATCGCGCCCGCGTTGAACTCCGGCACGAACAGCTGGTCGTACTTGGAGAACGGGTACGGGGTGGCGAACTTGTCGTGGTAGAAGGCGAAACCCTGCTTGGTCTCGGTGAACAGCTTGTCCGCGTCCATGTGCTCGGCGAGCGAAGCGCGGCAGTAGATGCCCAGCGGGATCGTGCGGTGCTCGTCGGAGTACTCGTCGCGCCACTCGCTGTACGGGCCCGCGATGAGGGCGACCAGGTAGGTCGAGATCCGCTCGGACACGGCGAAAACGGTGCGGACGGCACCCTCCGGGGTCTCTTCCGTCGACTCGACCAGCGCGTTCGAAATGACCTTCCAGTCCTTCGGCGCGAGCACGGTGAGCCGGTAGACCGACTTGAGGTCGGGCTGGTCGAAGCAGGCGAACATGCGCTTGGCGTCGGCGGTCTCGAACTGCGTGTAGAGGTAGACGCCGTCGTCCACCGGGTCGACGAACCGGTGCAGGCCCTCGCCGGTGTTCATGTACCGGCAGACCGCGTCCACGACGAGTTCGTTGGACTCGGCGAGCGACGGCAGCTCGACGCCCTTGTCCTCGACGTACCCGCTGACGTCGAGCTCCGTCCCGTTGAGGACGGCGGACTCGATCCCCTCGGCGACGATGTCGACCCACGACGCTTCGCCGCTTCTGGCGCTCGCGAACTTGATCGTCGTCTTCGACGTGAAGGTCTTCTCACCGGGACCGCCGCGGCCGTCGGTCAGATCCAGCTCGATGTCGTAGGACTCGACGTCGAGCAGATCCGCGCGCAGCTTGGCTTGGTCTCGTGTCAGGTTGGGGGCGGGCACTGGCACCTCTGGTCATCGGTATCGGTTTTGGTTTCCAACTACAGGCATCCAATCATGTCGAGGGCGGTGCTGACGACGGGAACAACACCGACGGCCGCGATGTTGGCTCGCTGTGTAGCACTCTGTAGGCACCGCTCCACCAGACGATGGCATTGGGAGAACTTGATGACCGCCCCGTCCGAGACGACCAAGGTCGACTTCTACTTCGACCCGATCTGTCCCTTCGCCTGGATCAGCTCGCGCTGGATCCTCGAAGTGGAAAAGCACCGCTCGCTCGATCTGCGCTTCCGGATCATGAGCCTTTCCGAGCTCAACAGCGGTCGCGAAGACCTGCCTGAGCAGTACAAGGAGCTGCTGAGCAAGGGCTGGGGCCCGGTCCGTGTCGCGACGGCGCTCGCGCAGAAGAACGGCGAGGAGGCCCTGCGCGACTTCTACACCGAATTCGGCACGCGCCACCACAATCAGGGCAACAAGGACATCCCGCAGGTGATCAAGGAGACCCTCGAAGCCATCGGCGCCCCGGCCGAACTGGCCGAGGCCGCGGAGTCGACCGAGTACGACGAGGCGCTGAAAAAGAGTCACTACGAAGGTATGAACCCCGTCGGAATGGACGTCGGCACCCCGACCATCCACATCGACGGCGTCGCCTTCTTCGGCCCCGTGCTCAGCTCGATCCCGCGTGGCGAGGACGCCGTCAAGATCTTCGACGGTGCCCGCGCGCTCGCGAGCTACCCGGACTTCTTCGAGCTGAAGCGCACCCGGACCGGGGACCTGAACTTCGATTAAGGGGTCTCCAGCGCGGCCTTGGTGACATCGTCGGGGTAAGGGGACTTCGCGACGGCTTCGTCCGTCGTGAGGTCTCCTGCCTTGATCCGTGTTTTGAGTGCGACGAGTTCGCGCAGCCCATCGCGATGCTTCGCGATGAACGCGGTGTCGACCGGGTCTCCGTGCCCGGCGACGATGATCTTCGGGTCCAGCGCGAGGATCGCGTCCATCACGTCCGTCCAACCGGGCAGCGAGCTGCCGTCGTTGAAGGAGAACGCGCTGAAGCCTGCTTCGGCGTTCTCGACGGCGTCGCCCGCGTAGAGGACGCCGGCGTCGGGCACGTGCACGAACAGATCGTGGTCGGTGTGGGCGTGGCCGAGGAACCGCAGCACGACCTCGCGACCGCCCAGATCGATCTCGGCGGTGTCGGTGATCAGCCGGTCCGGCATGGTGAGCTCGGTGCGTTCCAGCGCCTTGGCCATTTCGGGCCGGTTTTCCTTGAGGTAGTGCTCCATCCACTTTTTCCGGGCGCCCTCACCGTAAGTGGTCAGCTCGGTCAGGCATGCTTCGTGCGCCCAGACATCGCACGGCAGGAACGGCGTGGTGCCGAAGGCGTGGTCGAAATGCGCGTGGGTGTAGACGACCGACCACGGCAGCGGGGTGATCTCCCGCACCGCCGCGGCGAGTTCGGCGCCCTGGTCGACGTCACCCCGGACGTCGACGACCAGGCAGCGTTCGCTCCCGACGACCAGTCCGACCGTCAGGTCCAGCTCCTCGTAGCGGCGGGCGTACACGCCGTCCGCGAGTTCGAGCCAAGTCACAGGTCCTCCAGAATTCCGTTGCGCAGCACCGGAACCGTGCTGCTCGTATCGAGTCGTGCGGCGAGGGTGACGTCGTTCCCGTGCCCGGCCGCGGCGAGTTCTCTCCCCGAGGAGCACTCTGCCAGTGCTTGGGGGATGTCGGTCGCTTCGGCGGCGACGGCCGCGAGGCGGGCTTCGGCGGACATGCGGCCGTAGTGGCGTAGTGCGGCCACGACCGTGCCCGCGCCGAGCTGGTCTTCCACACAAGGCCGCAGCGGTCCGAACGCGCCCTCGTCGCTGAGTACGTCGATGCCCCAGCGTTCCCCCGCCGGGATGACGCCGATCGGGCGGCCGTCCGCGAGTTCGGCCGCACGCGCGGCGACGGCGGAGGCGTTGCGCAGGCAGCCCGCCAAGACGTCGGCTCCGGTCGTGGCCGCGGCGGCGCAGAGCGTGGCGCCGTTGGGCGACGGGAGTGCGAGGAGGGTGCCGGAAGGGATTTCCGTCACAGACGAAGGTCGCAGGGTCCACTCGCCTTCACCCGCCAGGATGGCTCCGGCGGCCTTCGCTTCTTCCTCGGCACGGTGATCGCGCCAGCGGACCGGCCGTACCCGTCCGCCGTTGCCGATCACGAGATTCGTTGTGGTGGAAAAGGAAAGCACGTCGACGATGATCAGGACGGCACAAGTCCCGCCGAGGGCGCCGACGCCTTCGGGACCCCATTCGAGTCTGATGTCGGATTCCCGCTGGCCCCAGATGTCCACCCCCAGAGCATGCCCGAGGCTCGTGGTGATGGCAGACTCCGCACCGTGCGTGTTTACCTTGGCTCTGACCATGCCGGTTTCGAACTGAAGAACCACCTCGTGGCCCACCTCAAGGAGCAGGGTCACGACGTCGAGGACGTCGGTCCCTTCGTCTACGACGCGGCGGACGACTACCCGGCCTTCTGCATCGAGGCGGCCCGCCGGGTCGTCGCGGACGAGGGCAGCCTCGGCATCGTCGTCGGCGGTTCCGGCAACGGCGAGCAGATCGCGGCCAACAAGGTGAAGGGCGCCCGCGCCGGTCTCGCGTGGAGCGTCGAGACCGCGAAGCTCACCCGCGAGCACAACCACGCCCAGCTGATCGGCGTCGGGGCGCGGATGCACACCGCCGAAGAGGCCACCGAGATCGTCGAGGCGTTCCTCGCGACCCCGCCGAGCCCGGACGAGCGCCACGGCCGCCGGGTCCAGCAGATCGTCGACTACGAGAACACCGGCTGGCCGCCGCCGCTGCCCGAGCACTGACATGCCCGAGGGGCACACGCTCCATCGCCTCGCCCGTCTGCACAAACGCCGTTTCGCCGGTCACCCGGTCGAAGTGAGCAGCCCGCAGGGACGGTTCGCCGCTGAAGCGTCCCGTTTGGACGGCCGGGTGCTGGTGAAGGCCGAGGCGTACGGGAAGCACCTGTTCCACGACTACGGTCCACACGGGACGGTGCACGTCCACCTCGGCCTCTACGGCACGTTTTCCGACGACGCCTTGCCGGTTTCGGAGCCGGTGGGACAGGTGCGGATGCGCCTGGTCGGCCCGACGCATTCCGCCGACCTGCGCGGCCCGACCCGGTGCGAACTGCTCGACACGCCCCAGGTCGACGCGATCAAGGCCCGGCTTGGCCCGGATCCGCTGCGTCGTGACGCGAAGCCGGACAAGGCGTGGGAGCGGATCTCGCGGTCCAAGACGTCGATCGCGGCGTTGCTGATGGACCAGTCGGTGCTGGCCGGGGTCGGCAACGTCTACCGCGCCGAAGTGTTGTTCCGGCACGGTGTCGCCCCGCTCCTGCCCGGCCGCGCGCTCGATCGCGGGCTGTGGGACGACCTGTGGGCGGATCTCGTGACGCTCATGCGGCACGGTGTCCGGGTGGGACGGATCGACACGGTCGCGCCGGAGCATCTGCCCGAGGTGACCGGCCGCGCGCCGCGACAGGACCGGCACGGGGGAGAGGTCTACGTCTACCGCCGCGAAGGGCTGCCGTGCCTGGTCTGCGGGACGCCGGTGCTGCGCAGCGACCTGGCCGCGCGGAACCTCTTCTGGTGCCCCACCTGTCAGCCTGCTTGACGCGCCGCGCACCTCTCTTAGGTACCTACTCGTGTACTGGCTCGCCATCCTGTACTGGGGAGCGGGGGGGGGGGGCCCCCCCCCCCCCCCCCCCCAAGAAGGAGGGAGCCCCCCACCGCCCCTCTTGGTGTTTGTTTTTTGGATTTTTTCGGCCTTTTTTGGCCCTTAGGAAGCCTCTCCCGGGTCCTCCGTT